>JAKPAN010000015.1 GCA_029779475.1 Pseudomonadota bacterium
GACCTTGTCCTCGCCGAAGATGAGTTCCTCGGCGACGCGGCCGCCGTAGAGGCTGGCGAGGCGCGATTCGAGCGAGGTCTTGGAATGGCTGTAGCGATCCTGCTCGGGCAGGAACATCGTCACGCCGAGCGCGCGGCCGCGCGGAATGATCGTGACCTTGTGCACCGGATCGTGCTCGGGCACGGACAGGCCGACGATCGCATGGCCGGCCTCGTGGTAGGCGGTCAGCTTCTTCTCGTCTTCGCTCATGATCATCGAACGGCGCTCGGCGCCCATCATGATCTTGTCCTTGGCGCGCTCGAAGTGGTTCATGTCGACGTCGCGGCGGTTGTCGCGCGCGGCGAACAGCGCGGCCTCGTTGACGAGGTTGGCCAGATCGGCGCCGGAGAAGCCCGGCGTGCCGCGCGCGATCACCAGCGGATCGACGTCGGACGACAGCGGCACCTTGCGCATGTGGACTTTCAGGATCTGCTCGCGGCCCTTGAGGTCGGGCAGCGGCACGACGACCTGGCGGTCGAAGCGGCCCGGACGCAGCAGCGCCGGATCGAGCACGTCGGGGCGGTTCGTCGCGGCGATGACGATGACGCCTTCGCTGCCCTCGAAGCCGTCCATTTCGACGAGCAGCTGGTTCAAGGTCTGCTCGCGCTCGTCGTGACCGCCGCCGAGGCCGGCGCCGCGATGACGGCCGACGGCGTCGATTTCGTCGATGAAGATGATGCACGGCGCGTGCTTCTTCGCCTGCTCGAACATGTCGCGCACGCGCGCGGCGCCGACGCCGACGAACATCTCGACGAAGTCGGAACCGGAAATCGAGAAGAACGGCACCTTCGCCTCGCCGGCGATCGCCTTGGCCAGCAGCGTCTTGCCCGTACCGGGCGAGCCGACCATGAGCACGCCGCGCGGGATCTTGCCGCCGAGCTTGGTGAACTTGGACGGGTCGCGCAGGAAGTCGACGAGTTCGGAGACTTCTTCCTTCGCCTCGTCGCAGCCGGCGACGTCGGCGAAGGTAATCTTGATCTGATCCTCGCCCTGCAGTTTGGCGCGCGAACGGCCGAACGACATCGCGCCGCGCCCGCCCGCACCGGCCTGCATCTGGCGCATGAAGTAGATGAGCAGGCCGATGAAGATGAGGATCGGCACCCAATCGAACAGGATGCGCAGGAACGGATTGATGCTGTCGGTCGGCTGCTGCGTGACTTCGATGTTGTTCTTGGCCAGCAGGGTGACGAACTGCTCCTCGGCGCCAAGCGGCACGACGGCCCACTTCGAATTGCCGTCCTTGAGCTTGGCGGTCGCGCGCTCGGGCCGTTCGGCGCTGATCGTCACTTCGGACACGCCGCCGTTGCCGATCATCTGCGTGAACTGCGAATAGGCGACTTCGGACGTCTGCGCCGCACGCGGATTGAAGCTCTGGAACACCGCAAACAGCACCACCGCGATGACCGCCCAGAGCAGCAGATTCTTGACCATGTCGTTCATTGTGCGATTCCCTCGCGAGAGCCCGGTGCGGACTTCCCGCGAAAAGCGACGGCAGCGCCGACGTCGATTGAATTCTTTGCAACCATCTGAAGCCTAACCCTTCTTGCCGACCGCCAGCGCGTACACCTCGGGGCTGCGCGCGCGCGATGCCTTCGGTTTACGGATGCTGACGCGCTCGTATCCGCCACGCAAGCGACGCACGAAATCGTCGAATCCCTCTCCCTGGAACACCTTGGTCAGGAACGCACCGCCGACGCGCAAATGCGCCGCGGCGAACTCCTCGGCCAATTCCACCAGATGCATCGAACGAGGTTGGTCGACGGCGGTCATGCCACTCATGTTGGGCGCCATGTCCGAAAGCACAAGGTCCACAGCCGCGCCATCGAGCAGGCTTTCCAACTGTTTCAACACGCTGTCCTCGCGGAAGTCGCCGTGGATGAACTCGACCCCACCGATGCCCTGCATCGGCAGGATGTCGAGCGCTACGACGCGACCCTTCTCGCCCAGCCGCTCGCGGGCAATCTGCGACCATCCGCCCGGCGCCGCGCCGAGGTCGACGATGACCATGCCCGGCTTGAGCAAATGGTCGCGCTCGATCAGTTCCTCGAGTTTGAAGACCGCGCGTGAACGCCAGCCTTCCGACTGGGCGCGCTTGACGTACGGATCGTTGAAATGCTCCCGGAGCCAGCGGGAACTGGATTTGCTGCGGGACATGGAGCCTGCGAAGAAGTCGTTGAATCGCTTGTCGAGGCCCCGCCGATGGCGGAAACCTCGCTGCGCTGCATGATACCCTGTCGAGTCCGCGCCGCGGCGCCCGTTCACGACATCGCAATGGCCCTTTCCGCCTCCCAGAAGCGCTATCTGCGCAGCTTCGCCCACGACCTCAAGCCGGTGATCCTCGTCGGTCAGAAGGGCATCACGCCGGCCCTGCTCGCCGAGCTCGACGGCGCCATCGCCCACCACGAGCTGGTCAAGGTCAAACTCGGCGGCGACGACCGCGACGAGCGCGCGCAGTCGATCGAAACCATCGTCGGCCACTCCGGCGCCGAACTCGTGCAGGCGATCGGCAAGACCGCGACGTTTTTCCGCCGTCATCCCGAACGCAGCCAGTTCACGCTGCCGAAGTGACGCCGTGCAACTGAGCCACGATCTTCCCGAAGGCTTCCTGTTCTTCCGGCGTTGCGCGGACGACTCGGCGACGATCGTCGACCGCGTCGTCGCGCGCAGCTTCCTGCTCGCACCGGATCGTCTCGTCGAGGATTGGCCCGTCTTCGACGTGAGCCAGCTCGATGATGCGGCGATCGAGGCGATCGTCGCGCTCGAACCGGAAGTCGTCCTGCTCGGCACTGGCCCGCGACAAGTGTTTCCGCCCGCGTCGGCGCGCGCCGCGCTGCTGCGCCGTGGCATCGGCGTGGAAGTCATGAACAACGCCGCCGCCTGCCGCACCTACAACCTGCTTGCCGGCGAAGGCCGCCGCGTGGTCGCCGCGATCATGTTGCCGACGCAAGCCGCGTAACCGTCACTCTGCGGGCGGCGCGGCGGCGACGAGTCCGCGCAGGCGCTTGAGTCCTTCTTCCTGAATCTGCCTTGTGCGTTCGCGCGAGATGCCGAGGTCGCGCCCGATCTCTGCGAGCGATTGCACCGGCATGTCCTCGAGGCCGAAACGCCGCCGCAGCACCTCGCGCTGGCGCTCGCTCAAGCGCGCGATCAGCGCAGCGAGACGTTCGCCGTCGAGCGCGCTCAGGCCCGCCGTGCCTTCGTCACGTTCCTGCATGAAACCGATCAGCGCGCGTTCTCCCGAGTCGAGGGCGTCGAGCGAATCGACGCGTTCGTTGACGCGGAACAACTCGGCGACGTCGCGCACTTCGCGACCCGCGGCCGCGGCGATTTCGTCGAGGCCGGGCGGCGCGCCAAGACGCGTCGCCAGTTCGCGTTCGACGCGCAGGATCTGCGCGAGGTCGCGCAGCACGTGCACGGGCACGCGCACCGTGCGTCCCTGGTTCATGATCGCCGACTGCACGGCGTCTCGGATCCACCAGACCGCATACGTCGAAAAGCGCAGGCGCCGCGCCGGATCGAATTTCTCGACCGCGCGGATCAAGCCGAAATTGCCTTCGGCGATGAGATCCATGAAGGCGAGTCCGCGGCCGACGTAGCCGCGCGCGACGCTGACGACGAGGCGCAGGTTCGCTTCGATCAGCGAACGCCGCGCGTCCGCGTCGCCCGCCTGCACGCGCTCGGCGAGCGCCCATTCGCATTCGGCGTCGAGCAGCGGAATGAGGCCGATTTCGGACAGGTAAGCCGCCGTGGAATTGCGCGTCTCCTCGTCCTGCGGCTCCGCGGCGTCGAGCGCGACGAGGATTTCCTCGTCGTCGGGCAACGCGTCGTGGTCGTTCGGGTCGTGCACCGCGCGAGCTTACGCCGCCACTCGTCGCCGCGAAACGTCGTTCAACGTCGCGGCAGGTAATCGAGCGGATTGGCCGGCTTGCCGTTCTTGCGGATTTCGAAATGCAGCGAATCGCGGCTCGCGCTGCTCGAACCCATTTCGGCGATGACCTGCCCCGCCTTCACGCGATCGCCTTCCTTGACCATGCGCTTGCGGTTGTGGCCGTACGCGGAGAGATAGCTCGCGTTGTGCTTGATGATGACGAGTTCGCCGTAGCCGACAAGGCCGTTGCCGCTGTAGACGACGGTGCCGTCGGCGGCGGCGCGCACCGGATCGCCGGATTTTCCGGAGATGTCGATGCCCTGCTTGGTCTGGTCGCCCGACACGAACGCGCCGACGAGCGTGCCGTCGGCGGGCCAGCGCCACCCCACTTCGCCGACGGTGGCCACGGCGTCGGCTGGCGGCGTCGTCGGCGCAACGGGAGCGGGCGGCGCGGGATTCGCCGACACGGGCGTCGACGGCGGCGTGGCAGTCGCGACGTTGGTCGCCGACTTCGGCGCGACCGTCGTCGCCGAACCGGTGGACGCATCGGCGCTCGTCGCCGGTGCAGGCGGCGGCGTGTTTTCCAATGGCTCGAACGGCGCGGGCGCGGCTTCGCGCGGTGCGTTCGATGGCGCGGCGGTCGATGCCACCGGTTTGGCCGTCGTCGACGGCCGCGTCGTCGCCACTGCCGTCGTCCGCGACGCGGGTGCAGCCGCTGGCGATTCGAGCCGCAGCGTCTGCCCGACATAGATGGTGTACGGCGCGCCGATGCGGTTCCATGCCGCGATCTCGCGGAAGTCGAGCCCGTGCCGGAACGCGATGCTGTACAGCGTGTCGCCGCGCTGCACCTGGTAGCTGCGGGCGGACGTCGTGGCCCGCGCGGGCGTCTCGCGCGCGGCGACGCGCGACGAGCCGCCATTGAGATCCTCGACGGGCGCCGGCCCCGTCGACGCGCACGCGCCAAGCAGCACCGACAGCGACACGAGAAAACGCGAACTCGATTCCATGGTGCGCATTTATCGCAGGAACTTGAGGTAGACGATAACCGCGACGACCGCTGCGACGAGCGCCCAGCCGATCCATTCGATCCAGCGATGCAGCGCGCGTTCAGCGCGTTCGCCGCCCATCCGGATCACGCCGGCGAGCAGGAACACGCGCTTGCCGCGGCCGATCAGCATGCCGCCGATGAAGGGCAGCAGCGGCATGCCGACGATGCCCGAAGCCCAGGTGAAGATTTTCAGCGGCACCGGCACGAAACCGGCGAGCACGAGCATCCAGAACGCGTTCCACGGATGCGTATTCACTTCCGCGCCGAGTTCGGCGACGAGCGCGTCGAGCTTCGGCAGCCAGCCGATGTCGGCGAGCAGCGGCCGCAACAAACCGAACGCGTAGTGGCCGAGCGCGTAACCGACGAATGCGCCGAGCATCGAGAAAAGCAAGCTGATCGCCGCGTAACGCGCCCAGCGCTGCGGTTTCGCCAGCACCATCGGCGCGAGCATGATTTCCGGCGCGACCGGGAAAATGACCGCCTCGACGAAACTGAGTCCGGCGAGATAGCGTTCCGCATGCGGATGCGCGGCCCATTTGAGCGCGCGTTCGTAGAGCGGTTTGAACAACTTCATCGACGCACCATCCCGTGCTCCCGCGCAGTGCTCATTCCGTACCTCCGCGCAGCGGCACGAAACTCACCGCGCCGAGATTTTCTTCCAACCAGCCGTCGTCGCCCGCGCGTACGCGCATGAGCGTCTGCCGCCCGGTCGGCCCGACCGGCGCAACAAGGCAACCCTGCGGCGCGAGCTGTGAAAGCAACGCCGATTCGAGCGCGGCGCCCGCAGCGGTGACGATGATCGCATCGAACGGCGCCTCGTCCGACCAGCCCAGGCGTCCGTCGTCGTGGCGCGAACGGATGTTGTCGAGGCCGAGCTTGCGGAACCGCCGCCGCGCATTGCGCAGCAGTTCGTCGATGCGCTCGACGGTGAACATCTGTTCGACGAGCAGCGACAACACCGCGCATTGATAGCCGGAGCCGGTGCCGATTTCGAGCACGCGCTGCGGCAGGCGATGCTCGATGAGCGCCTCGGTCATGCGCGCGACGACGAACGGCTGCGAGATCGTCTGGCTCTTGCCGATCGGCAGCGCGGTGTCCTCGTAGGCGCGCGAGGCGAGCGCTTCGTCGATGAACTGATGGCGCGGCAGCGTGCGCATCACGTCGAGCACGCGGCGATCGCGAATGCCTTCGCCCGCGAGGCGTTCGACGAGGCGATCGCGCGCGCGCTGCGAGGTCATGCCGACGCCGCGCGCGGCCGGATCGGGGCGCGAGAACACGCTCATCCGGCCACCGTCTGCAATGCCGACACCCAACCGGCAACCTTGTCGAGCGCCTGGAAGCGCGTCAGGTCGACGTGAATCGGCGTGATCGACACGTAGCCGTCGCGCACCGCGGCGAAGTCGGTGCCAGGGCCGTCGTCGGCCGCGTCGCCGGGCGGCCCGATCCAGTAGATCGGCCGTCCGCGCGGATCGTGCTGCGCGATGCATGGCGCGGAACGATGGCGTCGGCCCAGACGCGTCACCTGCAAGCCGCGGATCTCGTTCCACGGCCGGTCGGGCACGTTGACGTTGAGGATCGTATCGGCCGGAAGCGGATCGACGAGCAGACGTCGGATCAGCAGCAATACGGCTTCGGCCGCGCTCTCGAAATGATTGCCGACGTGGTCGCGCGTGACCAGCGATACCGCGATCGCCGGCAGGCCGAGGAAGCGGCCTTCCATCGCCGCCGACACCGTGCCCGAATAGATGACGTCGTCGCCGAGATTGGCCGCGTTGTTGATGCCGGAAACGACGATGTCGGGCTCGCGGTCGAGCAGACCCGACAGCGCGAGATGCACGCAGTCGGTCGGCGTGCCGGCGACGCGCCAGCGGCGTTCGTCGAGGCGCAGTGCGCGGATCGGCGCGTCGAGCGTGAGCGAATTGCTCGCACCGGAACGATCGCGATCGGGCGCGACGACGGTGACTTCGCCGATTTCGCCGAGACGGCGCGCAAGCACGCCGATGCCCGGTGCGTCCACGCCATCGTCGTTGCTGACCAATACTCGCATGCGGCTCGCTGCGCCGCGCGATCGCGGCCCGTCGTCGAAAGGGAATGCCCAATGATAGCGGAACGACGCCGCGCGCCGCGCGCGACGCCTCTGCTAGCCTGCGCGCATGATGCCGCCCGACGACGAAGACGCCCGCCTGTTCCGCGAAGCGATCGGCCGCGTGCGCGAATTGCACGCCGATGCCGACGCGCCGCTGCGTCCGCGTCCCGCGCCCGAACCCGAACAATCGCGCCGCGACGAAGCGCGCGTGCGCGACGAATTGCTCACGCATCCCATCGAACCCGGCGCGGTCGAGTTCGGCGAGGAAATCAGCTACCTCAAGTCCGGCCAACCGGCGAAGCTGCTGCAACAACTGCGTCGCGGCCGCTTCAGCGTGCGCGCCGAGATCGACCTGCACGAGATGAGCATCGCCGTCGCGCGCGAGGCGATCCGCCAATTCCTCGACGATTGCCGCAAGCACGACGAACTGTGCGTGCGCATCGTGCACGGCAAGGGCCTGCGCTCGAAAGCGCAAGGCCCCGTGCTCAAGCAGCTCACCGACACATTGTTGCGGCGACGCGCCGACGTGCTCGCGTTCGCCTCCGCACGCCCCGCACAAGGCGGCACGGGCGCGACGGTCGTGCTGCTGCAGCGCGCCTGAGCGTTACGACGTCGCGCAAAGCTCGCGCACGACGACGGTGGCGAACGCGCCGGATTCCAGCGCGAACGACAGCGTGAGGTCGTCGCCGCTCCAGCTTGCATCGAGATCGCGCGCGGCAAGGCGCAGCGAACGCCGTTGCTGTTCGAGGCCCGCTTTTTCCAGACCCTGCGCGAGATCGCGCTGCGCGTCGATCGCGGCTTCCTCGATCGCGCGCACGACGCCGCTGCTACGCAGCTCGCCCCTGCCCCACATCGGCCCCGTCGGATGGATATCGAACGCTTTGATGCGCTGCACGTGCTCGTCAGTCAACGGCTCAGGGCCGAACACCGAGTGCGTGCCGGCGAGCATGAACACCTCGCCGTCGAGCGCGTGGTTCCAGTTCGCATCGGCAACGCGGCGTGCAAGGACGGCGTTGAACAATTCCGAACGCGCCGCCGACAGCGCGATGCCGTGTTTTTCGCGCGGCAGGCGTGTGCCGGAAAACAGCTGCCGCGCGAGCGCGAGGTTGCCGTCGTCGCGACCGAAACGCTGTTCGCCGAAATAGTTCGGCACGCCGTCCGCGCGGATCGCGGCGAGCACGTCGTCGACTCGCCCGCGTTCGCCACGCACGTCGCGCAGGACGATGGCGAAGCGGTTGCCGCGATGAACGCCGCGCTTGAGCTTGCGCGCGTGGCGCGTCGCGCCGAGCACGCGCACGCCGGGAATCGCGAGCGCATTCCAGTCCGGTTCCGGCTTCGTGCCCAAGTGCACGGTGAATGCCTGGCGCGTGATCGCATGGCGATCCTTGAGGCCGGAAAAACCGACCGCGACCGGCGCCAAGCCTAGTTCGCGCGCGAGCTGGCGAGCGACCCATTCGGTATTCGCGCCGGTTTTCTCGATATCGAGGAAGACATGCTCGCCGCTGCCGCTCGGCTCGAAGCCAAGGATTTCATCGACGCGGAAATCGGCGGGCTCGCGACGCATCTGCGCGGCGATCGGCGGGCCGCCATGCGCGTACGGCAGGACGGTGCTCATGGATCTTGCTTGCGCTGTTGCGACTGCGCTTCCGGATTAGGCTCGTCCGAGGTTTCCGGCAGGAATTCCGCGCCGGCCTGCGCCTCGACGCGCTGCACGAACGCGCGCAGTTCGGGTTCGTCGGCGGAGCCGGCGCGCGTCTTGACCGGTCGCGCCTGCAACAACGCGACCGCGAACGCGGCGATGCCTTCGCCGCGGCCGGTGAAGCCGAGCTTCTCGCTCGTCGTCGCCTTCACGCTCACGTCGCCGATGCCGCAACCGAGGTCGCCAGCGAGGTTCGCGCGCATGGCGTCGACGTGCGGCGCGAGCTTGGGCCGCTCGCAGACGACAGTCACGTCCGCGTTGGCGAGCGCAAAACCGCGTTCGGCGACAAGCGCCGCGCAATGGCGCAGGAAATGCCGCGAATCGACATCCTTCCAGCGCGGGTCGCTCGGCGGAAAGTGATGGCCGATGTCGCCGAGCGCGAGCGCACCGAGCAACGCGTCGCACAGCGCGTGGATGACGACGTCGCCGTCGGAATGCGCGACGAGTCCGCGCTCGTGCGCGATGCGCACGCCGCCAAGCGTGACGTGGTCGCCGGGGCCGAATGCGTGGACGTCGATGCCTTGGCCGATGCGCATGGGAAAAGTCGTGCCGATGATGGATTTCGAAGGCGACAGCTTACGCCGGCGCTCGACTCAACAAATACGCCGCGAGCGCGAGATCGGCCGGCGTCGTCACCTTGATGTTGCTCTCGTCGCCTTCGACCAGCAGCGGCGCGAAGCCTTCGCGCTCCATCGCCATTGCCTCGTCGGTGACGGTGACGCCATCGCTCTGCGCACGTGCGAGTGCGCGTTCGAGCGCGCCACGCGGGAAAAGCTGCGGCGTCAGCGCGCGCCAGCGCGATTCACGCGGTTCGGTCACGGTAACGCGATGGTCGTTGCCGGCGTGCTTGAGCGTGTCGCGCAACGGCGCGGCGAGCAGGCCGCCGCCGGCCGGAATGGCGCGCGTGGCGAGGCGCTCGATGTCGTTGGCGCGCACGCACGGCCGCGCGGCGTCATGCACCAACACGAAATCGTCGTCGGCGACCTCGGACGGGAGTGCGCGAAGGCCGGCCAGCACGGATGCGCTGCGTTCGTCGCCGCCGAGCGTCGTGCGCAGCGGTTTTCCACCGATCGAGTCGCGCGTGCGCCAATGCGCGTCGCCCTCCGCGAGCACGAGCACGATGCCGGCCACGCGCGGGCTGTGCGCGAGCGCGTCGAGCGTCCATTCGAGCAACGGACGACCCGCAATCTCGACGTATTGCTTCGGAATTGCCGCGCCGAAACGCGCACCGTGCCCGGCCGCGGGCACGACGCACCACAAGCGATCAGTGATCATCGGGCGAACCCGCCGGTTTCGAGCCATCCGCGGGTTCGACGACTTCGATGAACGTCTCACCCGGCTTGAGCAGGCCGAGTTCGGAACGCGCGCGCTCCTCGATCGCCTCGTTGCCGTGCTTGAGATCCTCGACTTCGGCCGACAAGGTTTCGTTGCGCGTCTTCAGCGCCTCGTTGTTTTTCTTCTGCTCGGCGACGTTCTGTTGCAGACGCCACAAGTCGCGCAGGCCGCCGTGGCCGGTCCACAGCTGCACCTGCAACGCGACGAGCAGGATCAGCAGGATCAGCGCGGCCCAGCGCAACATCGCGTCAGCCTCAGCCCTTGAAGTTCGGCAGGTTCGGGAACGCGTGTTTGCCCGCGTAACGCGCCGCCGAACCGAGCGCTTCTTCGATGCGCAACAGCTGGTTGTACTTGGCGACGCGATCGGAGCGGCACAGCGAACCGGTCTTGATCTGCGTCGCCGCGGTCGAGACGGAAAGATCGGCGATCGTCGTGTCTTCGGTTTCGCCGGAGCGATGCGAGATGATCGAAGCGTACTTAGCCGCCTCGGCCATTGCGATCGCGTCGAGCGTTTCGGTCAACGTGCCGATCTGGTTGACCTTGATGAGGATCGCGTTGGCGATGTGCTTGTCGATACCTTCCTTGAGGATCGCCGTGTTGGTCACAAACAGGTCGTCGCCAACGAGTTGCACGGTCTTGCCGAGCTTGTCGGTGAGCAGTTTCCAGCCGTCCCAGTCGCCTTCGGCCATGCCGTCCTCGATCGTGACGATCGGATATTTCGCGCACCACGCAGCGAGGAAGTCGGCGAATTGCGCCGACGACAACACCTTGCCCTCGCCTTCGAGGTGGTAGGCGCCGTCCTTGAAGAATTCCGAGCTGGCGACGTCGAGGCCGAGCCAGATATCGGAACCGATCTTGTAGCCGGCCTTGGCGACGGCTTCGAGGATCGTCTCGATCGCTTCCTCGTTCGAACGCAGGTTCGGCGCGAAGCCGCCTTCGTCGCCGACCGCGGTGTTGAGCCCGCGGCCTTTCAGCACGGACTTGAGCGCGTGGAAGATTTCCGTGCCCGCGCGCAGGCCTTCGGAAAAACTCGGCAGGCCGACCGGCAGGATCATGAACTCCTGCATGTCGACGTTGTTGTCCGCATGCGCGCCGCCGTTGATGATGTTCATCATCGGCACCGGCAGGCGCGCGGCGCGATCGCCGGCGAGGTATTTCCACAGCGGCAGTTTTTTCGATGCAGCGACTGCGTGCGCGTTCGCGAGCGAGACGCCGAGCAATGCGTTCGCGCCGAGCTTGCCCTTGTTCGGCGTGCCGTCGAGCGCGATGAGTTTTTCGTCGAGGCCGCGCTGGTCGTTCGCGTCGAAGCCCTTGAGCGCATCGGCAATCGTCGTGTTGACGTTCGCGACCGCGTTGCGCACGCCCTTGCCGAGATAGCGTGCCTTGTCGCCATCGCGCAGTTCGACGGCCTCGCGCGAACCGGTGGATGCGCCCGACGGCACCGCCGCGCGGCCGAACGAACCGTCGGCGAGCGTGACTTCGGCTTCGAGCGTGGGGTTGCCGCGAGAGTCGAGGATTTCGCGGGCGTGGATGTTCTTGATTGCGGTCATGACGAAACCCTTTCAAATCGAAAATGAAATCGGATGGCTCAGGCCGGGGTGTACCGCACCCGTTACAACGAATCCGCGCCCTTTGCGATGCGATCGAACTCTTTGAGCTGACTCAGCAACGCTTCCATCTTCCCCAGCGGCCACGCATTCGGCCCATCGCTGAGCGCCTTGTCCGGATCGGGATGCGTTTCCATGAAAATGCCGGCGATCCCGACCGCGACCGCGGCGCGCGACAGCACGGGCACGAATTCGCGCTGACCGCCGGATTTGCCGTCCGCGCCGCCGGGCAACTGCACCGAATGCGTCGCGTCGAACACGACCGGACAGCCGGTGTCGCGCATGACGGCGAGCGAACGCATGTCGGACACGAGGTTGTTGTAGCCGAAGCTCGCGCCGCGCTCGCAGACCATGATCTGCTCGTTGCCCGTCGCCTTCGCCTTCGCGGCGACGTGCTTCATTTCCCACGGCGACAGGAACTGACCCTTCTTGATGTTGACGGGCTTGCCGGCCTTGGCGACGTTCTGGATGAAATCGGTTTGGCGGCACAGAAACGCCGGCGTTTGCAGCACGTCGACGACGCTGGCGACTTCCGCCATCGGCGTGTATTCGTGCACGTCGGTGAGCACGGGCACGCCGATCTGGCGCTTCACTTCGGCGAGCACCTTCAAGCCTTCTTCGATGCCCGGACCGCGAAAACTCGTGCCCGAGGTGCGGTTGGCCTTGTCGAAGCTCGACTTGAAGATGAAGGGCACGCCGAGTTTCGACGTGATTTCCTTGAGCTTTCCCGCGGTGTCGAGCTGCAACTGCATCGACTCGATGACGCAAGGCCCGGCGATGAGGAACAGCGGCTGGTTCAGGCCAACTTCGAAACCGCACAACTTCATGCCGTCGCTCCGATCTTCGCCGGCACGTCGCCATCGACGCGCGGCGCTTCGCGCATCGCGCGCTGCTCGCGCGCGGCGCGGATGAAGCCGATGAACAACGCGTGGCCGTCGCGCGGCGTCGAGGTGAATTCCGGATGCGCCTGACAGGCGACGAACCACGGATGGTTCGGCAGTTCAATCATCTCCACGAGCAGGTCGTCCATCGACTTGCCCGCGATGATGAGGCCCAGATCCTCGAATTTCTGGCGATAGCGGTTGTTGAATTCGTAGCGGTGGCGGTGACGTTCGCGCACGACGTCCTGCCCGTACATCTCGCGCGACAGCGTGCCGGCTTTGAGGCGGCATTCCTGCGCGCCCAGGCGCATTGTGCCGCCGAGGTCGGAGTGTTCGTCGCGACGTTCGATTTCGCCCGCACCGGTTTTCCATTCGGTGATGAGCGCGATCACGGGATCGGCGCAGTTGCGGTCGTTCTCGCTCGAATTGGCGCCTTCGAGGCCGGCGATGTGGCGCGCGAAATCCACGACCGCCGCGTGCATGCCGTAGCAGATGCCGAAATACGGAATCTTGTGCTCGCGCGCGTAACGCGCGGCGGCGATCTTGCCCTCGAAGCCGCGCTTGCCGAAACCGCCCGGCACGAGGATGCCGTCGTAGCCGGCGAGCATGTCGGCGCCCTTGCGCTCGATGTCTTCCGATTCCAGCCAGTGCAGGTTGACGCGCGTCTTCTGCTTGATGCCGCCGTGGCGCAGCGCCTCGCCGAGCGACTTGTACGCGTCCTTGTGTTCGACGTACTTGCCGACGATGGCGATATCGACTTCGCCCTGCGGATGCTGGACGGCTTCGACCGTGCGTTCCCACTGCGACAAGTCTGCGGGCTTGGCCGGCAGGCGCAGGCGCTCGATGACGATTTCGTCGAGCTTTTGCGCATGCAGCCACTGCGGCAGGCCGTAGATGACGTCGACGTCGATCGCGCTGATGACGGCCTTTTCCGGCACGTTGGTGAACAGCGCGATCTTGCGCCGCTCGCTCTGCGGCAGCGGCTGCTCGCAGCGGCACACGAGCACGTCGGCCTGGATGCCGATCGAGCGCAGTTCCTTGACCGAATGCTGGGTCGGCTTGGTTTTGATCTCGCCGGCAGCCTTGATGTACGGCACCAGCGTGAGGTGCATGAACATCGCGAATTCGGCGCCGTGTTCGATGCGGATTTGGCGGATCGCCTCGAGGAACGGCTGCGATTCGATGTCGCCGACCGTGCCGCCGATCTCGACGAGCGCGACGTCGTAGCCCTGCGTCGCCTCGTAGATGCGATGTTTGATCTCGTCGGTGATGTGCGGAATGACCTGCACGGTCGCGCCGAGATAGTCGCCGCGGCGTTCCTTGGCGATCACGCTCTCGTAGATCTTGCCGGTCGTGATCGAGTTCTTGCCCGACAGGCGCGTGCGCACGAAGCGCTCGTAGTGGCCGAGGTCGAGGTCGGTCTCGGCACCGTCGTCGGTGACGTAGACCTCACCGTGCTGGAACGGGCTCATCGTGCCCGGGTCGACGTTGATGTAGGGGTCGAGCTTCATCAAGGTCACGCGCAAGCCGCGCGCCTCGAGGATAGCCGCCAGCGACGCCGCCGCGATGCCCTTGCCAAGCGAGGACACCACGCCGCCGGTCACGAAAATGAGGGGGGTCATGGGCGAAGGATTCTGCCTGAAACCCACATTCTACCGGTTCGCTCCGAAGCGGGCGAGTCCGACGCGCGCACGACAATGAAACACCGCATTCGCGATGCCGCGCGATCCGCGCCAGCCCAACGCGCCGGGAATCCGCCGGCGCGCCGATCTTCAGTGCAGAACCCGCGCGGCGCGCGCTCGCCGCCATCGCGCAACTCGCGCAACCGCTGCGCACTCGCATCCGCAACCCCGCAGGCCGCGCTCGACGCGACAGTACGCGATCAAGGACTTCACCCCCTCCCTGGAGCAAGCCATGCGAAAAAACCACTCCCTGCTCTGCGTCGCGCTGATTGCCGGCGCGTCCTGCGCGAATGCCGCGACGTTCACCGTCACCACCCTCGCCGACAACGGCGCCGGCAGCCTGCGCGACGCGATCGCGAAAGCCAATCAGGCTACCGGCGCGGACGCGATCGCGTTCCAGGCCGGCTTGACTGGCACGATCACGCTGACCGGCGGCGAATTGGCGATCACCGACAGCCTGACCCTCACCGGGCCCGGTTCCGGCCGCGTCACCATCGATGCCAATGGCGCCGCTCGCGCATTCCGCCTGGAAAATGCCAGCGCTACCGACAAGACATGGTCGATTCGCGGCTTCAAGATCGTCAACGGCAAGGCCATCACCTCGTCGAACGACAGCGGCGGCGGCCTGTTCTACGAAGCCACGTCGATCCACGCGGACATCCGCCTCACCGATCTCGTGTTCGAAGGCAACACCGCCGGGCGCAAGGGCGGCGCGGTCAGCGTCGCTGGCGCGAACCTGACCATGGACAACGTCGTCCTGCGCAGCAATCAGGTCAACGGCTCCTTCCAGCGCAACGGCGGCGGCGTCTACTTCAGCCGCGGCCTGCTGACCGTGAGCAACAGCATCTTCGTCGACAATCGCGCCGACTATGGCGGCGGACTGAACATCGCCTCGCCCGCCGTCAAGGCGGCGATCACCGACACCGTGTTCCAGGAAAACACCGCCAACAACGGCGGCGGCATCTACATGGTTTCGGCGGAAAATTTCACGCTGTCGCGCAGCGCGCTGATCGAGAACGTCGCCGTCAGCAGCTACGGCGGCGGCATTTATTTCAGCGGCACGAGCAACGTCGGTACGGCGGACAGCGTGATCGAGAACACCACGTTCTCGCGCAACGAAGCGCAACACCAGTTCGCGACGGGCAGCGCGCTCGCGGTGTGGGACGGCTATCTCACCGTGCGCAATGCCACCGTCGCCGACAACAAGACCGCGCCTGCCGTCGCGCCCGGCGCCAACGCGGGCGGCGCGCTGTGGGTGAACAACGGCGACAAGACGCGCGTCACGGTGCAAAGCACGCTGTTCAACCGCAACACGCATGGCAACTCGAATCTGCCAATCGACGCCACGCGCAAGACCGGCGTTCCGGAGAGCACGTTGAACGTCGACCACAGCCTGTTCGCGCTCACGCCGCCGATCGGCATCATCACGACGGCCAGCGCCAACCTCGAAGGCGATGCGTTGCTGCAGGATTTGACCGCCACGCACGGCGGCCGCACGCCCGTGCATCCGATTCCGCGGAACAGCCTCGCGGTCGACAAAGGCAGCAATCCCGGCAATCTGACCAGCGACCAGCGCGGCATCGGCTTCGCGCGCACGATCGACTTCAACGCCTGCCGCCGGCCGAACGTGCACGTCCCCGACATCGGCGCCTACGAGTACCGCGGCGACACGATCTTCTGCCACAGCTTCGAAGGCTGATGGCAGTGCCCTCGCGCGCTCCGCCTGATGGAGCGCGCCGATGGCCGTCATTCAATCCGTTCTCGCCATCGTCCGGCGGCCTGCTTTCACATTTTTCATTTCCGGTAACCCGATCGTGCGCAATCTCTTAGCGACCTCCATGTTCATCGCCATTGCCGTCAACACCAACGTCGCCGGCGCCACGCCCGCTGGGCACGCGCTCAACGTGCGCATGCACGCGGCGGCCGAGCGCGAACAGGACGCGTGGGCGTTCCTGTCCCAGCGGACGGTCGATCCCGCATCGGTTCCTCGTCACGAAGTCACCACCCTCGCCGATTCCGGCCCCGGGTCGCTGCGTGATGCCATCGAACGCGCCAACGCCGAACCCGGCATCGCGGTGGTCGAGATCGACGCCGCGCTCGAAGGCACCCTCCAGCTCGCCGCGAACAACCTCTACATCACCGATTCGGTCGTGATCGTCGGCCCCGGTGCCGACCGGCTCGCCATCGACGCCGGCGGCCGCGGCGGCGTGATCGCCATCGCCACCTACGGCTTCGAGACGATCGACGTGGCGATCCTCGGCCTGACCATCCGTGGCGGAGCGCAGGATCGTGGCGCCGGCATCAAAAGTTCCAACGCGCGCCTCCTGCTCGCCGATGCGATCGTCGAAGACAACAACACGACCAATTCGATCGTGGACGAACAAGGCGGCGGCCTGCACCTGAACGGCGGATCGCTTCGAGTGGATCGCTGCATCTTCCGCCACAACAGCGCCGGCGTATCGGGGGGCGGGATCGCCGCGCTCAATGCCGCGGTGTCGATCCAGGACAGCCTGTTCCAGAGCAATATCGCCAAGCGCGGCGCGGGCCTGTACATCGATACGCCCTACGCCTTCGACATGCGCCGTTCGCTGGTAGCGTTCAATCGCGCGGGGCGCCGCGGGGCAGGCATCGACCTGACGGCCAGCGACACGGCGGCCGTGATCGAGAACGTGACGATCAGCGGAAACTTCGTCTACGGCGAGCAAGCCACCGACGGCGGTGCCGGCATCGCCTTGACAGGCTCGGCACGCATCGCGCTGAGCACGATAGCGAGCAATCTCGCTTACACCCTGCAGCGCAATCCGAACGTGGCTGCCGGGCTGCAGTTTGATTCGCCAAACGGCATCCTGTTCCTCAATGGCACCCTGCTTTGGGGCAATGCGACGCTGGATGGAAACTACGACCTCGGCCGCAGCGGCAGCGGCGGCATCGAGGCGTATTCCAATCTCATCGGAACGACGACGCCCGGCGCGATCGACCGCGCGGACAACTACAACCTGCACGGAGTGGACCCCTTGCTCGGCGCGCTTGAGGACAACGGCGGCCCGACGCAGACGCAGGCGCTCGCGGCGAACAGCCCCGCGCGCGATGCGGCGACGTGGATTCAATACTACGCGCTGACCGATCAACGCGGATTTTCCCGTCGTCTGGACGGCGATCCCCGAATGGACATCGGCGCGTACGAATACGGCGCGGATCGCCTGTTCGCGAGCGGCTTCGACGGCTGAGCGCGACGCGTGAGTCCGGGAGCGCCGCGCGTCACATCGCGTCGGCGGGCGGCGGCACCGGATAGCGGCGTTTCGGTTCGAGTTGCCAGAAAATCCACGCCGACATCATCGTCACCAATCCGACGCAGATGAAAGTCGCGTGGAATGCCGGCAGCGTCGCCGCACCGCGTTCGCCGCCGAACGCTTCGGAGAACGCGGCGAGCACGCCGCCGGCGGTGGCGACGCCGAGACTCATCGACAGCATCATCACCATCGACAGCAGGCTGTTGCCGCTGCTGGCGCGGTCGCCGTCGAGGTCGCGCAGCGTGACCGTGTTCATCGCCGTGAACTGCAACGAATTGACGAGACCGAACGCGGACAGCTGGGCAATGCGCAGCCACGCCGACTGCTGCGGCCCGATCAACGCGAAACTCGCCATCGCCAAGCCGACGAGGATCGTGTTGACCAGCAGCACGCGCCGATAGCCGAAGCGCTTGACGATCGGCACGACCGCGCGCTTGGACACCATGCCCGCGAGCGCGACCGGAATCATCGTCAGGCCCGCCTGCATCGGCGTGAAGCCGAGCCCGACCTGCAGCAGCAGCGGAATCAGGAACGGCATGCTGCCGCTGCCGATGCGCGAAAACAGGTTGCCGAGGATGCCGACGCGGTAGCTCGGGATGTGGAACAAGTCGAGCCGGAACAGCGGCGACGGCGAGCGCGCCGCGTGCAGCCAGTACGAGACGAACATCGCCATGCCGAACAGGAACAGCACGGCGACCGTCGCGTGGCGCAGGCCGAGTTCGGACAGCCCGTCGAGCGACAGCGAAATCGCGACCATGCTCAGCGCGAGCATCACGTAGCCTGCGAGATCGAACGCGCGGACCTCGCTGCGCGCGTCGGGCATGAAACGCAGCGTCGCCAGCGCCGCGATCGCGCCGACGGGCAGGTTGATGAGGAAGATCCAGTGCCACGACATCGACTCGACGAGCCAACCGCCGAGCGTCGGACCGATCAGCGGGCCGATGAGTCCGGGAATCGTCACGAAGCTCATCGCGGCGAGAAAATCCTTGCGCGGCACTGAACGCAGCACGGCGAGACGTCCGACCGGCAGCAGCATCGAACCACCGATGCCCTGCACGACGCGTGCGGCAACGAGGAACTTGAGCGTGTGTGCGACGGCGCACAACAGCGAACCGAGCGTGAACACCGCGACCGCGAAGAAGAACACGCGCCGCGTACCGAAGCGATCGGCGAGCCAGCCCGACGCTGGAATCAGCGTCGCCATCGTCAATGCGTAAGCGATCACCACCGACTGCATGCGCAACGGGCTTTCGCCCAGACTCGCCGCCATCGCCGGCAGCGCCGTGTTGACGATCGTCGAATCGAGCATCTGCATGAACACGCCGAGCGCGACGAGCCACAACAGGATGCGGCTCCCGTTCGCTGGCGCGTCGGCGGGCATGCTCAGTACAGGACTCGCGAACGCAGCGTGCCCGGCACCTGCGCGAGACGATCCTTCAATTGCGCCGCCTGCTGCGGGTCGGCGGCGACGTCGATGACGACGTAGCCGACTTCGGCGTCGGTCTGCAGGAACTGCGCGTCGATGTTGATGTTGCCCGACGAGAAAATCTCGTTGATGCGCGACATCACGCCCGGCACGTTGCGATGGATATGCAGCAGGCGGCGGCTGCGCGGATGTTCGGGCAGCGAGACTTCCGGGAAATTCACCGCCGACAAGGTCGAGCCGTTGTCGCTGTAGCGCACGAGCTTGGCGGCGACTTCGATACCGATGTTGTCCTGCGCTTCGAGCGTGCTGCCCCCGATGTGCGGGGTGAGGATCACGTTGTCCATGCCGCGCAGCGGCGACTCGAACGCATCGCCGTTGCCCTGCGGTTCGACCGGGAACACGTCGACGGCCGCGCCGGCGAGATGACCGTCGCGCAGGGCTTCGGCGAGCGCGTCGATGTCGACCACGGTGCCGCGCGAGGCGTTGAGCAGCAGCGCCCCGGGACGCATCGCGGCGAGCTGCTTCGCGCCGATCATCCATTTCGTCGAGGGCGTCTCCGGTACGTGCAGGCTGACCACGTCGGCGCTGGAGAGCAGATCGTCGAGGCTCGCCGTGGCGCGCGCATTGCCGAGCGCAAGCTTGGTTTCGACGTCGTGGAAGATCACCTGCATGCCCAGCGCTTCGGCGAGCAGCCCGACCTGCGTGCCGATGTGGCCATAGCCGACGACGCCGAGCGTCTTGCCGCGCACCTCGTAGCTGCCGAGCGCGGATTTCGTCCAGCCGCCGCGATGGCAGAGCGCGTTCTTCTGCGGAACGCCACGCAACAGCATGATCGTTTCCGCGATGACGAGTTCGGCGACGCTGCGCGTGTTCGAATACGGCGCGTTGAACACCGGCACGCCGAGGTGGCGCGCCGCGGCGAGGTCGACCTGGTTGGTGCCGATGCAGAAGCAGCCGACCGCGATCAGGCGTCGCGCGCGCTGCAGCACCGCGTCGGTCAGATGCGTGCGCGAGCGGATGCCGACGATGTGCGCGTCCGCGATGCGTTCGAGCAGTTTTTCTTCGGGCAGCGCCTTCTCGTGGAACTCGATCTGGCTGTAGCCGGCGCGCTCGAACGCAAGCACCGCGTTGCGGCTGACGCCTTCGAGCAGGAGCACCTTGATCTCGGATTTCGGAAACGACGTTTCCATCCATGCCTCCGTTGCAGAAGCATCACTATGCAGACAGCGCATGTGGCGGCGCAACACTGGACGCCGCCGGACGCGGCTGGCAGGCTTCGACCGCCTTTCCGGGAGCCGTCATGGAAAACCAGCCGCTGGCCGCGTTGCGCCGGCAACTGCCCTCGCTGCGCCTGCTCGACGCGGCCGGCGATCTCGAGCACTACGGTCGCGACTGGACGCGCCGCTGGACGCCGGCGCCGCTCGCGATCGCGCTGCCGGCGTCGATCGACGAAGTGCAGACGATCGTGCGCTGGGCCAACGCCGAGCGTGTCGCGCTGGTGCCGTCCGGCGGTCGCACCGGGCTTTCCGGCGGCGCGGTCGCGGCGAACGGCGAACTCGTGGTCAGCCTTGAGCGCATGAACCGCGTGCTCGGCTTCGACGCGATCGACCGCACGCTGACCGTCGAGCCCGGCATCACGCTGCATGCCGTGCACGAGGCCGCGCGGACGCACGGTTTGATCTATCCGGTCGATTTCGCCGCGCGCGGCTCGTGCTCCATCGGCGGCAACATCGCGACGAACGCCGGCGGCATCCGCGTGATCCGCTACGGCAACACGCGCGAGTGGGTCGCCGGACTCAAGCTCGTCGCCGGCAACGGCGAACTGCTCGATCTCAATCGCGGCCTGATCAAGAATTCCAGCGGCTACGACTTGCGCCAGCTCGCGATCGGCGCCGAAGGCACGCTCGGCATCGTCGTCGAAGCAACGCTGAAGCTCACCGATCCGCCGCTGCCGTCGCAAGTGATGCTGCTCGGCCTGCCAAACATGGACGCGCTGATGTGCGTGTTCGGCCTGTTCCGCAGCCGCCTCGCGTTGCAGGCGTTCGAATTCTTCACCGACATCGCTCTCGCGCACGTGCTCGCGCATGGCGCGCAGCGCGCACTCGATGGCGATCATCCCTACTACGTCGTTACCGAATACGACGCCGCCGACGAACGTGCGGAGAACGCCGCGCTCATGGCGTTCGAGGAAGCCGCCGAACAAGGCTGGATCGCCGACGGCGTCATCGCGCAAAGCGACGCGCAGGCCGCCGCGCTGTGGCGGCTGCGCGAAGGCATCACCGAAAGCCTCGCGAAATTCCAGCCGTACAAGAACGACGTGTCGATGCGCATCGCGGTCGTGCCTGCATTTCTGCACGAGATGCAGGCGCTGCTCGAACGCGAATATCCCGGCATCGAAGTCGTCTGGTTCGGACACATCGGCGACGGCAACCTGCACATCAACGTGCTCAAGCCGGCCGCGGCATCGAGCGCGGACTTCGTGCGCCAATGCGAAGGTGTCACGCACGAACTCGCCGAAATGCTGCAACGTCACGGCGGCAGCATCTCGGCCGAGCACGGCATCGGCCTCGTCAAGAAACCGTATCTCGACCGCACGCGCAGCGCCGCGGAAATCGCGCTGATGCGCGGCGTGCGCCGCGTGTTCGACCCGAACGGGATCATGAATCCGGGCAAGTTGTTCGACGATCCGGCCTGAGCGCAACGCGCCGCGATCCGCAAGGCTTGATCGACGCTATCGCAGCCGCCATCCTGCGCGATTCGCCGGAACCGTTCTGGATTTGCCTCGCATGAATTCCCGTTACAACGCCGCCGACATCGAAGTCCTGTCCGGCCTCGACCCGGTCAAACGCCGCCCTGGCATGTACACCGACACCGCGCGGCCGAACCACCTCGCGCAGGAAGTCATCGACAACTCGGTCGACGAAGCGCTCGCCGGCCACGCGAAGACGATCGACGTCACCCTGCACGCGGACGGTTCGGTCGAAGTCAGCGACGACGGCCGCGGCATGCCGGTCGACATCCATCCGGAAGAAGGCATTCCCGGCGTCGAACTCATCCTCACGCGCCTGCACGCGGGCGGCAAGTTTTCGAATCGCAATTACCAGTTTTCCGGCGGCCTGCACGGCGTCGGCGTGTCGGTGGTCAACGCGCTGTCGCAGCGCGTGGAGGTGACGATCCGCCGCGATGGCCAAGTCCATCGCATGAACTTCAAGGACGGTGATCGCGCGAGCAACCTCAGCGTGACCGGCACCGTGCCGAAGAAGCAGACTGGCACGACGGTGCGCTTCTGGCCCGATCCGAAGTATTTCGATTCGCCAAAAATCTCGCTGCCGCGCCTAAAGCACGTGCTGCGCGCGAAAGCCGTGCTCTGCGCCGGACTCACCGTGCGCCTGTTCGACGAAGCCAGCGGCGAAAAGCTCGAATGGCACTACGAAGACGGTCTGCGCGACTACCTGCGTTCGATGCTCGGCGAAGCCGAGCGCATTCCCGCCGACCTCTACGTCGGGCAGCATGACAAAGGCAACGGCGCCGTCGAATTCGCCGCCACCTGGCTGCCCGAAGGCGAACTCACGCAGGAAAGCTACGTCAACCTGATCCCGACCGCGCAAGGCGGCACGCACGTCAACGGCCTGCGTTCGGGGCTGACCAATGCGCTGCGCGAGTTCTGCGAATTCCGCAACCTTCTGCCGCGCGGCATCAAGCTCGCGCCGGAAGACGTGTGGGATCGGCTCTGCTTTGTGCTGTCTTTGAAGATGAGCGATCCGCAGTTTTCCGGCCAAACCAAGGAACGCCTGTCCTCGCGCGACGCGGCCGGCTTCGTCGAGAACGCCGTGCACGACGGCTTTTCGCTGTATCTCAACCAGCACGTCGAGATCGGCGAACGGATCGCACAGCTCGCGATTGAGCGCGCGACGCTGCGCCTCAAGGCCGAGAAGCAGATCGTCCGCAAGAAGATCACGCAAGGCCCCGCCCTGCCTGGCAAGCTCGCCGATTGCGCATCGAGCGACCTCTCGCGCACGGAACTCTTCCTCGTCGAAGGCGACTCGGCCGGCGGCTCCGCGCGACAGGCGCGCGACAAGGATTTCCAAGCGATCCTGCCGCTGCGCGGCAAGATTTTGAACACATGGGAAGTCGAATCCGGGCAAGTGCTCTCGTCGCAGGAAGTCCACGACCTCGCCGTCGCGATCGGCTGCGATCCGGGCAAGGACGATCTTTCCGGCCTGCGCTACGGCAAGGTCATCATCCTCGCCGACGCCGACTCCGACGGCCTGCACATCGCAACGCTGCTGTCCGCACTGTTCCTCAAGCATTTCCCCGCGCTCGTGCGCGAAGGCCACGCGTTCGTCGCGATGCCGCCGCTGTTCCGCGTCGACGTCGGCAAGCAGGTGTTCTACTGCCTCGACGAATCCGAACGCGACGCGATGCTCGAAAAGATCCAGCGCGAGAAGATCAAGGGCGCGGTCAGCGTCACGCGCTTCAAGGGCCTCGGCGAAATGAACCCGTCGCAGCTGCGCGAATCCACGATCGACCCAGATACGCGCCGCCTCGTCCAACTCACCGTCGAGCCGGACGACGGCACGGGCAAGGTCATGGACATGCTGCTGTCGAAGAAGCGCGCCAGCGACCGCAAGGAGTGGCTGGAAACGAAGGGGGATTTGGCGTCGCTGGAGGTGTGAACTCGACTACCCAAGACCGGCGCGGAATGTTCACCGCGCGGAGCCTTGCGATGGCGATGCAGCAGACGTCCTGCTTCCCGACTGCAACAACGCGTCCTTGGCGTCACGAATGATCCAGTAGCTGTCCGGATTCTGTTTTTCGAGCAGCGCGATGCCTTCGTGCAGGCGTTTCGCGCCCGTTTCGGCATCGCCGGAAGCCACCGCGATGCGACCTTCCAGGCAATCCAGCTCACCTGCGGCGTCGGAATCCTTTTCGAGCAATGTGCCGCCGGATTTGCGCGCATCGGTGATCAGCGCTGCGGCGTCTTCGCGACGACCCTGCGCAAGGCGCACATAGGCCAGATTGATCTGAAATGCAGGCAACAACAGGTTGGCGAGCTTGTCCTGCGAAGCATGCAACCGCTCCATTCCGCTCTCGAACAAACGCGATGCCTCGTCGAGCCGGCCAAGGCGGTATTCGGCCAAGGCGAGCGTATCGAGCGCGTTGAGCGTATTGATGTGGCTCGGCCCGACGCGCCGGTTCAGACCTTCGTAGGCGATGCGCGCGTTTCGCGCGCAATCGTCCCAGCGTTCGAGCTTGGCATAGACATTGGCCAATCCGTGCGTCGCCAGCAGCGTGCTCTCGTTTTCCGGACCGAGCACGCGGTTGAAGTCGCGGACGAGGTCGAGGTACGTCGACTCCATTTCGCGACCCTTGCCGCGCAACACTTGGATGCGCGCCAGCAGGTGGCGCGCGCCGAGCGTCGCTGGCGCTGTCCTGCCCCGTTGACTCTCCATTTTCGCGAGCAGGCGTTGCTGGGTCTGCTCAAGCGATTCCGCCGGCAAGCCAAGCCGTGAGCGCGCGGAAACGAGCGCTTGCGCCACCGCAGAAACGACTTCGGGGTCCGCATCGGGAACGCCGACCAGCGTCTGCGCCGCCTCTTCCAGCGGCGCGATCGACTGATCGATGTGCAAGGTGTTGAATGCCAGCCATGCACGCGCCATGTCCGCCTGCACACGCAGCATTGGATGTTCCGGAGCCAACGCCTGCACTTGCGGACTAATGCGCTCGATCAATGCAGCGGCTTCGTCGAGCCGGTCCGCACGCACCAACGCCTGCGCCAGCAGGGCGCGCGTGCCGACCGTATCGACCGACGAATCGCCTTCCGCAGCTGCGAACCCGGCATTTGCGGCATCGAAATGTTGAACGGCTTGCGGGAAATCCGACAACTGATAGTAAGCATCGCCCAAGGTACGGTGCAGGGTCGCCGCAATTTGCGGCAAACCCGCGAAGCGCACATCGATGTTCGGCGCAGCCGCATCGAGCGCCTGCCTCACGCTGACGTCCACATGTCCGCCGCGCATCGGGTTGGCCGCAGCCAGAACGTCCTGATTGAGGAACCGGTTGACCGTCGTGGCGATGCGCGCTTCCCGTTCCGCGCGTGCATTCGCATCCGCGACCTGCCGGTACATGCCGATCGCAACGATCAAGCCGCAAACGAGCGACGCAAACGCCGCCGCGAGCCAGCGCCGACGTCGGCGCGATTTCGCGCGCAAGCGCTCGTCGTGTGCCGCCTGCTCTCGCTGCGCTTGCGCAACCTGTGCGCGCCGCCCACGCGAACGCAGGCTTTCGGCAAGTCGGTGCGCCGAGTCGAAACGCAGTTGCGGATTGCCATTGGCCGCGCTGGCGATGTCCTCGCGCAGCAACGCATCGTCGATCTCGTTTTCCCAGCCCGCCGACAGCGGCCGGCGCAGGTCGCCGACGCAAAGCTGGAACAGCATCACGCCGAGCGCGTAGATGTCCGAGCGCACCGTCGGCACTTGTCCTCCGAGAAGTTCCGGGGCGAGATAGAGCGGCGTGCCGGTGAGTTCGCTCGCCATCGTTTGCGTCTGGGTGAGGCCAAGCCGCGTGATGCCGAGCGCTTCGAGTTGTCCGGGATCGAGCACGCGACCGCTGCCGAAATCGACGAGGCGCGGATGCCAACCGCTGGCGTCTTCGCGCACGAGCACGTTGGTGGGCTTCAAATCCTTGTGCAGAACGCCGACGTCATGCGCGGCGCCAACTGCGTCAGCCACCTGTGCGAGCCATTCCACGCGCTGATCGAACGGGATCGACGCCAAACCGCCCTTCGATTCCGCCCAAGCTTCCAGATCCGGACCGCCATAGTCGGATTCGATGAAATACGGCGCGTCCTCGAAATCCCAGTCGATGACGCGCACGAAATCCTCGCGCTCGCCGAGGCTGTCGTGCAGCAACCGTGAAATCGTCGCCTCGCGTTTGAGCGCGCCGAGGCGGCTGCCGTCGAAGCTGAACTTGAACACGCGCGGCTCGCGTGTCTTGGCCTGTTCGGCGAGCCAGACTTCACCCGCACCAGACTGGTCGAGCGCGCGCAGCAGACGCCAGTTCGGCCGCCGCGGCACCGCGTCGCCCGCCGCCAACTGCGTGCCCGCCGCACGGCGCTCGATGACGCGCCGCTCGACCTTGCCGATGAAGCGATAGCCGACGCGCGGCACCGTCGCGATCAGGTGTTGCTCCTCGTCGCCGAACGCCTTGCGCAGCTTGCCGATCGCGTTGGTCAGCACGCCCTCGACGACGATGCGCCCCGGCCACGCCGCTTCCAGCAACTCGTCCTTGGTGACGACCTCGCCCGCGTGACGGAGCAACCACGCGAGCACCTCGAGCGGACGCCGCTCGATGTCCACCGCGATGCCGTCGACACGCAACTCCCAGGCCGCCTCATTGAATTCAACCGCGCCGAACGTCCAGCGGAACGCCGCCCCGCCCACATCACGCACCCCGTCCATCCGTTCCATCGGCGTCCCCTATCTGTAGCGCGCCACTGTATGGCTCTCGATTCTTTTCGGCAAACAACTTTAAGAATCAAAGCATTGTGATTCGTGTGGGTTTCGTGTGGGCGGCGTGGGGACGCTGCCATGCGTCCATCGGACGATGCGCAACGCGGTAAAGCCGTACCACGACTTTTGAACAGGGAGGAACCAACGATGAGAACCCCACTACACCACGCCACTGCCACGCGCCTGCGTACTGCACTGCGCGCACTCGCGCTGTGCGCCGTCATCAGTCCCGCGATCTGCGTGGCGCAGAATGCGGTGATCGACGGCTTCATTCCAACCAGCGATCTACCTTCGCGGCAGCTCGACTTAAGCTCGGCAACATTACGTACGGGAAAAGTTCTCATGACCGACGGCCAGAATGTCGACATCTACGACCCCGCCACTCGAGCGTTTTCCGCTGGCGCCCCCTTGATGGTCTCCCACAACGGCGGTTCGCCAGCAACGTTCTCGACCACACTCCTCGCGGACGGTCGCGTACTCATCGCGGGAGGTGGCCAAGGTATCGCCAGTGCCGAACTGTTCGATCCGACTTCCGGCATATCGAGTCTCACCGCTTCGTTGAACCAGGGTCGCCAGTCCCATTCCGCAGTACGCCTGCTCGACGGACGCGTGCTCCTGACGGGCGGAGAGGTATGGGACGATGACGCGGGCCGCTGGCAACAAGTGGCCAGCAGCGAAATCTATGATCCGCAGAGCGCACAGTTCGTAGCGACCGGCTCCATGAACCACCCGAGACTATTCGCTTTCGCCAATCTGCTCCAGGACGGCACTGTCCTGATCTCGGGCGGATTGACTGCCAATGCCGATGGAAGCATTTCCTATCCATTGACGGTCGAAGTGTTCGACCCTGCGACCGGAATTTTTTCTGACACCGCCGACATGGCTGGCGTACATCTGACGTCCACGTCCACGGCAACGACTCTGCGCGACGGCCGCATCCTTTTTACTAGCGGCGCGTCAGCTGAGATCTACGATCCTGTGCTCGCCAACTTCAGCCCCGCCGGGGGCTTGCAGGAAATACGGAACTACCACTCTGCCCACCTCTTGCCGGATGGCAAAGTACTCGTTGTCGGTGGCTGGAACGGCACTACCACGGCATCGACCGAGCTGTTCGACCCGCTCACTGGCAGCTTCGCATTATCGGGCTCCATGCTTTCGCCACGTCACCGTCACGGTGCCGCATCGCTCGGCGGCGGGCGCATTCTCGTCGCGGGCGGCTCAAACTGGGATGGAACGGGAAACTTCGGCGACAGCTATCTCGACAGCGCTGAAATCTATACCTCGGACGCTGTATTCATGGACGGTTTCGACGGGCATTGAACGGGCCAGTTTCGAATGGAGACATTACGCATGAGCAGCGCAACTACCCCCAGCCAGGTGATCTCCATTTCGGCCAAGGCAGGAGCGCTGCCTTGCTCGCTGCTGGCAGCGATCGGCGACTTCTTCTCCCCGATCGGCTTCTGGTTGCTGCCGCTGGTTTCGGGTATCGCGGGGCTGGTGCTGACGCTCACCTTTGCCGTATCGGATACATGGCGCAATCGGGCGCTGTCCGCATTCTTCGGTCCCGAGCGTGCCAGACTCTGGGAAAAGCCGTTCGGGAAAAGCGCGGCCTTGTGGGCAATGCTGACCTTCGGCTTCGTCGGAGTCGTGTTTGGAAGCCTGTCCAAACAACACCGGCAAAACGGCGGTTTGCTCGCCGAGCATCTGAGTGCCGTGTCGAGCCTCCAGCAGCTGGTCGGCATCAACGTCTCCATCCTCGACGAGCAGAAGAAAACCCGGCAGGCGACTGAAGGTCTGGTCCAGCTGGAAAAGACCGGCATTGCCGACAATCCACGCGTGACGCTGTCGAAGCAGGGGATCGCGTGGTCGGAAGAGAGCTTCATGGAGGCGCTTGGTTCCGGCAATGCAGACGATGTTGCGCTCTTCCTGCAGGGCGGAATGCGCTTCACTTTTGGGTCGCTCGGGCGGGCGTTCATCCATTACACGCCACAGGTCGCGGAGGTGATTCGAGCGCATGCAGACGCGGTCTCGGCCGATGCCTGCATGTTCGGTGGGAACGAGAGCAGATTGCCCTTGGGTTTGCGCGGAATCCCGGCGTGGCTCTACAACAAGGACTGGAAGCTTGACGAAGATCGTTTGCGGCTGTTCGCCGCAGTTTGCAACAAGCCGGAAGTCCGGCAAGAGTTGGAAAATCTGGAAAAAGAACCAGGCCCCTATGCCGGACTCTTTCGCAGGGTTCGTGCCTCGCTTTGAGGCATGCGCTCTCCCGAACATCTCGAAGTCGGCGTCGATTCCGCTGAGCAATGACACTGGAAACGGCGCGCTGCGCACGTCAGCCGTACGATCAAACCAACGAGGGCGGCACATGGCCGCCCTCGTTTTCCGCGATCCCTGCGGCCATCCGTGGCCTTTCCTTCTGGCCGCGTCCCACGCGGCGGCGGTTCCGGGCCTGATTGGCGAGGCTCGGTGCGTGGCGCTCACGCGCGACGCGGTTCGGGGTTCAGTGGCTTCATCGCAAGGTCCGCGGGGGCGGCCTCATCTGGGAAAGAATCTTGCCGGGACGGCAACGCGGATTCCGCGCATTGGGCAACGCACAACCCGAGGACGCGTTGACATTGCCGACGTGAAGCCGGTCACATTCCGTGGCGCGATCAGCGCGGACGACGCCCCGAGGTGACGCGTTCGTGCCGCGCGGTGTCGTGGAAGCTGCCCACGTCGCAATAGCCGCTCGATTCGAGCAGCGCGCGCACCGCTGCGGCCTGGTTCCAGCCGTGTTCGAGCAACAGCCAGCCGTCAACGGCGAGATGCGTCGGCGCCTGCGCGACGATCGCGCGGATCGCGTCGAGGCCATCGCCCCCCGACGACAACGCGCCGGGCGGCTCGAAACGCAGATCGCCTTGCGACAGATGCGCGTCGCCTTCGACGATGTACGGTGGATTGGAAGCGATGACATCGAACACCGCATCGCCAAGCGCTTCGCACCAATCGCCTTGCGCAAATTCGACGTTGCGCAGGCCGAGTCG
>JAKPAN010000030.1 GCA_029779475.1 Pseudomonadota bacterium
GAAGCAAGTGGGCATGGATGGCTACCACCCAAACTTCGTGCACGCGTCGGTGGTGGCGGCGTGGAAGCGCAACCAGGAGTCGGGTCTGGGTTCGACGCACCGCGAGGACCCGTTCGACGACAAGGCGGCGACACGCACGCGCGACTTCGGCCACGGCCACGCGATGCTCGACTTCCGGGCTCATCGCATCCGGCACTACGAACAGCAGTGCACCTACCTGCGCGGCATGAGCGGCGGAGAAGCGTACATCGCCGACATGAAACGCGCCTACGGCGACGAGCGCGCCGCGCAGCTGATCAGCCTGGCAGGCGACCCGCACCTGGGCGTGTTCCCGAACCTGCAGCTGATCCACAACCAGGTGCGCATCATCACGCCGATCGAATGGAACCGGACCGAGGTGACGATGACGGCAGTACGCCTGGGCGACGTCGACGCGGCGCTCAACGCGGCGCGCCTGCGTCAGCATGAATCCTTCTACGGCCCGGCTGGCGCGGGCTCACCCGACGACGCCGAAATGTTCGAGCGCGTCCAGCGCGGCCTGGCGGCCGAGGTCAATCCGTGGATCGACCTGTCGCGCGGCCTGGAGCGCGAACAGGTCGAGCCCGACGGCTCGCGCATGGGCCTGATCAGCGACGAGGTTCCGCAGCGCGGCCAGATGCGCTACTGGCGCGACCTGATGACGCGCCCGCAGTCCGAATGAGCATGGGGAGCGAGATGGGCGAGCACCGCGGGTCGGTCGTGCGCGAGGTCGAAGGTTTCCTGTTCCGCGAAGCCGAGCTCGCGGACAACCACGACTACGCAGGCTGGATGGCGCTGTGGACGCAGGAGCTGCGCTACAGCGTCCCCTGTGAAGGCGACGAGATCGCGCCCGACCGCCGGATCGCGCTGATCTACGACGACCGGGCGCAACTCGAGGAGCGCATCTACCGCCTCGGGACCAAGCATGCGCACTCGCAGCGGCCGCGTTCGCGACTGAGCCGCGTGGTCTCCAACGTCGTGCTGCGCGACTACGATGCGGCACGCGGCGGCACGGT
>JAKPAN010000062.1 GCA_029779475.1 Pseudomonadota bacterium
CATGTCGAGATCGGCGGCGCGATCGACATAGACGTGGCAGATGCCGTCGAGATGCGCGAACACCGGCACGCGCGCTTCGCTCTGCACGCGCGCAACGAGACCCTTGCCGCCGCGCGGCACGATCACATCGACCGTACTATCGAGACCCGCGAGCATCATGCCGACAGCGGCGCGGTCGCGCGTCGGCACCAGCGTCACGGATGCTTCGGGCAGACCCGCTTCGCGCAGGCCCTTCACCAGCGCCTCGTGAATGGCGCGGCACGAGCGGAAGCTCTCCGAGCCGCCGCGCAGAATCACTGCGTTGCCGGCCTTGAGGCCGAGCGCGCTGGCATCCGCCGCGACATTGGGACGGCTCTCGAAAACGATGCCGATGACGCCCAGCGGCACACGCACGCGCTCAATCGTCATGCCATTGGGACGCGTCCACGACTCCATCGTCGCACCGACCGGAGCGCCCAGCGCCTCGACAGTCTCGATGCCCTGCGCCATCGATTCGACGCGCGCGGGATTCAGTTGAAGGCGATCGATGAACGCGGCATTCGCGCCACCGGCGCGTGCCTCCGCGACATCCTCGGCATTGGCCGCGAGAATGACCGACGCCGCGTCGCGAATGTTGCGCGCCATCGCCGCCAGCGCGCGGTTCTTCTGCTCCGCCGGAGCGAGCGCAAGCACCCGCGCAGCGGCGCGCGCAGCGCGGCCAAGGCCGAGCATCAGGCTTGCGAGATCGGCCGCACCATCCACGGCCTTGAGCGGAGCTGTCATGATCAAATCACCCGTATTGTCTTGTCATATCACAGAAATTTCCGGCGCGCGAATCGGCTGGAGGGCTGCCCTGCCCTGTCAGCCAACCCGAGAGGCAGCCGATATGGCGATGGCAGGAAGCGTGCGCCACCCGCTTTGGGATTGCGCGCCGATGACGATTTCGCCGTTCGCGCCACGCGGCTACACTGGCCGCCCAAACAGAAGCTGCGGGAGGTGCGCATGGATGTCGAGGCGATGCTGCGGGAGTTCTGCGACGCGGTCGCCCGGCGCGACGGCACGGCCTTCGCCGCGCTGTTCACCGAGGACGGCGTCTATCACGACGTGTTCTATGGTGCGTTCGCCGGGCGTGCGCGCATCGCCGCGATGATCGACGACTGGTTCTACCGGACCGCGAGCGACTTTCGCTGGC
>JAKPAN010000071.1 GCA_029779475.1 Pseudomonadota bacterium
TGCTGCCCCAGCACTTTACTGCGCCACCATTCGTCAGCGCACAGACGTGTGCTGAACCTACTGCGATCGCCGCGACACCCGACGCCAATCCAAATACACCAAGCGGCGTCGAACTACCGCCCGGATAGCCGGCGCCAAGATTGTCGTAACCCCAGCAGCGAACTCCACCTGCCGCATCGAGCGCACAAGTGAGAGCGCTGCCGACGCCGACCGAGCGGACGCCACTCGAAAGTCCGACGACATCGACAGGACGCTTGCGGTCTTCGAACGTGCCGTCTCCCAATTCGCCGCTCTGATTCTCACCCCAGCACTTCAGCGCACCGGTGCCAGCGATCGCGCAGACATGACTGCCGACCCCCAAGGTCTGCGCCCGTCCGACATGCACCGCACTGACAATCAGCAACAAGAACGTGAATGCAAGAGAGCCGAACAGTCCGTTTGCGTTTTTCGCGTACCCGTTTGTCTCGTCCATGCAACTTGCTCCGTCCCCAGAAAGATCAGCCCAGGATTTTAGTAGAGGTATCTCGCCCGCGCACCGCGACCTATCGCCGGCAGTTGCGTCCCGTCGAACGCGCAGGCATCTTCATACGATCGTTTGAACCCGCGAGCCACCGCATGCGCTACCCGCACCTGTTCGCCCCGCTCGACCTCGGCCACGTGACGCTGCCGAACCGCGTGCTGATGGGCTCGATGCACACCGGCCTCGAAGACCACGCACGCGACTACGACAAGCTCGCCGCGTATTTCGCCGAGCGCGCGCGCGGCGGCGTCGGACTCATCGTGACTGGCGGACTCGCACCGAGCGTCGAAGGCTGGCTGGCGCCGTTTGGCGGACGCATGTCCATGCCGTGGCATGTCGCACGGCATCGCAAGGTCACGCGCGCCGTGCATGCGGAAGGCGGCCGCATCTGCATGCAGATCCTGCATGGCGGGCGCTACTCGTATCACCCGCTGTCGGTCGCGCCGTCGAAGGTGAAGTCGCCGATCACGCCGTTCACGCCGCGCGCGCTCACGTCGCGTGGCGTCGAGCGCACGATCGGCGACTTCGTCAACAGCGCGCGCAAGGCTCAGGACGCCCGTTACGACGGCGTCGAAGTCATGGGTTCGGAGGGTTATCTCATCAACGAATTCCTCGTCGAGCGCACCAACCGGCGCGACGACGACTGGGGCGGTTCCGTAGAAAAACGCCAGCGTTTCCCGGTCGAAATCGTGCGGCGCATGCGCGAGGCGGTCGGACGCGACTTCATCATCGTCTATCGCCTGTCGATGCTCGATCTCGTCGAACGCGGGCAGAGCTGGGACGAAATCGTGATGCTCGCAAAGAAAATCGAGGCGGCCGGCGCGACGCTCATCAACACCGGCATCGGCTGGCACGAGGCGCGCATCCCGACCATCGTGACCAGCGTGCCGCGTGCGGGCTTTTCGTGGGTCACGCGGCGCATGAAGCAGGAAATCAAGATCCCGCTGATCACGACGAACCGCATCAACATGCCGGACGTCGCCGAACGCATCCTCGCCGGCGGCGACGCCGACATGGTGTCGATGGCGCGACCGCTGCTCGCCGATGCGGATTGGGTGCGCAAGGCGCGCGAGGATCGCGCCGACGACATCAATACCTGCATCGCCTGCAACCAGGCCTGCCTCGATCATGTGTTCGAGAACAAGCGCGCGAGTTGCCTCGTCAATCCACGCGCCTGCCACGAGACGGAGCTCGTGATCGAGCCGACCGCGACGAAGAAGCGCATCGCCGTCGTCGGCGCCGGCCCCGCCGGGCTTGCTTGCGCGACGACGCTCGCCGAACGCGGCCACGACGTGACGCTGTTCGACCGCGACGCCGACATCGGCGGCCAGTTCAACATGGCGAAGAAGATTCCGGGCAAGGAGGAATTCCGCGAAACGCTGCGCTATTACGCACGGCGCATCGAACAATTGGGCATCGCGCTGCATCTGTCGACGACGGCGACGGCGGACGCGCTCAGGGGTTTCGACGACATCGTGATCGCAACCGGCGTCACGCCGCGCGGCGTTTCGATTCCCGGCAGCGAGCGCGCGAACGTCGTCAGCTATCTCGACGTGTTGAAAAACGGCGCGGCGGTCGGAAGAAGAGTCGCGATCATCGGCGCGGGCGGCATCGGTTTCGACGTCGCGGAATTCCTCGTCGAAGATGCGCCGTCGCCGACGACCGACATCGCACGCTGGACGCGCGAATGGGGCGTCGACACGACGCTGGACGCGCGCGCCGGCCTGGTCAAGCCGGCGCCGGAACCACCGGAACGGCAAATCTGGCTGTTGCAGCGCACGCCCGGAAAACCCGGCAAGCGCCTCAACAAGACGACGGGCTGGGTGCATCGCGCAACGCTCGCGGCCAAGCGCGTGACGATGCTCGGCGGCATCGAGTACCAGCGCATCGACGACGATGGTTTGCACGTCCGCATCGGCGAGGAAACGCAGGTATTGCCGGTCGACACGATCATCGTCTGCGCGGGACAGGAACCCAATCGCGCGCTGCATGCGGAACTCGCGAACGCCGGCATCACGGCGCATCTGATCGGCGGCGCGGACGTCGCGGCGGAACTCGACGCGAAGCGCGCGATTGCGCAGGGAACGAAGCTGGCGGCGACGCTGTAGCGCGTCGCGTCGTTTCAAGGATCGGCGTCGAGCCGATCCGCCCATGGCCCGAAATCCAGCAAGTGGTTCGTGTAGGTCTCGACGACCGCGCTGAAGGGTTGCTGCGCGGCGGTGAACAGCACCGCTTCATGGCGCAACAACGCGTGCGGGATGCGCAACGGCGCGCGTTCGGCATCGGTTTGCGGCGACATTTCCCAGCCAGCCGGCAGCGGCGACCAGAGCAGCTCTGCCGAGATCGTGCGGCGCTGGAAACCGAGCGCGTGCGCGACCTTGCCGAACGGTTCGTCAGTCGTGTCGAGACGATAGTTCATGTCGGTGGTCAAGCGGCTCGGCACGTACCAGTTGTCGGCTTCGGACAATACGTGTGAACCGCACGCAAGGCGCACGCGCCGATACGCAACCGGCTCGGCGGCGTCGATCGCGAGCCGCTCGCGCAACGCCGGAGGCAGCGGTTTCGCATCGCCACGCACGCGCTGCGCGACGATACGCGCGGGTTCGGCGAGATGATGCGTCGCGCACCAGCGTTCGAGCGTCAGCGTCGCACTGTCGTGGCTGAGCAGGTCGGCATTGAGGCCTTGCACGAGCGCGAGCACCTGCGTGCGCGCGAGGCGATCCTGCTCCGCGCGCTGCGGCGCGAGCGTGCATGCGGACAGCAACAGGACGGCCCATGCCGTTGCCGCGCGAGCGGTCACGCCAAGTCCGGAAAGTTCGACCATACTGCGGCCTCGGCGGAGCGACGGCCGAGTATACGCAGTCGTCGCGCGCGCCCCATGCGTGACCTGCTTCGCCGTCGAGGACTGCCATGCAACGCCTGCCCGCATTCGCGCTTTCGCTTCTCGTCGCGGCTTGTGCTTCGAACGGACGGCATCCGCCGGAAAAACCCGCGACGGTCGACTCGACGGTTTTCCGCATCGAACCGGTGCGGCCGGTTTCGGCGTTGCTGCCGATCGCGCTCGCGGCCGAACCGCCGCACGAAGCGGGCGATTTCCGCGCGTCCGACCTCGTCGAACTGACGGCGCTCGACCCGGCGATCCGGCTCGACATCCGCTACGCCGGCGCGCGCAATTTCCTCGGCACGCCGTTGTACAGCCAGCCGCGCGCGTTCCTGCAACGCCCGGCCGCGGAAGCGCTCGCACGTGTGCGGCGCGCGCTCGCGGCGGACGGCTACGGCCTGCTCGTCCACGACGGCTATCGTCCGTGGTACGTGACGAAGATGTTCTGGGACGCAACGCCGCCGGACATGCATCGCTTCGTAGCGGACCCCGCGCAAGGCTCGCGCCACAATCGCGGCTGCGCGGTCGACCTGACGCTGTTCGACCTGGAAACAGGCCGCGAACTCGACATGCCGAGCGGCTACGACGAGTTCTCCGAACGCGCCTATCCGGCCTACGCGGGCGGCAGCGCAGACGCACGCGCGCATCGCGACCTGCTGCGCCGGCGCATGGAAACGGAAGGATTCACGGTCTACGAATACGAGTGGTGGCATTTCGACTATCGCGACTGGAAGTCGTATCCGATCGGCAACGTCCGCTTCGAGGACATCGCCGCCACTCGTTGATCCGCAACGTCGGCTCGCGCGGCTCTTGAATCGCGCCGGCCGCGCCACCAGCATCCGCCATCCCCCGCAAGGAGTTGTCCATGAAGCTCTACACCTCGCCCGGCGCGTGTTCGACCGCCGACCACATCGTCCTCGAATGGATCGGCAAGCCGTACACGTTCGAGATCGTCACCCGCGAACAGCGCGCGACGCCCGAATTCAAGAAACTCAATCCCGCCGGCGCGGTGCCGGTGCTCGACGACGGCGGCTGGATCCTCACGCAGAACGCCGCGATCATGAATTACCTCGCCGACCTGCACCCGGAATCCGGACTCGGCGGCGACGGCACGCCGAAGAGCCGCGCCGAGGTCAACCGCTGGTTGTCGTTCGTCAACGCCGACGTGCATCCGACGTTCCATCCGTTGTTCGGCTCGACCGCCTATCTCGACGACGCGGCCGCGATCGAGAAAACCAAGGAAAATTCGCGCGCCAAGCTGCGCGGTTACTTCGAGCGCGCGAACGCGCAACTGCAGGGCCGCGACTGGATCACCGGCAACCGCTCGGTCGCCGACGCGTATTGGTACATCACGCTGCGCTGGGCCGGCGCCACTGGCGTGGATCTGTCCGGCCTCGACAACCTGAAAGCATTCGCCGCGCGCATGGAAGCCGATGCAAGCGTGCAGAAGGTGCTGAAGGACGAAGGCCTCGCCTGACGTCGTTGCGCGCGGTGATTGCCTACCGGGCGATCGCCGCGCGCACGCTTTTCTCCCACAGCTGTGCGTATTTCCCGTCGCGCGCCTTGCCGACGGCCGTGGTGATTTCCGGCAGCAGGGCTTCCAGATCCCCGAGGGTCGAGCAGCGCTCGATCTTGAGCTGCATGAAGAATCCGCGCAGGCCCATGTGCTCGCGCACCGCCTCCGCAAGCAATCCACTGAGCGTGATATAGCGCACCGCGACGTCGGAAGGCGGCGGCGCGGACGCCGCAGCTCTCCCATTCAAGTGTTCGACCAGACCGAGTGCGGCGAGCTGTTCGAGCGCGTCCGCAGGCGCGTGCAGGCCCGCACCGAGCGCGCGCAATTCGCCCGCCGTGCGGTGCCCGTCCACGACCAGAAGCATCGAGCGCAGCGCAGGCGCGATGTGGTGGCTGCGCAGCTGGATTTCGTTCCGCCCCGCTTCGGTTTTCGCGTAGAGATCGCTGTCCCGCATGGTCGCCCCTCCCAAGTGAACCCGTGGGCGCCAATGTATACAAAATAGCGATTTCCGTCTTTGGTGTTATGCGCGTTTTTCGATCGGCACGAACTCGAGGTCTTCCGGGCCGACGTAGTTCGCGCTCGGGCGGATGATCTTGCCGTCGATGCGCTGTTCGATCACGTGGGCGCTCCAGCCCGAGGTACGCGAGATCACGAACAGCGGCGTGAACATCGCGGTCGGCACGCCCATCATGTGGTAGCTGACGGCGCTGAACCAGTCGAGGTTCGGGAACATCTTCTTGATGTCCCACATCGTCGATTCGAGCCGTTCGGCGATGTCGAACATCTTCATGTTCTTCTGCTCCGCCGACAGCTCGCGCGCGACTTCCTTGATGACCTTGTTGCGCGGATCGCTGACCGTGTAGACGGGGTGTCCGAAGCCGATCACGACTTCCTTGTTCTCGACGCGCTTGCGGATGTCGGCTTCCGCCTCGTCCGGCGTGTCGTAGCGTTTCTGGATCTCGAACGCGACTTCGTTCGCGCCGCCGTGCTTGGGGCCGCGCAGCGCGCCGATGCCGCCGGCGATGGCGCTGTACATGTCGCTGCCGGTGCCGGCGATGACGCGACAGGTGAACGTGGACGCGTTGAACTCGTGCTCGGCGTAGAGGATGAGCGAGGTGTGCATCGCACGCACCCAATGATCGCTCGGTTTCTCGCCGTGCAGCAGATGCAGGAAATGGCCGCCGATCGAGTCGTCGTCGGTCTCCACGTCGATGCGCTTGCCGTTGACCGCGAAGTGATACCAGTACAGCAGCATCGAGCCGAGCGAAGCCATCAGACGGTCGGCGATGTCGCGCGCGCCGGGCGTGTTGTGGTCGTCCTTCTCGGGCAATGCGCAGCCGAGCGCAGAGACCGCCGTGCGCATCACGTCCATCGGATGCGCCGACGCGGGCAGTTGTTCAAGCACGCTCTTGACCGACGCGGGAATGCCGCGCAGCGCTTTCAGTTTCGCCTTGTAGCCCGCGAGTTCCGCGCGATTCGGCAGCTTGCCGTGCACGAGCAAGTGCGCGATTTCCTCGAACTCGCAGGTCGTGGCGACGTCGAGGATGTCGTAGCCGCGGTAATGCAGGTCGTTGCCGCTGCGGCCAACCGTGCACAGCGCAGTATTGCCGGCGGCGACGCCGGACAGCGCGACGGATTTCTTGGGCTTGAAGGGAACGGCGGCATCACTCATGGCTTGGAACCTCGTCAATTGTTGAAGATTTCCGCGTCGGGGAGGCGCGGGCAGCGATCGACCGGATGGACCAGTTGCGCGATCGCCTTGTAGCCGACCGGGTGGCGGTCGCTGTACATCCAGCATTCGTCCAGCGTCGAACAGAAACAGATGTCGAGCGCCATACGATCTGCCGCTGCATCGCGAAAGATCTTCCAGCGATCATCGTCGGCCAGATGGATGACGCGCACCTGCTCGCCCGCGCTGATCACGCCGGGATTGAGCGTCGACTGCGAATACCTGTGATCCGGCAGGCCGAGCGCGGCCAGCACGTGAGCCCAATCCGGCTGCGGCTTGCCGTCGACGAAAACCTGCGCGGTTTTCACGATCGCAGGCCCGACACCCTTGTTGTAGACGAAGATGGAATCGTTGCCATCGTCGTTGCCCGCGATCAGGTACGGCCACACCTGCGCGCGCACCTGCTGGCGCTGGATGTAGGCGGTGTAGCCGGACACCACGAGCGCAAGGAAGCCGATGCCGGCGGCAAGCACGGCGGCGAGCGCGTCCCAATTGCGTTCGCGTGGCGGCTGCGCAGCGCGACCCGGTTCCGGCGTGCTCATGCGACGTCGGCGTCCCATACGTTCCGGCTGGCGCGATCGCGCCATTCGGCGATGTCGTGGAAGTCGGGATTCTGCACGGCCAATCCGCTCGATGGGTCTGCGTTTGCAGGAGTGGCGAGACTCGAAGGCGAGGCTCGGAAGCGCCCATTGTAACGGCGCGGCTGGCTGCCGCGTCCGTGCCGATCGGCCAGACTCAGACGCCGGCGACAGGCTGCGCTTGTTCCGCTCCGGTCCACAGCATCAGCAACGCGCGCGCCGCACGCAGGTCGCGCTTCGCGGTCATGCTCGAAATCTCCAGCGCCTGCGCGATGTCGACCAACGCAACGCCGCCGAGAACGTGCCATTCGAGCACGTCGGCCTTGCGCGCATCGACACGGCGCAAGCGATCGAGCAACGCAATCAGATCCAGGGCGCCGGGCATGTCCGCTGTTTCTCCGGCTCGCTCGAGATCCAGTTCCAGCGCGGGTAGCGCGCTGCCGCGCTTGATCGTGCCGCGCGCGCGGGCGTGGTCGATGAGCACTTGCCGCATGGCTTGCGCCGCGATGTGGAACAAATGGCGCGCATCGCCCGGCGCGCTGCCGGCGCCGCGCAGTTTCAACCACGCCTCGTGCACCAGCGCGGTCGTGTCGAGCGTTCCGCCGCGACCGCCCCGCAGCTGACGAGCGCGCTGTTTCAGTTGGTGGTAGATCTCGGTGAACAGCGCCGTGTCGTCGCGAGTCTCGTGCATGCCGCGAGCGTAGCAGGCATGCGACTCCTACGAACCGTCGGCAAGCGCCGCCTGCAACAGCGGCAGGGGCAGGCGCGCGGCGCGCTCCTTCTGCTCCGCCAGCGGCCAAGCGGCAAGGCGGCGGCGCGCCGCGTCGACACGGCCCAGTCCGAGTTCCGCCTCGGCGGCGGTAAAGACGAAATCCGCCTGCGACTGCGCCGCATCGGGAGCGGTCGCCGACAAAGCGATCAGACGCTCGGCAGCATCCAGCGCCTGCGCGTAGCGCGCCGCGTCGAGTTCGGTCAGCGCAATGAACCAGCCGTTTTCGAGACGGCGCGGCAACGGCGCATTCTGCTGTTCGAGCAACGCATCGATGGCGCGATACGCGGCGACGGCCTCCGCCTGCCGCTTGAGCCCGACCAGTGCGCGTGCCCGCAGCTGGCGCAACTGCACGCCGTTCGACGAGGCCGCGCCGTGCAGTTCATCGCTCTCCGGCAGGCGTCGTTCGGCCTCGGCCAAGGCCTCCGCGTAGCGCTGCTGACGCGTCAGCAGGTAAATCCGCGACAACGCGATGTGATGGCCGAGCGCGCGCCAGCGCTGCGGCTCGCGTGCTGCGGCGGCGGATGCGGCATCGAGATGACGCGCGGCTTCGTCGAATTGTTCGAGGTAGATCAGGAAATGGCCGAGATCCGCTTCGGCCTGGATGCGCTGCGCGGCCTCGGCCGCGCCCAGCGACGCGGCGACGGGCAACGCTTCGCGCAACAACGCAACGGCCGCCTCGTACTGGTGATCCCATGCCTCGGTGCTGGCCTGCACCGTGAGCGCGGTCATCTGCGCGCTGCGACCGGCGTCGCCCGCCTCGCGCGCCAACGCGAGCGCCTCGCGCGAACGTGCGCGCGACGGCTCGAAATGGCCGTCGGCACGCTCGAGTTCGGCCAGATAACTCAAGCTGATCGACTGCTCGGCCGGCTCGCCCGCCTGTTTCGCCGCGCGCTCGATCAGCGGACGCGCCGCCGCCAATTCGCCGATGCGATCGAGCGCACCCGCGATGCGATTGGCCAGTCGCCGCCAGACCGCCGGCGCCAGATCGGCGCGGCCTTGCAGCTGCGTGGCGGCGTCGAGCAGCACGTCGCGCGCGCTGAGGTCGCGGCGATTGGAAACGTAGGGATCGGCGGCGGTGAACAAGGCCGTCAGCACGTCGCTGACGCCACGCGCGGTGGCCGCCTCCGCGATCGCTTGCTTGGCCGCGGCTTCAGCAGCCGCGCGCGCGGCTTTCTCGCGCACCGCGTAGCGCCAGGTCGCGGCCAATCCGCCGAGGATCGCCGCCACGGCGAGCGCAGCGAGCGCGCTGGCGACACGATGACGCGAGATGAAGCGCTCGCTGCGATAGGCCCAGTGCGCCGGCCGCGCCGATACCGGAAAGCGGCCACGCCAGCGCGCGAGATCGTCGGCAAGGTCGGCTGCACTCGCGTGACGCTCACGGGGATCGTCGGCGGTTGCCTTGGCGAGAATCGCCGCGAGATCGGCATCGACGGCGTGGCGCCGATTCGCCGGCGCGTCCGCATCGTCCAGCACCTCTCCGAGCAGCAGACCGAGCTGGTACACGTCGGCAGCGATGCCGGTGACCTCGCCACGCACGAGCTCCGGCGGGGCGTAACGCGGCGTGCGCGGCGACGGGCCGGTCGATGCGGGGTCGCCGTCGGCGTCGAGCAGACGGGCAATGCCGAAGTCGAGCAGGCGCGCGCGTCCCTCGCGATCGACGAGCACGTTGGCGGGCTTGATGTCCTGGTGCAACACGAACTGCCGGTGCGCGAAAGCAACCGCATCGCACACGCTTTCGAGCAGCAGCACGCGCTGCATGCGCGGTACGCGCAAGCGCCGCACATGCGCGACGATCGCTTCTCCGTCGACGAATTCGAGCGCGAGCCAGGCAATGCCCGTCGGCTCGATGCCGCCATCGATCAGGCGCGCGATGCCGGGATGCTCCAGCCGCGCGAGCACCTGGCGTTCGCGCAGGAAGCGCTGCCGCGCCGACGGCGACAGCGCAAGTCCGTACAGGATCTTCAGTGCGACGCGCTGCGCGAACTCGCCATCAGCCCGCTGCGCTTCCCACACTTCGCCCATGCCGCCGCGACCGAGCTGGCGCAACAGCACGAACGGCCCAAGCTGCTCGCCCGCGCGATGGTTGTCGTCGTCGATGCCGCGCAGCAACGCCTCGTGGGATTGGCCTTCATGCAGCCACGGCGACGGCGAGCCGTCCTGATCCAGCAGCGCCTGCACCCGTCGCGCGAGGTCGCCATCGCGCGAAGCGAGTCGATCCAGCGCCGCCGCGCGTTCGCCCGCGGCGAGATCAACCAGGCGTTCGAACTCGGTCAGTGCTTCGCGCATGAGGTGGTCGTTCATGCTGCGATCCTAGCGGTTTCGGCGCATCGGCACGGTCAGAATTCGAGTCCGTCGTCGAAGATGCGGTCGGCGCCGCGCAGGCGGAACACGAGCACGTCGTGATTCACGTTGCCGGGATCGTTCGCGTTCAACTGGCGGTCGCCTGCGATCACGGGTTGCAGGTTGTCGAGCAACATCGCCGCGCCCCAATGGCGGCGCGTTTCGCCGAGCGAAGCGTTGAACGCATAGCTGCGGAACGATTGCGTGGACGCCAGCGGCGAGAGCGCATACCAATCGTTCGCGGCGCGCTGCAGGCGGCCGACCATCGCATAGTCGTAGATCGCCGATCCTTCGATGCGCCAACTGCCGGCCAGCCACAACTGTCGGAACTGCGGGTCGTATTGCGCCGCCGTGACGAGGCACGATTCGCGCAAGCCGAGCGCCGCGGCCGAGGTGCAGAAGCCGTCGAGAAACGTGGTGGTAGCGCCCGCTTGCAGGTCGCTGCTGCCCTGCGCGATCGGCACGCGCGTCAGCGCCGGACGCATCAACGCGCCGTTGACGTCGCCGTCGGCGACATTCGCGACGACCAGCGCGAACGCGTCGAAACCGAGGTTGCCCGGCCCGGTCTCGAAGGCCAGGGCGCCGATGCTGGAACCGGCCGTCGGCGACAGCGCCGGCAGCGCGACTTCCTGCCGCTGGGTGATGCCGTGGTAGTGACGCAACGCGGCGCGATGCGGCGAACCGTCGCTCGGCTGGTAGTCGAACGCGAGGAAGAAATCGTATTCGCTGGCGCCGGCGACACGCGAAAAATGCACGCGGCGCGCGGCCTCGAAATCGCCATCGGCCGTGACGGGCTTGAATTGCGGCAGATCCAGCGAGACGCCGGAGAGATCGTCCTTGCCGACGTCGTTCATCCATGTGAAGGCGCCGTTGGTCGGTGCGTCGGCCGCGCTGCCTTGGCGATACGTGAGCGCGGTGACGACATAGCCGAAGCTCGGCTCGACCGACATGTCGCTCACTTCCGCGCCCCAGCCGAGCGTCGCCGTGTCGGCGATGCTGCAGCCGGCCGGCCACGCGGAGGGATTGTTGCCGAAGCCCCAGCTGCGGAAATTCGTGTCCGGTACGCCGTCGAAGTCGATGCGGCACACCAGCGCGCGCGCGAAGTGCTGGCCGCCGCCGTAGTCCGCCTCGGTGGTGTAGGCGTAGTAAGCGCGGTTGCCGCGCACGACCGGTCCGGCCACGGACAGCACGCCGCCGCTGCTGCCGGTACCGCCGCCGCTGCGCAGGATGCGGCCGAGGCTGCCGGGCGATCCGAAACTCGTATCGCGCGTGCCGTCCGCATTGAGCCGCACCAGGCCGACCTTGCCGTTCGCACCCGGATTGACCAGCGCCGCGACGAGGTATTTGCCGTCCGGCAGTTTCGCGATGCCGCGCGCGACGTCGAAGCTCGGCGTGCCGGCGAGGTTGTCGAAATCGACCGTCAGCGATCCGCGGCCGATGCCGCCGTTCACGGCTGGAATGGTGTCGTGGTTGAAGCGCGTATCGAGATCGCCGTCGCCGGCCGCCGCGTCGACGGATGCGACGGCGCACAAGGCGGACGAAAACGCGAGGGCCGCAACGAAGCGGCGGGCGGACGATGACATGCAGGGCTCCTCGATTCGGGGAGCCTCAGATACGCAAAACAGGGCGCCGCGGGATCATTGCGATCCACGCGGCTTCCGCAGAGGACTCGCCCTACTCGCCCTTGCCGCCCGCGAACAGCGCGTCGAGCTTCTGCTCGTAGGCGTGGTAGCCGAGGAAATCGTAGAGCTCGGCGCGCGTCTGCATGGTCGGCACGGCGGCTTTCTGCGTGCCGTCGCGACGCGTGGTTTCGTAGAAGTTCAACGCCGCCTTGTTCATCGCGCGGTAGGCGCCGCAGCAGTACAGCGCGATGTCGACGTCGGCCGACTTCAATTCATCGGTCGTGAAGAACGGCGTCGAACCGAACTCGGTGAGATTGGCGAGGATCGGCACCTTCACCGCGGCCTTGAACTTGCGGTAGTCGTCGAGCGTCTTCATCGCCTCGGGGAAGATCATGTCGGCGCCCGCTTCCACGTAGGCCACCGCGCGCTCGATCGCGCGATCGATGCCTTCGACGGCAGCGGCGTCGGTGCGCGCCATGATCACGAACTGTTCGTCGGTGCGCGCGTCGACCGCGGCCTTCACGCGATCGACCATTTCGCTCTTCGACACGACTTCCTTGCCGGGACGATGGCCGCAGCGCTTCTGTCCGACCTGGTCTTCCATGTGCACGGCAGCCACGCCGACGTTGATGAACGAACGAATCGTGCGGGCGATGTTGAACGCGCCGCCCCAGCCCGTGTCGATGTCGACGAGCAGCGGCATCTGCGTCGCATCGACGATGCGGCGCGCGTCGATGAGGACGTCTTCCATCGTGCTGATGCCCAGATCCGGTACGCCAAGCGAGTTCGCCGCGACGCCGCCGCCGGACAGGTACAACGCCTTGAATCCGACGCGCTTGGCCATGAGTCCGGCGTAGGCGGTGATCGCGCCGACGACCTGCAGCGGATGTTCGGCGGCGACGGCGGCGCGGAATGCCGCGCCTGCGTTGGCTCGGGCCATGGGCTTCTCCAAAAATGGGGATTTT
>JAKPAN010000098.1 GCA_029779475.1 Pseudomonadota bacterium
AGCCCCGGTAAACGGCGGCCGTAACTATAACGGTCCTAAGGTAGCGAAATTCCTTGTCGGGTAAGTTCCGACCTGCACGAATGGCGTAACGACAGCGGCGCTGTCTCCACCCGAGACTCAGTGAAATTGAAATCGCTGTGAAGATGCAGCGTTCCCGCGGCAAGACGGAAAGACCCCGTGAACCTTTACTATAGCTTTACATTGAACGTTGAGTTCTTCTGTGTAGGATAGGTGGGAGGCTTTGAAGTGCAGGCGCTAGCTTGCATGGAGCCATCCTTGAAATACCACCCTGAAGTGCTTGACGTTCTAACCTAGGCCCGTAATCCGGGTCGGGGACCATGTATGGTGGGTAGTTTGACTGGGGCGGTCTCCTCCCAAAGAGTAACGGAGGAGCTCGAAGGTACGCTCAGCGCGGTCGGACATCGCGCACTGTGTGCAAAGGCATAAGCGTGCTTGACTGCAAGATCGACGGATCAAGCAGGTACGAAAGTAGGACTTAGTGATCCGGTGGTTCTGTATGGAAGGGCCATCGCTCAACGGATAAAAGGTACTCCGGGGATAACAGGCTGATACTGCCCAAGAGTTCATATCGACGGCAGTGTTTGGCACCTCGATGTCGGCTCATCACATCCTGGGGCTGTAGCCGGTCCCAAGGGTATGGCTGTTCGCCATTTAAAGTGGTACGCGAGCTGGGTTCAGAACGTCGTGAGACAGTTCGGTCCCTATCTGTCGTGGGCGTTGGAGATTTGAGAGGGGCTGCTCCTAGTACGAGAGGACCGGAGTGGACGATCCCCTGGTGTTCCGGTTGTCACGCCAGTGGCACTGCCGGGTAGCTACGATCGGAAGCGATAACCGCTGAAAGCATCTAAGCGGGAAGCGCGCCTCAAGATGAGATCTCCCGGGGCACAAGCCCCCTAAAGGAACCATGAAGACTACGTGGTTGATAGGTCAGGTGTGTATAGCAGTAATGCCGAGCTAACTGATACTAATGATCCGTGCGGCTTGATCATATAACTCCAAGTTGCTTTCACTGAAAACCAGTCTCAACGACAGGTTTGGTCAAGCAGAACCAATACTTGTTTACGTCCCAAGTCCCAATGTCGAGTCCGCGCAGATTGCGCGACTCGCACCAGTTCCCTGGTGACATTAGCGCTGTGGTCCCACCCGATCCCATCTCGAACTCGGAAGTGAAACGCAGTTGCGCCGATGGTAGTGTGGCTTAAGCCATGCAAGAGTAGGTCATCGCCAGGGGCTTCATCCAAACGCCTTCCCGTACGCGGGAAGGCGTTTTCTTTTTGCGCCATGCAACCGCGAAGTGAAACCATGCATTGCGTCGTCTACAAGAGCCTTCTCAAACCCGAGACGTACGTGTTCCTGCACACGGAAGACGCGTTCGAGTCGATTCCGCTGCCGCTTCGTGAAACCTTGGGGCGACTGATCAAGATCATGAATCTGCATCTCATGCCGGAGCGCAAGCTGGCGCGCGTCGATGCGGTCGAGGTCATGTCTGCACTCGAGACGCGCGGCTATTTCATTCAGATGCCACCCACGGATTGACCGACCGCCGACGGCCTGCGTCGCCAAAGCGCCCGTATACTCGCCACGATCTCACCAGCAACAGGACGAAATGCGCAGACGGCTTGGCCAGCGGCAGGGTGTGTTGCGGGCGGCGCTTGCGCCGTTGCTTGCTGCAGGAGCGCTCTACGCTCTGGTCGCCCTCATCGACCATCCATTGATGCTGATCGCGCTTCTCGCGGCCGACGCAACCGTGATGCTGGCGTGCAGTCGAACGGCTGGTTTTTCCGATTCTGCGAGCGACAGGCGAAATATCGTCGGAAAGTGCTTGCTCTATTGCGCATTCGCGTCTGGCTATGTCGCGCTCGTCGCGCTGCTTCTCGCGTGGCCGACCCGGCAGCTCGCGAGCGGCGGTTCGCTGTCTGCAGCGCTGCTCCTGTCCGTGGCATTCGTCGTCGCGATCTTCAGCCTTTTCCGAATGTGGCCGATTTTCGCGTTACCCTTCATCCGTACCGACTTGCCGCCGCATCGCGATGCCCCGCCGTCAATGGCGCCCGGCGCGCTCATCGCACAGGCGCGCGAACTCACTGCGGAGCCGGACGTTTTCTTTCGTTATGGGCTGCCGCCCTCGCTCATGTTCGCGCTGCTTGCGATCGGTGCGCTCGCGATTGCCGGCATCGGCCTCGGCTTTTCCGGCGTCAATCGCATCGCGGTTGTCGGTGTTTACGCGCTGCTGATCTCGCCTTTGGCAAACGGGTTGCTGCTGCGATGCACTTTGCGCGCATGGCTCGCGCACGTGCGTCCACACGCGCATGAAGCCGTCGACCAAACGCAAAATGTCATCACGGAATCCGTCGATAGCACCGCCGAACGGATGCTTCCGGCCGACATCCCCCAGGCCGAGCTCAACGAAACCCTGCTGCGCGCATTGCGTTCGGCCCAAGTGCCACTTGCGCTGGATGCCATCGAGCGCGGCGCCGCGACCAATACGCAGCCCGCCGTCGATTCCCGCGACCAGCGCACCCCGCTGATGATCGCGGTGACTTTGCCGGATCTGCGCCCCCTGCGCGCGCTGATCGCGAAAGGTGCCGACGTCAACGGCGTGCATGGCGGCATCACGCCGCTTGTTGCCGCGACGCGCGACAGCTACGAAGGCCGCCCCGACGCAGTGACGACGCTGCTCGCCAACGGCGCCGATGCCAACGCGACCGACGCCGCCGGCAACACGCCGCTGCACCACGCCGCGCGCTGCGAGAATCCGATCATTGCAGCGCTGTTGCTCGACACGAAAATCGACATCAACGCCGTCAACGGCGATGGCCACACCGCGCTGGATATTGCCTGCGCAAACGCCAATTGGCCGCTCGCCGAGTTCCTCCTCGACCACCGCGCGGCGGCGGATGTAGCGGATGCCACGCCTGCGCTCCTCTGCGCCGCCGGCATCGCCGAAGACGACACGACCGGCGCGCGACTTCTCCTCAGGCACCGCGCCAAGGTCGACGCGACTGCACCGCTCGGCCGCACCGCGCTGATGACTGCGGCGTTGGCCGGACATGCGCGCATCGTCGATACCTTGCTCGCCGCTGGTGCGGGCGTGGATATCGCCGACCAGCGCGGCACGACTGCGCTCATGGAAGCCGCGCGCGCCGGAGCCGTCGCCGCGATCCACGCGCTCGGCAAACGCAAGGCAGCCATCGACGCGCTCGACGCGGCCGGCCGCAGCGCACTCATGCACGCCTGCCAATCGCGGCAAGCCGGCGAGGACGCGGTGCGCGCATTGCTCGCACTCGGCGCCGACCGGTCGCTCGCCACGCCGCAAGGCCTGCGCGCCGTCGATCTCGCCGCGGCGACTGGGCGCTGGCCGATCGTCGCGCTGCTCGATCCCGCTTACCCGATGCCGAGCGCATTCGACGCGGCGTCGGCGCTGTCCGAGAACCAGCCCAGTCACCTGCTCGATGCGCTGCGGTTCGGGCACTGGAACGTCGTCGCCGGTTTTTCCGACCTCGTCCGCGAATGGCCGCCGACGAGTCTCGCCGAGTTGTATCTCGACCTCGCCGCCGACGGCGAAGCCTCCGGTGCTGCGCGCGCATGGCTGCTCGATCACGGCCTCGACGGCGCGGCGAAAGTCGATGGCGAGACGACGCTGTTCGACGAACTCATCGCGCGGCTACCCGAAAGCGCGCTCGCCAGCCGCGATCTCATCGCGCGCGGCACGCCGATCGGTGGCGCGGGACTTCTCGCGCGCGTGCTCGAGGCCGCCACGGATATCCACATCGAAGTCGTGCGCGCCTTCGCCCACGAATTGTTCGCGCGCGGTGCCGACGCATTCGGCGCGACCGCAAGCGCGCCGTCGGCCTTGCATCCCGCGATCGCGCTCGGCGACGAAGCGCTCGTCGAGGCGCTGCTCGATCGCGGCTGCGATCCGAACGCCCGCAACGCGCGCGGCGACACGCCACTGCATCTCGCCGTTGCGCGCGAGTCCGACGCGCTCGTGCGTCGTCTCATCGCCGCCGGCGCCAACCCCGGCGTCGCCAACGCCTGCGGCGAGACCGCGCTCGGAGCCGCGCTCGCGCGCCGCAGCACGCTATCGCGCTGGCTCGCGTGGCCGAACTGGCCGTTGCCGCTGCGCACGTTGCGCGCGTCCGATCTGCCCGATGCCGCCGCCCGCGGCGACGCGGATGCGATCGCGCGCCTGCTCGAACTCGGCTTCGCGATCGACGGCGAAGACGCGCAGGGCGCGACCGCGCTGATCCGCGCTGCCGGCGCCGGCCACGCCGCGTTGCTCATGCAACTGCTCGACGCGGGCGCCGACGCCGCGCACGTCACGCGCAGCGGCATGCACGTCCTCGCCGCCGCCGTCGCCGCGCGCCGCGAAGCGGTCGTGCGCACGTTGCTCAACCATCAGGTCGCGCCCGACACACGCATCGCCGGCGGCGGAACGACGCTCACGCTCGCTTGCGCGGTCGGCGAGCCGCGCATCGTCGACGCCCTGCTCGAAGCCGGAGCCGACGCGAACGCGCTCGACGACCACGGCGGAACGCCGCTGCACGCCGCCGCGCACTACGCGTTTGCGCGCGGCGATGTCGACACCGCACGCGCCATTTTCGAACGGCTGCTGCGAGCCGGCGCGCAGGTTGCACGGCGCAATCGGGGTGGCCAGGACACGCTGTTGATCCTGCTCGGCGCGCGCGAAGCGCCCGGCGCGCACTGCGACGCCGAACAACTGCGCGTGCTCTGCGAATGGCTCGTCGACCACGGCGCCGCCGTCGATACGCAAGACGAACGCGGCGTCAGCGCGCTGCACGCCTGCGCGCTGCATGGCCTCATCGGTTGCGCGCGCCTGCTCAAGGCGCACGGCGCACCGCTCGACCTCGTCGATGCGTTCGGGCGCAGCGCCGCCGATGTCGCCGCGCTCGTCGGCTATGTCGACGTCGCCGCCGAACTCGGCCTGCGTGTCGGCGACGTGGCCGTCCCCGGCGTGCGCCAGACCTTGCGCCGCCCCGCACGCGCACCGGATTGATTTCGACGTTTCCGGGAAATTCTATGGATCTCGGCCGCGCCGCTCAGCCGCGCATGCGGCGAAACGCGAACCACGGCAGTGCGCGTACGATCGCGGCGATAAGCGCAAAGCGTCGAGGCACATACCGAGCGAACGAACCTTTGCCGAGCCGCGCCGCGATATGGCGCGCGACCGCGTCCGGTTCGCTCGCCGCCATCGGCAATTTCATGCCGTAGGTGAGGTTGGTGGCGAGGAAACCGAGGCGATACAGCTGTACGTGCAGCGCGCCCGCTGCATGCGCCTGGCGCAGGCTCTCGTAAAGCGATTCCAGCGCGCGCTTGGCGCTGGCGTAGACGACGTTGCGGCCGCGGCCGCGGATCGCGGCGATGCTGCCGAACAGGACGATCGTGCCGCGCGTTTCGCGCAAGGTCGGCAGCAACGCATGCACGATCGCATGCGGCGCGTGCAAGTTGATCGAAAGCAGCTCGCCGATGCGTGCGGCGGGCAGCGAAAAGTCGTCGTCATCGCGGGAAACGCCGGCGGCGAGCAGCAGCGCCGACAACGGTGGCATCGAAACGAGCGACGCGAGGATGCGTGCGCCGGGATCGGGTTCGCGCGCGAGGTCGAGCGCGAGCGTCGCCACGTCCGTATCAAAACGCAGTTCGAGATCGGCGGCGATCGCCTGCAAATCACGCGCATCGGAGGCGACGAGCAGCAACGCATGGCCGCGTCGTGCGAGATCGGTGGCCAGCGCGCGACCGAGCCCACTCGATGCGCCGACGATCACCGCGGTCGTTGATGCGGTCGCGGTCACAACCCGATCCTCCGCGTCAGTTCCGAACCGAAGCGACCATCGCGGTTGTGCGCGGCGAGCGCGTCGCGCGTCGCATCGAAGTCGGCGAACGCGCGGCGCATGACGGCTTCGTCGAGCGTGGAATCCTTGATCGGATTCGGCCGGCCGCCGTGTTCGATCGCGAGTTCCGCGACCCGTTCGCAGAACGCGCGCTGCGATGATTGCGTCGGTGACGGCAGGTGCAGCGCGAGCGCGATGCCTTTTCCGTCGAGCGCGAAACCGCGTGCGACGCCGTCGAACAACTTGCTCGAAATCAGCGCGATGCGCGGCCGTTCGCGCGCGACGCAATCGCCGAGCGCGACGGCGAACGCCTCGAAGCGCGGATGCGGAACCAGCCATTGCAGCTCAACCAGGCCTGCCTTGCCGTAACCGGCAAAATACAGGCGCGCATCGTTGAGCGGGAACAGTGCCTGCGCGAGCGCGATCGGCTCGAAACCGGGCTTGCACCAGCGTCGGCTCAGCCAGCTGTTCGCGACCGCAATGCCGTTGCGATTCCACAGCGGTACCGGCAATGGCGCGATGGCTGCCGGAAGATCGGTGTTCTTGGAGAGTGCGACATCGCGCGATGCGGCTTCGTCGTCGGACAAGCCGACGCGGATGACGCCGCGGCCGAAACGGTCCGGTCGCCCGTCGTGCCAGCCGTAGAGCACGTGCGCGTTTGCCGATTCGCGCAGCACGCGCGCGGCTTGCGCGAGATCGTCGACCGGCACGCGGCGCAGCGCGATCGCGCGCGGCGGGCGCACGAGGCGCAGCGTCGCGTGGGTGATCGTGCCGGTCATGCCGAAGCCGCCGATCGTCGCGTCGAACAACGCGGCGTCGTTGCGTGCGTCGACGCCGAGCAGACCGCGACCCGGCACGTGCAATTGCAATTCTTCGACGAGCGCGCGGAACGTGCCGTCGCGGGCCGGATTCTTGCCGTGTACGTCGGAGGCGACGCAACCGCCGATGCTTGCGCGCGGATGGCCGGGCGCGACGGGCACGTACCAGCCATGCGGCAGCAGGAAGCGCTGCACGTCGCCGATGCTCGCGCCGGCTTCGACACAGAGCACGCCGGCGCGGTCGTCGAACGCGAGCAGGCGATCGAACGCGCGCATGTCCAGCGTCGTCGCATCGTTTCCGAAACTCGCGGCGACGTAGGACACGCCGCCGCCGCGCGCGATGCGCGGCTGATCCGCAGGCAACGCATCGAGCAGGCGATAACGATCCGGGCGCTGCACGCGCACGTCCGCGGCGAACTGGCGGTCGAAACTCGTCAGCCGCTCGCGCGCGAGCGCGAAACCGCGCGACTCAGCGGGCGCCATCGCCTTCCTCGACGGCATCCTCGCCGGCATCGGCCTCGAACAAGTGCATGAGGTCGTCGCGCGCTTCCTGCGCGGTTTGCAGCAGCGCTGCGTCGTCGTCGTAGACGGGATACTGGTTGGCGAGCACGCGCTCGTCGTGCACGCGGAAACGCTGCACGCGATCTTCCGCGGTTGCCGCGTCGTAGCCGAGCGATTCGAGCACGCCGCGCGCGATTTCCAGGCTCGAGAAGAACGTCTCGCGCACGATGCCGTCGATGCCCAGGTCCATGAGCTTGAACACGTGCTGGCGATTGCGCGCGCGCGCGAACACTTTCAAATGCGGGAAGTGGCGCTTGAGCAGGCGCGCGGTGCGCAGCGTCGCCTCCGGGTTTTCCGTGGCGATGACGAAGATTTCTGCCTTGTCGGCTTGCGCCGCGCGCAACAGGTCGAGGCGCGAGGCATCGCCGAAATAGACGGTATTGCCGAAGTGGCGCATGAAATCGACTTGCTCGGGATCGGCTTCGAGCGCGGTGAACGGAATGCGGTTCGCGTTGAGCATGCGCGCGACGATCTGCCCGACGCGGCCCATGCCGGCGATGATGACGCGCGGCGTCGCCGCGTCGATGCGATCGAATTCGCGCGCGGCCTTCTTGTCCTTGTCGGCGGGCGCGATTTCCGCGCGCAGGCGCACGAGCAGCGGCGTCGCGGCCATCGACAGCGTGATGACGATGACGGCGAGATCGCGCTGCTCTGCAGTGAGCAGACCGTTACCGGCTGCGAGCCCGAACACGACGAACGCGAATTCGCCGCCCTGCGCGAGTAGTGCGGCCAGCGCGAGCGATTGCGCGTTGCCAATGCGCGCGCCGAAACGCGCGACGGCGTACAGCACGATCGCCTTGGCCGCGATCAGCGCGGCCAGCAGCAACCCGATGAGTTGCGGTTGGGCGAGTGCGCCGCGCAGGTCGAGCGACATGCCGATGCCGACGAAGAACAGGCCGAGCAGCAGGCCGCGGAATGGTTCTATCTGCGCCTCGATCTCGTGGCGATATTCCGAATCGGCGAGCAGCACGCCGGCAAGGAACGCGCCGAGCGACATCGAGATGCCGGCGACTTGCATGAGCCAGCCGGTGCCGATGACGACGAGCAGCGCCGTCGCGGTGAACACTTCCGGCGTGCCCGATTGCTGCGAGGCGACGCGGAACATCGGTCGCAGCAGGTAGCGGCCGCCGACGACGACGAGCGCGATCGTCCCGAACACGCGCAGCGCGGCGATCGCCGCGTCGCTGCCGTGCGTGTTTTCGTGCGCGCTGCCGAGGATCGGGATCAGCGCGAGCAGCGGGATCGCGGCGACGTCCTGGAACAGCAAAATCGCGAAGCCGAGCCGGCCGTGCGGGCTGGTCAGTTCCTTGCGCTCGGCGAGCAGTTGCAGGTCGATTGCGGTCGAACTCAGCGCAAGGCCGAGGCCGATGACGAGCGCGGCTTTCCAATCCAGTCCGATCGCGACGGCGATGCCGCCGATCGCGAGCGCCGTGATCGCCATCTGCAGCGAACCTGCGCCAAACACGCTGCGGCGCATGACCCACAATCGCTGCGGCGACAGCTCCATGCCGATCACGAACAGCATGAGCACGATGCCGAGTTCGGAAATCTGCGAAATCTGTTCGGTGTTGCCGACCAGGTGCAGGCCCGACGGGCCGATGAGCAGACCCGCGCCGAGATAGCCGAGCACGGCGCCAAGCCGCCAGCGCTTGGCCAGCGGCACGAGGATCACCGTGGCCAGCAGCAGGATCAGGGCGTAGGGCAGGAATCCGTGGTTTTCCACGCGGGCTCCGTCGAGTGTCGGCGGAGTATCGCACGGGGGCGCGGCCGGATTCGGCCGCCGGGAACCGCGCCTTCTCGCGCATCGCAGCGATTGAGACGGACGCGGTTCATCGTCGGCCTCCCGAGCCCAGGAGTCCGACCATGTTCCTCGCCCCGATCACCCTGCCGCGCGACGCCGAAGCCGCGCCTGCGTTGTCGAAATCTTCGTCGAAGGCCGCCCGCGTGCGCACGAGGCCCGCGCGCACGTCGCGTCGTGAGGGCGCGATGCGTCCCGAGCCGGCGATCGAGCGTGCAGCGGTCACGCGCGTGCTGCTCGCGTGGTTCGTGGTCGGCTGCGGCGTGGCGCTGCTGTTTCCGCAGTCGCTGTTCAGCCGATCCGCGGGCGCGAGCGCGGCGTTCTGGCTGGTCGGCGCGCCGTTGCTCGATCTGGCCTGGCTCGCGCGGGCGCGCCTGTGGGCGGCTGCGCGCGACGCGCTCGCACGAGCACGGCCGCGCGCGCAGGCGCGGCGGGTTTGACGAGGCGTTTCAGCCGCGCAATCCCATACGTTTGCGCTCCATGCGGCGCAGGAATTCATCCATGATGCGGCGGTAAAGATCGTCGCCGAGGTACGCGTCCTCGACGCCCGCGTCGATCGACGGGTTGTCGTTGACCTCGATGACGACGAGGCGGTCGCCGGCCTGCTTGAGGTCGACGCCGTAGAGGCCGTCGCCGATTGGCGATGTCGCCTTCTGCGCAAGTTTGAGCACGTCGGCGGGCACCGAGCGCACCGGCAACGTCTCGAAGCCGCCGGATTTCGCCGTGCCTTTCGCGCCGTGGTTGTAGATCTGCCAGTGGCCGCGCGACATGAAGTATTTGCACGCGTACAGCGGTTCGCGGTTGAGCACGCCGATGCGCCAGTCGAATTCGGTGAACATGAATTCCTGCGCGAGCACGAGCGCGGTGTGCTGGAACAGGTCGTCGGCGGCCTTCTTGAGCTGCTCGGCGTTCTCGACCTTGACGATGCCGCGCGAGAACGAGCCGTCCGGAATCTTCAGCACGATCGGGAAACCGAGCACGTCCGGCAGTTCGGCGAGTTTTTTCGGCTCGTCGCGATAGAGGATCTCGGTGCGCGGCGTGGCGAGCTTGCGCGACTTGAGCAGGTCGTGCAGGTAGATCTTGTTCGTGCACTTGAGGATCGACGACGGATCGTCGATGACGACCATGTCTTCCTTCTCCGCCTTGTTGGCGAAGCGGTAGGTGTGGTTGTCGAGCGCGGTCGTTTCGCGGATGAACAGTGCGTCGTACTCGGCCAGTCGCGCGTAGTCGTTGCGCGTGATCGTGTCGACTTCGATGCCGAGTTCCGCGCCGGCCTCGACGAAGGATTTCAGCGCGCGCTTGTTCGACGGCGGCATCGACTCGTTCGCGTCGGCGAGCATGGCGAGGTCGTAGCGGAATTTCTTGCGCGCGCGCGGCTTGCGCCAGAGCTTCTTCGAGAAATGGTCGAGCGATTGCGCGAACGCGTCTTCCTGCTCGTCCGACAGCGTGTGCAGGCCGGTCGGCTTGATCGCGGCGATCTGCCAGACGCGGTCGCGCTCGAATTCGATGCGCAGGATCGGGCTCGGGAACGTCTCGAACACCTGCCGCGCGAGATCTTCGAGCGCCGGGTACGAGGTTTCGCCGAAGTAGACGAGGATGCCGAAGTCGGTCGTGTCGCGTCCGCCGGCCGGCAGGAAGTTGCCGAGCTTGGCGTTGAGGTCTTCGATGTCCAGGCCGTACAGCGAGCGCCGGCGCAGGTCGTTGATCGCGCGCACCGACGGAATCACCTTGTGCCCGCGCGCCTCGGCGAGCAGCGACACGTAATAACCGGTGCCGAGGTATTTGTAGCTGCGGCACAGGTTGATGACTTGCGTGCGCTCGTCGTCGGCGCCGAGCGGCTCCTTGAGGTAGTCCTGCGCGGTGACGACGTTGTCGGACGGGTAGTACGAGCCCCAGTCCGAGGCTTTCTCGACGACGATGACGAGCCGGCTCATGCGATCAGCGGTGGGATTGGGATGGCCGGAAAAGGGAGGCGCCGATTGCGCGGCGCGCAGTGTGACACAAGCGCGGCCGCGCGCCGATGAAGCGGCAATGAACGCCCGACGCGGACTCGTTGCGGCGACGCGTCGCGGCGATTAGGCTGCGCGCCGTGTTCGCCGCCGCCTCGTCCATTCTCGCCGCCGACAGCGCCTCCGACGAGGTGCATGTGCGCCGTGCGACGATCAACGACCTCGACGACGTCGTCGCCCTCGAGAACGCCTCTTTCGCCAGCGACCGCGTCAGCGCGCGGCAGTGGCGGCATCATCTGGAAAGCCTCAGCGCGGAAGTCCTGCTGGCGATCCGCGACCGCCGCGTCGTCGGCGCGGCGATGCTGCTGTTCCATCGTCGCCACCGCGTCGCGCGCCTGTATTCGATTGCCGTCGACGCGAACGAACGCGGCCGCCGCCTCGGCGAACGCCTGCTGCGCGCGGCCGAACTCGCCGCCGCGCGCCGCGAAAGCCGCGTGTTGCGTCTGGAAGTACGCGCCGACAACGCCTCCGCGCAGCGTCTTTACGAACGCAACGGCTACCGGCTGATTGGCGAGCGGCTCGGCTATTACGAAGACGGCGCGACCGCGCGACGTTACGAAAAGGCGCTGCGTCGCCCGTATCTGATTGCGGTGCCGTCGCGCGCGGGCTGAGCGCGGCGCTAGAAACGCGCCTGCTCGATGCGCGCCTTCGTCTGTTCGTCCGCGGGCCGCGCGACGAGGCCGCCTGCGGCAGCCAGCGTGACGTCGTAGTGGCCGTTCTCGACGAGCGGCAGATACGCGCTGCTGCCGAAATCCGCGTCCACCCACGGCAGCCAGCGCGGGAATTGCCGCTTGAGATGCCACAGGTCGAACGGTTGCGGCGACGACAGCGCGTACGCGCTCTTGCCGGCTTCGCGTTCCTGCGCGACGTCCGAGTAGCGGCCGCCGATGCGGTCGAGTTGGTAGAGCGTCGGCGCGCCGGCGACGATCGCGCCCGGCGTCCATTTGATGACGCGCGCGTCGAGCTGCCACTGGTCGCCGGCGATCTCGAACGTGCGCCGTTCGCCGTCCGGCGTTTCCACCGCGAGCGACCAGCGCTGCGGCGCGAGCCGTGTGGCGTCGAGCCGAGCGATCGGCGTCTCCGCGGCCAGCCGCCGATAGCCGAGCAACGCCGTCGCCGCGAGGGCCGCGAGCAGCGCGACGAGCAGGAACACGAACGCCCAGAGCAGGCGATGGCTGGCCGAAACATGCCGTCTCGCGCGCCAGCGTATGCGCGCCGCGCCCGCATGCGCGAGCGAGCCGAGCGCGAACAGCACGGCGACGAGATACAGCGCGATGACGAACGGCAGCAGCGACATGTCCGCCAGCATAGCCGTTCGCGCCGTGAACGCTCGCTGCAACGCGTCCCGGATCCCGCCATGCGCGGGGTTTTCGCGACCTCTATACTGCGCGGGTTTTCCGCAGCAGGATTTTGTCATGTCGATCCGAAACGCCTGTCGCCTCGCTGCGATGTGTCTTGCGCTCGCGCTGCTCGTCGCCTGCGGCAACAAGGGCCCGCTCGTGCATCCGGACACCAGGAAACCCGCGCCGCCGCAGCCGTCTTCGGCGCAGCCGGCGCCCGCTTCGGCGACGCCCGAGACGCACTGAGCGCCGCGCATGGGCCTGCGTTTTTCCAAGATGCACGGCGCCGGCAACGATTTCGTCGTCGTCGATTGCCGCGAGCATCCGCTCGGCCTCGACGCGAAGCAGATGCGCCGCCTCGCCGACCGCCATTTCGGCGTCGGCTTCGATCAGTTGCTGACGATCGAACGCGCGCGCGATCCCGCCTGCGCGTTCGCCTACGGCATCTGGAACGCCGACGGCTCGCTGTCCGGCCAATGCGGCAACGGCCTGCGCTGCGTCGCGCGCTGGCTCGAACGTGCGGGCTTGATCGGCGTCGGCGCGACGCAGTTGCAAAGCCCGTCGGGCACGGTTGCGGTCGAAGTGCTCGCCGACGGCCGGGTCGGCGCCGACATGGGCGTGCCGCGTTTCGCGCCCGCCGACATTCCGTTGCGCGCGGACGCGCAAGCCGATCGTTACGCGATCGACGTGCTCGGCCGCAAGGTGGACATCGGCGCGGTGTCGATGGGCAATCCGCACGCGGTCATCGAAGTCGACGACATCGCGAACGCGCCCGTCGCCGTGCTCGGCCCGCAGATCGAACACGGCGACGCGTTCCCGCAAGGCTGCAATGTCGGCTTCGCGCAGGTGCTCGCGCGCGACGCGATCCGCCTGCGCGTATGGGAGCGCGGCGTCGGCGAAACGCTCGCCTGCGGCAGCGGCGCCTGCGCGGCGGTCGCGGTGCTGCGCCGGCGCGGCCGGGTCGATGCCGACGTGCGCGTCCATCTGCCCGGCGGCGAACTCGACATCCACTGGAACGGCGACGGCGAACCGCTGCGCATGACCGGGCCGGCGGCGTTCGTGTTCGAAGGCGAGCTCGACGCCTGAGTTTGCGTGTCGGCGCCTTGATGCCCGGGTTTTGCGCGTCCGCGCAAACGTGCAGCGCCGCATCGCCTATGATGGCGCGCAAAGCGCCGATCACGAGGAACCCATGAGCGAACTCAGCGTCAAGGACGGTCTCAACGCGATGGATGTCGCCAGCTACCTGCGCCGGCATCCGGAATTCCTCGGCGACTTTCCCGACATTGCGCTCGCACTCACGCTGCCGCGCGAGCAGGGCAAGGCGGCGTCGCTGGCGAGTTACCAGCTCGACGTGCTGCGCGACAAGAACCGCGAACTCAACCGCCGCCTGCACGAACTCATCGAGATCGCGCACGAGAACGAAGCGCTCATGGTGCGCGTGCACACGCTCACGCTCGCGCTGATGCGTGCGCGCACGCTGCCGGAAACGGCGAACGCGATCGTCGCCGCGCTCGGGGAAGACTTCCGCGATCCGCCCGCCTACGCCGGTGCGCAGGCCGGTGCGCCCGTGTTCGTGCGACTCGTGCTGTTCCGCGCCGACCCCGATTTGCCCGCCGCCGAATGGCTCATCGCCGAACCGGCCGGCGCCGTCGCGTTCCCCGCGCTCGCCGAATTCTTCAAGCGCGCCGAACCGCTGTGCGGACGCCTGCAGCAGGACAAGCTCGACGCGCTGTTCGGCGCGAATGCGAGCGACGTGCAGTCGGCCGTGCTTATGCCGATCGGCGCCGGCCTGCTCGCGATCGGCAGCGCGGACGCGAACCGCTTCCACCCCGGCATGGGCACGGTGTTCCTCAAGCTCATCGGCGAGGCGATCTCGACCGCGGTCGCGCGTTTCCCGGTGGCGTGACGTGGGCGCGCTGCGCGCGGCGGTCGATCGCTATCTCGAAAAGCTGCGCGTCGAGCGCGGCTACGCGCACGGCACGCTCGACAACTACGCTCGCTCGCTGGCGAGGCTCGCCGAACGCGCCGAAAGCCTCGGTCTCGACGCGTGGTCGCAATTGCGCGCCGAGCAGGCGCAGACGTTGCTCGCCGACCTGCATCGGCAAAAACTGACGCCGGGTACGCTGCGCCACACCGCGTCGGCGTGGCGCGGCTTCTTCAAATTCCTCGCCGGCGAAGGCGAGGTTTCGGTCAATCCCGCGCTCGGCTTGCGCTCGCCGAAACTGCGTCGCAAATTGCCCGAAGTGCTCGACGCCGACGAAATGACGCAGCTCGTCGAAGTGCCCGGCGACGATCCCGACGCGGTGCGCGATCGCGCGCTGCTCGAACTCCTGTATTCCAGCGGCCTGCGCGTCTCCGAACTCTGCGGCGTGCGCTGGCGCGATTTCGACATCGGCGACGGCACGCTGCGCGTCACCGGCAAGGGCAGCAAGACGCGCATCGTGCCGGTAGGCTCGAAAGCGTTGGCGGCGCTCGCCGCGCTGCGCGAACAGGACGCCTGCGGTGCCGACGATCCGCTCGTGCGCGGCGCGCGCGGCCAGCCACTGACGCCGAACGGCGTGCGCGCAAGACTCAAGCGTCGCGCCAACGAACAGGGCATCTGGAAGCGCGTCTATCCGCATCTCATGCGTCATTCCTGCGCGAGCCACCTGCTCGAATCCTCGGGCGACCTGCGCGCCGTGCAGGAACTGCTCGGCCACGCCGACATTTCGACGACGCAGGTCTATACGCACCTGGATTTCCAGCATCTGGCGAAGGTCTACGACGCGGCGCATCCGAGGGCGAAGCGGCGAACCTAGCGCTGCTCGACCGCCGGCTTGTCTATCCAGTCATCGGAGCATTTGACGTAGCCGTGCCGCCGACGGTGATTTTGGCGTGTATTCCGGCTCGATTGCTTGTGCGCCGAGGATGAATCGCGGAGCCAGCAACAAACCAATCGCGAGTAGTCGGCGCATTCGTAAGATCACTCGATGGCGGGAAGTGCACGCAGCGCCGAACCCCGGCGTCACCGGTAGCTGAGCTTGGGTTCCACCAGACCATCCCCAACTTGCGTTGGTTCCCGCAAATCTCGCCCCCGCCCCATGTCCGAATCCTTCCACGCCACCACCATCGTCTCCGTCCGCCGCAACGGCCGCATCGTCATCGGCGGCGACGGGCAGGTGACCCTCGGCAATACGGTGATGAAGTCGAACGCGCGCAAGATCCGCCGGCTCGGCAAGGGCGATGTGATCGCCGGCTTCGCGGGCGCGACCGCGGACGCGTTCACGCTGTTCGAGCTGTTCGAGGCCAAGCTCGACAAGCATGGCGGCAATCTCACGCGCGCCGCGGTCGAGATGGCGAAGGATTGGCGCACCGATCGCCGCCTCGGCCGGCTTGAAGCGATGCTCGCGGTCGCCGACAAGGACGCGTCCCTGCTCATTTCGGGCAACGGCGACGTGCTTGAGCCCGAACACGGCCTCATCGCGATCGGCTCCGGCGGTCCGTATGCGCTCGCTGCGGCGAAGGCGCTGCTCGAAAACAGCGACCTCGATGCGCGCGCGATCGTCGAGCGCGCGCTGAAGATCGCGGGCGACATCTGCATCTACACCAACCACAACACGACGATCGAAGAGCTTTAGCCCGCCGCCGTCGTCCTGCACACGCAGGAATGACGAGCGCTCAAGCTCGAGCGCATCCCGAATCTCCCATCACGACCCGCCATGTCCGAACTCACTCCCCGCGAAATCGTCAACGAACTCGACCGCTACATCATCGGCCAGAAGGCGGCCAAGCGCGCGGTCGCGATCGCGCTGCGCAACCGCTGGCGGCGCATGCAGCTCGAACCGGGTTTGCGCGAGGAAGTGACGCCGAAGAACATCCTCATGATCGGCCCGACCGGCGTCGGCAAGACCGAAATCGCGCGCCGCCTCGCCGCGCTCGCGAACGCGCCGTTCATCAAGGTCGAAGCGACCAAGTTCACCGAAGTCGGTTACGTCGGCAAGGACGTCGAGCAGATCGTGCGCGACCTCGCCGACGCGGCCGTGAAGATGGCGCGCGAGCAGGCCAAGTCGCGCGTGCGCTCGCAGGCCGAGGATCGCGCCGAGGAACGCATCCTCGACGCGCTGCTGCCGCGCCGCCACGGCGTTGGTTTCGCCAACGAACCGGCCGCCGTCGATTCGCGTGATGCGGAGACGCGCCAGAAACTGCGCAAGCAGTTGCGCGAGGGCGTGCTCGACGAGCGCGAGATCGAACTCGATGTCGCGATGAACGTCGGCGTGGAAATCATGGCGCCGCCGGGGATGGAGGAAATGACGAGCCAGTTGCGCGGCATGTTCCAGTCGCTGCAGGGCGGCAAGACGCAGACGCGCAAGCTCTCCGTCGCGCAAGCGCGGCCGATCCTCATCGAGGAAGAAGCCGGCAAGCTCGTCAACGACGAGGAGATCAAGACGCTGGCGATCGCCAACGCCGAGCAGAACGGCATCGTCTTCATCGACGAAATCGACAAGATCGCACAGCGCGGCGAGTTCAACGGAGCCGGAGTCTCGCGCGAAGGCGTGCAGCGCGACCTGCTGCCGCTCGTCGAAGGGTCGGCGGTGTCGACCAAGTACGGCATCGTCAAGACCGACCACATTTTGTTCATCGCCTCCGGCGCGTTTTCGCTGGCGAAACCGTCCGATCTCGTGCCGGAATTGCAGGGCCGCTTCCCGATCCGTGTCGAACTCGCCGCGCTCACCGCGGACGATTTCAAGCGCATCCTCTCCGAGCCGCAGCACGCGCTGACCAAGCAATACACCGCGCTGCTCGGCACCGAAGGCGTCGGCGTCGAATTCACCGGCGACGGCGTCGCGCGGCTCGCCGAAGTCGCGTTTCAGGTCAACGAGCGCACCGAGAACATCGGCGCGCGGCGCTTGCATACGGTGCTCGAACGACTGCTCGACGAGATTTCCTACGAGGCATCCGACCGCGGCGGCCAGAATTACCGCATCGACGCCGCGTACGTCGACGCGCATCTGGGCACGCTCGTCAAGGACGAAGATCTTTCCCGCTACATTCTGTGAACGGGCTTGGCGGCGAACTTGCGCCGCCCGGCCAAAGACCCGACCATACCGCCATGACCACGGTTGTTCCCTTCAAGGCGCGCGGCGTGCGCGCCGAATTGCGCGAGGCTTTCGAGCAACGCATTCCGCTGCGCATCCGCCGCGACCGCTTGCAGCCCGGCGCGATCCACGGCTATGTCGTCGCGTTGTCGCGCGATTTCGCGCTGGTCGCCGAGATCGGCGACACGCTGCGTTTCGACGGTTACGTCGCCATCGCCATCGTCGACATCAGCGCGCTCGAGCCCGACCCGGCCAAGGAGTTCGTCGAAAAGGCGCTTGCGCTGCGCGGCGAGACGCTGGCCGTGCCGCAACCGTTCCAGCTCGACGACTGGGCCGCGATCGCGCGCTCGGCGATGCAGCACGCGCCGCTGATCTCGCTCAACATGGTCGAGGACGACGAGGGCGAAATCAGCTACGTCGGCCAGCTCGCCGGTGTCGAATCCGACGCGCTCGTCATGCGCGAACTCGATCCGAACGCGCAGTGGTATCCGGACACCGGCGCCTACGAGTACGAGGCGCTCGGCTCGATCGGCTTCGGCACGGGGTATCTCGATGCGCTGTGGCAAGTCGCCGGCGCGCCCGGCGATCCGCAGCGGCCGAACGTGCCACTGTCCGACAGCCTGCATTGATTCTTGCGATCGTTCTTGATCGCTGTTTCGAGAGATTGCGAGGGCGTCGACGCGGTGATCGGCTTCGGGCGATGCCACCAGCGGTCATCCTTGGCCGCGCCTTCAATGAGCAGCACGCTGCGTAGCCAGATTCGATGAATCCTCCCGTTCCCGTGGGTATCACCCTGCACCGCGTCTCGCGCGTGCTCGAAGTTGCTTTTGACGACGGCGCGCATTTCGAATTGCCCGCCGAATACCTGCGCGTGAATTCGCCGAGCGCGGAAGTGCAAGGCCACGGCCCCGGACAGAAAGTGCTCGTCGCCGGCAAGCGCGAGGTCGCCATCGACGCGGTCGAGCCCGTCGGCCACTACGCCGTGCTGCTGCGCTTTTCCGACGGCCATGCCAGCGGCATCTACGGCTGGGACACGCTCTACGCGCTCGGCCGCGACCACGTGCGCAATTGGCAGGAATACCTCGATGCGCTCGCCGCGGCGGGAAAGTTGCGCTGACCGCGAGATGACCGCGCACGCATTGCGGTAGCATTGCGCGCATGAGCGAATCGCCCACCACCCATTTCGGTTACCGCGACGTGCCCGAGGCCGACAAGGCCAAGCTCGTCGGCGAGGTGTTCACGTCGGTCGCGCGCAAGTACGACGTCATGAACGACCTCATGTCGCTCGGCGTGCATCGCTTGTGGAAGCGCTATTTCGTCGGCACCAGCGGCGTGCGCGAAGGCGACGCGGTGCTCGATCTCGCGGGTGGCACGGGCGACATCGCTGCGTTGCTGTTGCCGAAAGTCGGCGCGAAAGGCCGCGTCGTCGTCGGAGACATCAACGGCGACATGCTGCGCGTCGGTCGCGACCGCCTGCTCGATCGCGGACTCGTGCGCGGTCTCGACTGGTCGCAGATGGATGCGGAAGCGCTGCCGTTTCCCGACAAGAGTTTCGATTGCGTGACGATGGCGTTCGGCCTGCGCAACGTCACGCACAAGGACAAGGCGCTTTCCGAAATTCATCGCGTGCTCAAGATCGGCGGCCGCGCCCTCGTGCTCGAGTTCTCGGCGGTCAAGTCGGAATTGCTCAAGCCGATCTATGATTTCCATTCGTTCCAGGTGTTGCCGCGTATCGGCGCGATGGTCGCGGGCGACGAAGCGAGTTATCGCTATCTCGCCGAATCGATCCGCAAGCATCCCGATCAGGAAACGCTCAAGGCGATGATGGAAACCGCCGGCTTCGCGCGCGTCGACGTGCGCAACCTCTCGGCGGGCATCGTCGCGATCCATCGCGGCTATCGCATCTGACGGCAGCCGCTTCACGCGTCTTTGCATCGCGTTGACGCACGCCTCGGATGTCCTCGCGTAACGCGCGTTCCCGCGCCGCGGCGAGCGCATCGCGCGACCGGATCGGCGACAATGCGCGACCCGCTTTCCAGTCCGAGGAAACCCGCATGATGACGCGCATCATCGCTGCCGCCTTGTTCATGCTCGCTGCGTCCGCCAGCGCCGCCGAACGCGATCCGCACAGCTACGCCGAGCCGTCGAAGGTCACGCAGAAGTCGCTCGCGCTCGATCTCTCCGTCGACTTCGACAAACGCGAACTCGCCGGAACCGCCGAACTCGCGCTCGACTGGCACGATCCCAAGGCGCACGAGCTCGTGCTCGACACGCGCGACCTCACCATCGAGAACGTCGAGGCGATCGGCGCCGACGGCGCCGCGCACGCGGCGAAGTGGACGCTCGATCCGCGCAACGCGATCCTCGGTTCCGCGCTTCACATCGCGCTCGACGCACAGGCGCCGACTGTGCGCATCCGCTATCGCACCTCGCCCGACGCATCCGGCTTGCAATGGATGACGCCGGCGCAGACTGCGGGCAAGAAGCATCCCTTCATGTATTCGCAGTCCGAATCGATCCACGCGCGCAGTTGGGTGCCATTGCAGGACACGCCCGCGGTGCGTTTCACCTACACCGCGCACGTGAGCGGGCCGAAGGCGCTGCGCGTCGTCATGAGCGCGAACAACGACGTCAAGCATCCGCTCGACGGCGATTTCCGTTTCACGATGGATCAGCCGATTCCCTCGTACCTGCTCGCGATCGCGGCCGGCGATCTCGCCGTGCGCGAAACCGGCCCGCGCAGCGCGGTGTACGCGGAACCTTCCGTCGTCGAAAAGGCGGCGAAGGAATTTTCCGACACCGAGAAGATGATCGAGACGATCGAGAAGCTCTACGGCCCGTATCGCTGGGGGCGTTACGACATCCTCGTGCTGCCGCCGAGTTTCCCGTTCGGCGGCATGGAGAATCCGCGCCTGACCTTTGCCACGCCGACCGTGCTCGTCGGCGACAAGAGCCTTGTCTCGCTGGTCGCGCACGAACTCGCGCATTCGTGGTCGGGCAACCTCGTCACCAATGCGAGTTGGAAGCATATGTGGCTGAACGAAGGTTTCACGAGCTATGTCGAGAACCGCATCGTCGAAGCCGTGTACGGCAAGGCGCAGGCCGACGAGGAATTCATCATCGCCGCCGACGATCTGCGTCGCGAAATCGCGGACACGCCAGCTGCCGCGCAGCGTCTCGTGCCCGACGTCGAGGATGCCGACGACGCAGGCTCCGACTTCGCCTACGTCAAGGGCGCGTGGCTGCTGCGCACGCTCGAAGCGCGCTTCGGCCGCGAAACGTTCGACGCGTACCTGCGCGGCTACTTCGACCACTTCGCGTTCCAGAGCATCACCACCGAGCAGATGCTCGACTGGCTCAAGCCGAACCTGCTCGACAAGTATCCGGGCAAGATGAGCCTCGACGAGGTCAAGGCGTGGATCTACCAAGGCGGCGTGCCCGCCGACGCACCGATGCCGACCTCGCCGCGACTCGCGACGATCGACGCCGCGCGCAAGGAATGGCTGGCCGGCACGCGCAAGCCGCTCGACCTTGGCGCGAAGGACTGGAACACGCACGAATGGATGTTCTTCCTCGACGGCCTGCCGCAGAAGCTCACGCCGAAACAGCTTGCCGGGCTCGATGCGGTCTGGCATCTCAACGGTTCGCCGAACGCCGAGATCGCGCGCCGCTGGTATCTCGCCGCGGCGCGCTCCGACTACCGCCCGGCGCGCACGGAAATGGCGAAATACATGACGCGCATCGGCCGCCGCTACCTCATCGTGCCGATCTACGAGGAACTCGCGAAGACGCCGAACGGACTCGCCTTCGCGAAACAGGTCTACGCGAAAGCCAAGCCCGGTTATCACCCGATGACGCAGGCGAGCATCGAGAAGGCGCTGGCGAAGAAGTCGCCATAACGTCGCAACGCCGCGCGGGCCGCATCGGTCTGCGTGTCTCGGGATTTGCGACGCACCTTGCGCAGACTCGTCGCGCAACGGATGCATCGCGCGCTCCACGGACGGAGCATCCTCCGTCATTGGCGGCGCCTTCGCGGCGCCGCCGTTTTTTCGAGCAGCAGACTTACGGCTTGTCGCCGTCGAACGTCTTCGCGGTCGCGCCTTGGATCGCGCCGACTTTCGCGCTCTTGCTCACGAACAATTCGACTTCGCGGCGGAATTCGAGCGTGCCGTCGACGACAGCGCGCGGCCCGATGACGATGCGCGGGATGTGCGTGTCGTTGGAGTGACCATGCGGCTGGTCGACGAGGATGCCGCCTTCCACGCGCGAATCGGCGCCCACGTCGATGTCGCCGGCCACGGTCTGGATGCCGCCGCCGACGTGCGCCGCGGTGAGCGCGATATGGCCGTTGACGTTCGACGTCATGCCGGCGACTTCCGCGCCTTTGCCGAGCCGGATCGAGCCGTTGACCGACTGCGCGTTGCGCGCGACGTGCGCGCCGTCGTCGAGCTCGATGCCGCCGTTGACGGTCTTGATCGATTCCGCGCTCGCCCGCGCGCCGAGGTCGACGTCGCCGTTCACGGTCGACACGCTCTGCGCATGCGCCGAGCCGGCAACATCGACGGAGCCGTTGACGGCGTGCAGGTCGCCTGCGTTCTGGCCGGCTTCGATGTGGATCGAGCTATTGATGCGGTGCACGTTGCCGCCGTCGGCGAGCGCGAACGCGCTGAACGACAACGCAGCGGTAGTGGAAAGGGTCGCCAAGAGTTTTTGCATGGCGCGGCTCCGGATGGGGACGGAAACTTGGACGCGCGCTGCGGCGAAAGCGTTTAAAGCGGTGCATCGGCTACGATTGCGTTTTCGCTTTGGCGGATCCGCACGTGGCCAGACCCAAACCCGTCCTCCTGCTCATCCTTGATGGCTGGGGCCATCGCGACGACGCCGCGCACAACGCGATCGCCGAGGCCAACCTGCCGAACTGGCGCCGCATGCTGCGCGAATATCCGCACACGCTGGTGCAGACGCACGGAGAATTCGTCGGCCTGCCGGACGGGCAGATGGGCAATTCCGAAGTCGGCCACATGAACATCGGCTCGGGCCGCGTCGTCTATCAGGATCTCACGCGCATCGACGCGGCGATTGCCGACGGCAGCTTCTTCGCCAACGCCGCGCTTGCGCGTGCGTGCGACGCAGCCAAGGCCGCCAACGGCACGCTCAACGTGTTCGGCCTCGTCTCGCCGGGCGGCGTGCACAGCCAGGAGCAGCACATTGTCGCGATGATCGACCTCGCCGCGCGCCGTGGCGTGCCGCGCATCGCCGTGCACGCGTTCCTCGACGGACGCGATACGCCGCCGCGCAGCGCGCGCGCCTCGCTCGAACTGCTCTCGAGCAAGTGCGCGGGCGTGCCTGGTGCGTTCATCGCCACGGTCAGCGGCCGCTATTACGCGATGGATCGCGACAAGCGCTGGGATCGCGTGCAGCTCGCCTACGACGCGATCGCCGATGGCAACGCGCCGTTCTTCGATGACGCGCTTGCTGCGCTCGATGCGGCCTACGCGCGCGGCGAGAACGACGAATTCGTCAAGCCCGCCGTCGTCGCGCGGGATTGGAAAATGCAGACCGGCGACGCCGTCGTCTTCATGAATTTCCGCGCCGACCGTGCGCGCCAGTTGTCGCACGCGTTCGTCGATGCCGATTTCGACGGCTTTGCACGTGCGCGCAAAATCGAGCTGTCGGCGTTCGTCACGCTTACCGAATACGAGCAGGGCCTCGTCGCCGACAGCGCGGTCGCCTATCCGCCGCAGTCGATGAAAAACACGCTCGGTGAATATCTTTCCGGCCTTGGCCTCACGCAATTGCGCATCGCCGAGACGGAAAAATACGCGCACGTCACGTTCTTCTTTTCCGGCGGCCGCGAAGAGCCGTTCGCGGGCGAGGAGCGCATCCTCGTGCCGAGCCCGAAAGTCGCGACCTACGACCTCAAGCCCGAGATGAGCTGTCCAGAACTCACGGACAAACTCGTCACCGCGATCGCGTCGGGACGTTTCGATTTCATCGCCTGCAACATCGCCAATCCGGACATGGTCGGCCATACCGGCATCGAATCGGCGGCAATCGCGGCGGCGGAAGCGGTCGATGTCGCGCTCGGCCGCATCGAAGCCGCGATCCGCGCCGCGGGCGGCGAGATGCTCATCAGCGCCGACCACGGCAACCTCGAACAGATGATCGACGCGAATGGCGTCGCGCACACGCAGCACACGGTCGGGCCGGTGCCGCTCGTCTACATCGGCCGCAAGGCGACGCTGCAACCGGGCGCGTTGCGCGATCTCGCGCCGACCGCGCTTGCGCTCATGGGTCTGGCGCAGCCGGCCGACATGAGCGGTCGCAGTCTCGTCGAATTCGCCTGAGTGCGCCGCGCGACTCGCCTTCTCGTCGCCGTCGCGCTCGCGGGTTTCGCGCTCGCGGGCGTCGTCCGTGCGCAAGATGCGGACGAGGCGCAGCGCAAGGCGCAGGAAGCCGAAGCCGCGAAGAAACTCGCCGACGTCCGCGCGCAGATCAAGGCGCTGGGCGATCAACAACGCGCCGCGACCGGCGAACGCGACGAAGCGACGCGTGCCCTGCGCGAGAAGGAGCTTGCGCTCGCGACGGTGGCGAAAGACGTGCGCGCGCTCGACGAAAAACTCGCCGCGCAACAGGCGCGTCTCGACGAACTCGGCCGCGAGCGCGCCGATCTCGAAACCCGACTCGCCGCGCGAAAGGCCGACCTCGCCAAGCTGCTGCGCTCGGCGTACGCGCTCGGCAACCACGAAGAACTGAAGTTGCTGCTGCAACAAGACGACGTCGCCGCGATCGCGCGCGTGCTCGCTTACCACCGTTATTTCCAGCGCGCGCAACTCGAACATATCGACGCGTTGCGCGGCGAGATGCGCCATCTTGTCGGAGTCGAGGATTCGATCCGCGCCGCGACCGCGGAACTCGCCGCCACGCGCGAGGCGCGCCATGCGGAAGGCGTCAAACTGGAAACCGAGCGCGCCGAGCGCGAAAAGCTCGTCGCCGATCTCGAAGGCAAACTCAAGGCGCAAGGCGCACAGATCGCGAATCTCGGTCGCAACGAGAACGAACTCGCGACCCTCCTCGAACGTCTGCGCGACGTATTCGCCGACATCCCGCAGCAGATCAAGGGCGAGGAATCCTTCGCCGCGCAGCGCGGCCGCCTACGCTGGCCGCTGCAAGGGCGCATGGCCGCCGCGTTCGGCGCGAGCGACGAAGGCGGCCGGCGCAGCAGCGGCGTGCTGCTCGCGGCGAAAAGCGGAACGCCGGTGCGCGCGATCTCGCACGGCCGCGTCGCGTTTGCCGACTGGCTGCGTGGCTACGGCCTCGTCATCATCGTCGACCACGGCGACGGTTACCTGAGTCTCTACGGCTGCAACGAGACGCTGCTCAAGGACGTCGGCGACTGGGTCGACGCCGATGAGACGATCGCCACCAGCGGCGCGAGCGGCGGCCAGAAAACACCGGGCCTGTACTTCGAATTGCGCGCAAAAGGACAGGCGATCGACCCGCGCAGCTGGATGCGCTGAACGTCCGCCATCGTACGCGGTCGAAGACGCACGTCGCTGCCGTACACTCGACCTCTCGTCAAAAATCGCCGGAAAACCGATGCGCTCCCTGCTCGCCTTCGTTTCGATGTTCGCCCTCTCCACGGCCGTCGCGTTCGCCGATCCGCCCGATGACGGCGCCGACGATGCGGCGCCCGCAAAGGCCGCTGCGCCGGCTGAAAAGGTTGCGCCAAAGAACGCCGTCGATCTGGCCGACATCCGCACCTTCACCGCGGTCTACAGCCTCGTCAAACAAGCCTACGTCGACGACGTCGACGACCGCCGCCTGATGCGTGCGGCGATCCAGGGCCTGCTTTCAAACCTCGATCCGCACAGCGAATACCTCGACAAGGAAGCGCTCGCCGGACTCACCGAAGACACCACGGGCAGCTACGCCGGACTCGGCCTCGAAGTGAGCCAGGTCGACGGCACGCTGCGCGTCGTCGCGCCGATCGACGACACGCCCGCGCAGCGCGGCGGCATCCGCGCCGGCGACACCATCGTGCGCATCGACGGCAAACCGGTGCAGGCCGATGATCTCGATACCGCCGTCGCGCGCCTGCGCGGCAAGCCGGGCACGTCGATCACGCTGAGCGTGCTGCACGAAAAACAGACCACGCCCGTCGACATCACGCTCAAGCGCGAGGCGATCCGCGTCGCCAGCGTGCGCGGCCGTTTGCTCGACCCCGGCTTTGGCTACTTGCGCATCAGCCAGTTCCAGGAAGAAACCGCGGCGCAACTACGCAAGCAGTTCGACAAGCTCGTCGCAGCGAACAAGGCGCCGTTGCGCGGTGTCGTGCTTGATCTGCGCAGCAATCCCGGCGGACTCGTCAACGCCGCCGTGGAGATCGCAGACGACTTCCTCGACAGCGGCGTCATCGTCAGCACGCGCGGCCGGCTCAAGCAGGCCGACACGTCGTACAGCGCGACGCCCGGCGATCTGCTCGACGGCGCGCCGCTGGTCGTGCTCGTCGACAACGGCACCGCGTCCGCCGCGGAAATCGTCGCCGGTGCACTCAAGGACAATCATCGCGCGCTGCTCATGGGCCGGCGCACGTTCGGCAAGGGTTCGGTGCAGACCGTGCTGCCGATCGACGCCGAACGCGCGGTCAAGCTGACGACGGCGCGCTACTACACGCCGAGCGGCGCCTCGATCCAGGCCGCCGGCATCCAGCCCGACATCGCGCTCGCCGATCTCTCGCTCAGCGTGCGTGACAACGACGACCTGTCCTTTGGCGAGCGCGATTTGCCGAACCACCTCAAGGGAACCGGCGAAGGCGACCGCGACGAAGCCGCGCCCGCGCGCCGCGATGCGCCGCGCGACTACGCGCTCAACGAAGCGCTCAACGCGCTCAAGGCGCTGGCGTTGCGCGCGCCTGCTGCCGCCGCGAAGAAAAACTGAGCCCGCGAGCAAGAATTGATATCGAACGCGGCGTCGATAGCGAACGCGCAACTTCCGCGCCGGCATCGGTCGTGGCGGGCAGGCTAGCGCATCAACGATTCGTTTCGACATAACGCGCGAAACGATCAAGGATCGCTTGCCAGCCGTTGCGTTGCTGCTCGATCGAATGGGTGGTTTCCGCGTCGAACGTGACGCCCACGGTGGTTCCATCCTTGGTTTCTGCAAACTCGATTTTCGCAGTGCGATCGCCGAACGAGTATTCGATGAGCCGGTTCAGAACGATGGCGGTGTAGGTGCCGGCGAAGTCGAAGCCCATGCTTCCGTCCTTCGCCTCCATGCGCGACGAAAACGCGCCGCCGACGCGAAGGTCGACGCTCGCGGCCGCCGTGTGCCAATCGTCGGACGCGGCGTTCCACTGCATGATGTCCTTGGGCGTGGTGTAGGCGTGCCAGACCTCGTCGATCGGCGCGCGCACGATGGTTTCGACGGTGATTTGCATGGCGAATTTTCCTTGCGGAGTGGACTTCGGTTCTTGCGGCGACGGATCGACCTGGAAACGCGGGCAATGCGTCCGCGCGTGCGCTCAATGCCGCAATCGCCGCGCAATCGCCGGCCGCGACAGCAGTGCGAGCGCGATGCCGATGAGGAATCCGGCGATGTGCGTCCACCACGCGACGGCGCCGAACGCGGGGCCGACGTAGGTGAACAGCAGTTGCAGTGCGGCCCAGAAGCCGATCAGCAACATCGCCGGGATGCGCACGAATTCGAGGAACACGCCGAGCGGCAGCACGAGGCCGAGTCGCGCGCGCGGAAACAGCGCGAGATAGGCGCCGACGACGGATGACACCGCGCCGCTCGAGCCGATGATCGGCGCGCTCGTGCCGGGCAGCGTCAGCGCGCCGACGAGGTTGGCGAGCGCGCCGCCGGCGACGAACAGCAGCAGGAACCGCGCCGAGCCGAGCGCGCGTTCGGCGGAGACGCCGAACACGATGAGGAAGAGCAGGTTGCCGGTCAGGTGCAGCCAGTCGGCGTGGATGAAGATCGCGGTGACGAGGCGCGCGGCGCGCAGTTCCAGGATCTGCTGCAGCCACGGCGCGTGGGCGTCGAACAGCGTCGTCGGCACCGTGCCCCAGCGCGCGATCGTCGCGGCGCGCTCGGCGGCGGGCAGCGTGGCCAGCCACAGGAAGACGACGACGCAGGCAGCGACGATGAACAGCGTCGCCCACGGCGGCCCTGCGCGGCGTCGGCTGGGCAGGTGCACGAACATGCGACGCGCCTCAGCGGCCGTCGCGCGGGAAGGTGAACTCCTGCCCCTTGAACGCGAGCACCATGCCGTCGGCGGTGATCTGCTTGAGCGTGACGCCGTCGGCGATCTGGTCGCCTTCGACGTGGCGTTCGCCCTTGACCACGACGAAGCGGTCGGCCGGCGTGTCGGCGTAGACGTGCATGGTCAGGTCGATCGCGGGCAGGTCCTTGCGCGTTGCGTAGGGCAGTTCCCAGACCGACGGCAGCGCGGGCCTTTGCGCGACGGGCTTCTGCGCCGGCTGCGCGGTCGCCACGGCAGGCGCCGGGGCTGCGACGGGCTTCGGCGCAGCCGGCGGCGGTGCCGATGCCGACTTCGGTGCCTGTTCGAGCGGCGACGACGGCCCGGGCGGTTCGGGACGGTCGTGCGGCTTGCCCGGACTGGCGCTTGCGGGATTGTTCGCGGCGGGCGTCGTCGTCGCTGACGCCGTCTTCGGAGCTTGGTCGAGCGGAGACGCGGGGCCGGGCGGCGGCGGGCGGTCATGCGTCCGGCCTGCGACCTCGCCCGCAGGTGGCGGAAGCGGCGGCGGCGCGACCGAACCGGGCCGATCCTGCGCGGGCGAAACCGGCAATACCGGCTGCGCGATTACCGGTGCGGTTTTCTGGTCGGCAGCGACGTCCTTGCGCGCGGGCGGCGCGTGTGGCGGCGGCATGTTCACGGCGATCGGCTTCTGCACGGCAGGCTTTGTCGCGGCTGCTGCGGCGGCATTGCTCCGCGAGGTCTGGGCTGCCGGCGTGCTGGCGACTTTCGCCGTGCCGGGCGTTGCGTCCGGTCGGTCGCGCAGCAGATACCAGCTCGCGCCGAGCGCGATGGCGATGGCCGCGGCGAGCAAGGGCAGCAGGCTGCGCCGGCGCCGCGCAACGGTAATCGGCGTGCCGAGGTTCGGCGCTTCGCCCAGCTGGCGCTGCTGTTCGGATTTCTTCAGGGCTTCGAGGATCAACGACATGAAAGGTCCAAATCGAATGTGCTGTCGTACAACACCGAGGTATCAGTCCATCGTGCGCGACAGGTGCGGGCCGGCGTCGTCGAGCGCGGACAGCGCGAACAGCGTCTCCGGGCCGATGATGCCATCGGCGCGGATGCCGTAGGCCTGCTGGAGCTTCTCGACGCGCGCCTGCATCGCCGCGTCGAAGGTCGCTCCGGGCGTGGCGCCGGCACCGCCGTCGAAGATCTTCAGGCGATCCAGCGCCCAGGCCACGCCGGAGCCGCCCGCGCCGTGGTCGAGGCGCGCCGGCATGTCGGCCGGGACGCGCCAGAGCACGGTGAAGTCGCCATTCCACAGTTGGGCAACGGAGGCGCGCGCAAGTTCATAACGCTGGCCGGCGAGGTCGATGCGCACGCGCTCCTTGCCGACGCCTTGCAGGATGGCCTGCGTCTCGTGCGGCGCCTTGCCGAACAGCAAAATCAGCGGCCGGTCGAAGCGCGCGAGTTGGTCGAGCGAAGCGCGTCCGCGCAGGCAAGCCAGTCCCGGCGCGACGATCGCCGGACAGCGCGCGGCCTCGCGCACGGAGACGTCGTCCGCGTTGACCTGCCAGCGCGCGAGCAATTGTGTGAATGCGATCAAGGCGGTGTCGGGCGCGCTCGCGAGCGCACTGCGCAGGCGTTCGGCATCGCCGTCGTCGGGCGGCGCGGGTGTCGTGTCGAGCGCTTTTTCGACGATGAAATTCGATGGCTGCGGACGGTGTTGCCACGCCCACGTGCCTGCAGCGCCCGCGAGCGCGAGCACGACGATCGCGGCCCACGCGCCGTGGCGGCGCAGCCAGTAGCGTGCGTGGCCGGGCAGGGTTTCGTCGGCGGCGCGGTCGACGAGGCGTTCGCCGAGGTTGTCCTGTTCGCGCGCGAAGCCGGCCATGAGCGCGCGGTCGGCGATGATGTTGATGAGCCGCGGCACGCCGCCCGAGCGGCGGTACAGCGCTTTCAGCCCGAGCCGCGAGAACGGATTGCGCGAACTGCCCGCGACCGCGATGCGGTGACGCACGTAGGCCTCGGTTTCCGGCGCATCGAGCGGCGTCAGGTGGTAGCGTGCGGTGATGCGCTGCGCGAGCTGGCGCAGCTCGGGTTTTTCGAGCAGTTCGCGCAGCTCCGGCTGGCCGAGCAGGATGATCTGCAGCAGCTTCTGCGTCGGCGTTTCGAGATTGGTGAGCAGGCGCACCTGTTCGAGCGATTCGGTCGACAGGTTCTGCGCCTCGTCGACGATGAGCACCACGCGCAGGCCCTGCGCGTAGGCGTCGAGCAGGAACGCGTTGAGCGTGTCGGTCAGCGCCTTGAGGCTGCCGCGCTTGCCGCCGATGTCGAGCTTGAGTTCCTCGCAGACCGTCTCGACGAGCTCGACCGGCGACAGCTTCGGGTTGAGCACGAGCGCGATGCGCGTGTTCTCGGGCAACTGTTCGAGCAGGAGGCGGCACAGCGTCGTCTTGCCGGTGCCGACCTCGCCGGTGAGCTGCACGAAGCCGCCGCTGCCGCCCTTGCCGATGCCGTAGAGCAGGTGCGCGAGTGCGTCCCGGTGGCGATCCGAGAGGAAGACGTAGCGCGGGTCGGGCGTGATCGAGAACGGCGCTTCGCGCAGCCCGTAGTACTCCAGATACATGGGCCTACTTTAGCAGGCGGCGTCGCCGCGCCGGTTCAGCCAATGCGTCGCACGCGGCTGGCGCGGCGCTTGGAAGGCGCTTCCTCGCCCGAGAACAGCGCGATCGCGGTGCGTGCGACCTGGCCGGTGTCGTAATAGGCGTAGCCGGCGACGCCGAGCGCGCCGATCACGGGCAGCCAGCGCGCGATGCCGCGGCCGGCGAGGCGCTTGGACAGGTTCACGCCGATCTTCGCGGCGATCTTGTCGAGCGCGCGCAGCGGCACGTCCTGGATGAGCAGTCGCGCGCCGACCTGGACCGTCACGTCGCGCATGGCCTGCGCCGCAGCGTGGCGGAACAGGCAATACAGCATGTGCGACCGCGTCAGTTCGGCGCTGACGCCGAATGCGCCGGCGATGTCGGCGACCATCTGGCGCTGGATGCGCCAGATCGCGGCGAGTTCCGGAATGATCGTGAGCCAGCCGAGCGGGCCGGGCGGCAGCGCCAGCGTGCCGGCGGCGAGCGCAGCCTTGTTCGCGGCCGCCGCGGCGATCGCGCGTGCGCGTTCGTGCGGGCCAGAGGCCTTGTGTTCGCCGGTTTCCGGGATGCGGCCGGCGATGTCGAGGATCGTGCGCGTAAGCCGTTCGCCGAGCGAGCGGCCGTCGTCGCCGTCGACGCGGCGCGCGGGAACTTGGCGGCTTTTGTTGTCTTTGTCGGGCATCGTTCGCGAGATTCGCATGGCCTGCCTGTATGGCAATCGACCCGGAGCGGCTCAGTCGAAGCCGTTGGCGAACAGTGCGTCGCCGCCGCGCAACGTGCCGACGATCAGCGTGGGCGATCCGGCGACGCGCACCGGTGGCGGCGGGTCGAGCGGTGCGATGAGGGCGACCACGCCGCCGGACAGCGTCGAAACGCCATCCCACGCGCCCGTCTGTTCGACCAGCGCGCCCGGCAGTGCGGCAGCGAAGAAAGCGTCCGCGTCGATGGCGTTGCCGGCCGGGTCTTCGAAGGTCGCACCGTTGCTGTCCAGCGTCAGGCCGAGCACGGACATCAGCGGCCGGGCGACCGTGTCGAGCGGCCCGCCGGCCCGCGCGCCGGCGGGATTGGGCGCGCCGCGCAGGCGCGCGCGCGTCGCCCAGAGCTGGCCGAGCCGATCGACGTAGCCGCGCACTTCGATCTGTCGCGACTGGGTGATGCCGGCGGTATAGACGCCGTCGCGATCGCGGATCTGCGCCGAACGGCGCACGGTGTTGTTGAGCACGTGGATCGTGCCGTGCGCGCCCGTCACGACGTCGCCCGGCTGTGCCGGACCTTCGAGGCGAATGGCGGGCGCGTTGAACTGGATTCCCTGCGCTGCGAACGCGGCACTGTCGCCGAAGGTGCCATCGATCTCGATCGCCGCCCCGGGTGCGAGGTCGTCGGCGCTGCCGAAGCGGAACTCGGTCGCTGCATCGAAAGTGACCGTGTACGGCCCGAACGTGAACGTGTCCGGCGCAAGGATCTCGCCAACGATGCCGGTCAGCGCGCCGAATGCGCCGGGCGTGCCGAGCGGTACGGGGGTGACGCAGGTCAGGCGGGTGACGCTGTCGAGCGTGGTGGCGGCGCTGAAGTTCGCGATCGCATTCGCGCGGATTTCGACGAAGGCGCCGACGGCGAGGGCGTCGCCGCAGTCGATCGGCGTGACACCGGCGAGGCTGACGCGCTGCGGTCCGATCTGCGCCTCGTCGCCATTGATCGCCGTCACGTAGCCGGACAGCAGCCAGCGCGGCGTGCCTGTCGGCAGATATTCGATGAACGACGCGAGCAGGCTCGAGTTGCTGTCGACGTAGCCGCTCGCATCCAGATGATCGCCGAGTGCGATGTTGCCGATTGCGCCGCCGGGTACGCCGGTCATGCCGGTATCGGCGGTGACGGTGATTTCCTGGCCGAGCACGCGCAGCGGCGTGGTGGACGTCACCGGGCCGCGCACGGCGTAGGAAAACACGACGGTTGCGGCGGCGGCAGCGCCGTTCACGCCAGCAGCGGTCGTGGCGGCGTTGTAGCGTGCTTCCGCGCGCAAACCGGGCTTGTTGGGCGCCGGACTTCCCGCGGGCAACGTTTCGCCGTCGACGACGATGGAGGTGCCGGCATCAACGCGCACGGCGTGGCTATTGATCAGCAACACGTCGTCGGCGTGGACGGCCGAGGCGAAGCAAATCGCTCCGACGAACGGAGCCAGAAGCCGCAGTGTGGTCATGCGGTCAGTATCGCGCAAAAGCGGCGCATGCGCGGAGGCGTTCAGCCGGCGCTGCGCTTTTCGTATTTCCAGTTGCGCGACTTGCCTTCGGCGAGCCATTCGAGCGCCGTCGCGATGCGCGTTTCGCGTGTCTGCGTGCGCTTGGCCTCGGCGATCCATTCGATGTATTCGCGGCGGTGGCTCGGGCTGGACGCATCGAACGCGGCGCGTGCCTTCGCGTGCTTCTTCAGCGCGAGCGCGGCGGCAAAATCGGGCGGTACGGCCGCTTCGGGCTTGGGCGCGCGCTGCGTGCGCGTCGCCGCCGGCACGCCGGCTTCGTTGAGCGCCATCGCCTTCTTCAAATACGCGGCGATGACTTTCTTCGGCGGCAGGTCGGACAGTTTTTCGATGCGGCCGAACTGGCCCATCGCGTCTTCGGGCGAGTCGTCGCCGACGACCTGCTTCCACTTCCAGAAACCGAACGCGCAATGCTGCTTGAACGCGGCCATGTGGCAGAACATGCCGCCGCGATAGAGGAAGAACGGCGCGCTCCACTTGATCGATTCCTCGGCCTGCGGGCAGGTCGCGTGCACGAGTTCGCGCAGGTATTCGAGGATCGGCCGCGCGAACGGCGCGGCCTTGGCGATGTAGGCATCGACGCGGGCGTCGCGCGTGCCCATGGCGCTTAGTGCGAGCCGAGGACGACGATGGTCTTGCCGTTGACCGTGATCATGCCCTGTTCTTCGAGCTGCTTGAGGACGCGGCCGACCATTTCGCGCGAGCAGCCGACGATGCGGCTGATTTCCTGGCGCGAGATGCGGATCTGCTTGCCGCTCGGATGCGTCATCGCGTCCGGTTCCTCGATGAGGTCGAGCAGCGTCTTGGCAACGCGGCCGGTCACGTCCATGAAGGCGAGGCGGCTGACCTTGCGCGAGGTGTGCAACAGGCGGTTGGTGAGCTGCGAGCCGATCGCGAACAGCACCTTCGGGCATTCCTCGCGCAGCGGGCCTTCGAACAGCGCGAACATGCGTTCGTAGCTGATCTCGGCAAGTTCGCAGGGCGTACGCGTGCGCACCATGACTTCGCGGCGCGGCGTCTCGACGAACAGGCCCATCTCGCCGATGAACTCGCCGCGGTTGAGGTAGGCGAGGATGAGCTCGTTGCCTTCCTCGTCTTCCGACGAAACGGTCAGCGAGCCGTCGATGACGTAATACAGGATATTGGCGGAGTCGCCGGGCCGGATGATCGCCGTCTTGCTGGCGTAGCGGCGGCGGTGACAGGCGCCGAGGAAGCGCTCCATCGCGGCCCGGTCGGGGACGAGCATCGGCGGCGCCTGCACGCGATTGACCTCGCGCTGCAGGTTGTAACGAAAATCGGCGATCTTGCCTTGCGATTCCACGAACACCTCTTTCCCCGTGGGGGCCGTCGCGGAACACACGGGAGACCCGTGTTTTGCGAGCCCGCGAGGGCCAAGTGCTCCATAGTATTGCAAATCGCAAACGAGGCCACAGAAGCGCCTGACTGAATATGCCGGCCGCGCACGGTTTCATCGCGCGGACGCATGGCCCATAATCCGCCGCCCCCGGGCCGGGCGCCCGATCTTGTCCGTCGTTCTTCGAGGTATCCGCCGTGGTCAAGCCGATTCCGCGCCTGCAGCTGCAGGGCTTCAACAACCTCACCAAGGCGCTCAGCTTCAACATCTACGACATCTGCTACGCGGTGTCGGAAGATCAGCGCCAGCGCTACATCGAATACATCGACGAGCAGTACGACGCCGATCGCCTGACGCAGATCCTCACCGACGTCGCCGAGATCATCGGCGCGAACATCCTCAACATCGCGCGCCAGGACTACGATCCGCAGGGCGCCTCGGTGACGATCCTCATTTCCGAGCACCCGATCGTCGAGAAGCTCGGCAAGGACATGATTTCCGACGCCGTCGTCGCGCACCTCGACAAAAGCCACATCACGGTGCACACGTACCCGGAAACGCATCCGCACAACGGCATCGCGACGTTCCGCGCCGACATCGACGTGGCGACCTGCGGCGTCATCTCGCCGCTGAAAGCGCTGAACTACCTCATCGACAGCTTCGAGTCCGACATCGTGACGATGGACTACCGCGTGCGCGGCTTCACGCGCGACGTGAAGGGCCGCAAACACTACATCGACCACAAGATCAACTCGATCCAGGACTACCTGGCCAAGCACATCCGCCAGAAGTACGAGATGTTCGACGTCAACGTCTATCAGGAAAACATCTTCCACACGAAGATGCATGTGAAGGACTTCGACCTCGACACCTACCTGTTCGAGGCACAGGCCGACGATCTCTCGTTCAAGGACCGCGCGCGCATCGAACAGCTGCTCAAGCGCGAGATCGAGGAGTTGTTCCACGGGCGCAACCTGGCCTGAGCACGGGGAATCGCTAAGGAACATCCCAAGGGCGCATCCAATCGATGCGCCCTTTTCGTTTCCGGTGGGACAGGAACTGCTGCGAACCGCGTCTACACTCGATACGCGATCGTTTTCATCACCTTCGACGCAAAACGCATCAGCGACGGCAACGGCTTCGGCAACTGCGCCGCGCCGGCCGCGAGCGCGTTGTCCGCGTGGCGCGCCTCGTCGGCCTGCATGCGGCGCACGACGGCGCGGCTGCGCTCGTCGCCCGCGGGCAAGGTTTCGAGATGTTCGCCCAGATGCGCTTCGACCTGGCGTTCGGTCTCGACGACGAAACCGAGGCTGAGCCGGTCGCCGATCAGGCCCGCGCCGGCGCCGATCGCCCACGCGCCTGCGTACCAGAGCGGATTGAGCAGACTCGGCCGGCTGCCGAGTTCGTCGAGGCGTTGTCCGCACCAGCCGAGATGATCGGTTTCCTCGGCTGCGGCTTCGAGCAGGTGCGTGCGCAGCGTCGCGTCGCGCGCGACCGCGGCCTGGCCGAAATACAGCGCCTGCGCGCAGACCTCGCCGACGTGGTTGATGCGCATGAGTCCGGCCGCGTGGCGGCGTTCGGATTCATCGAGCGCGGAATCGGCGATGTCGCCGGCCGGTGACTGTTCGCGCACGGCGGGCGTGGCGACGAAAACGGTATCGAGCGCGCGCTCGGCCTCGATGAGCAGGCGGTCGAGCGGCGAAAACGTGCGGGTGGTCATGGCGACGCATTGTCCAGGTGCCGCGCGAGCAGCGCCAGCGGATGTGTGACTTCGAGCGGCGATTTGCTTTCGCGCAGGCCGTTGCCGAGATGGATGCGGCAGCCGATGTTCGTCGTCAGCAGCAGGTCGGGTTCGAGCGCGGCGGTTTGCGCGAGTTTTTCGTCGCGCAGGGCGTCGGCAATGCCGGGGTTCTCGATGAAATAAGTGCCAGCGGCGCCGCAGCAGCGCGGTTGCTGCGGCAGGTCTGTAATCGACAACGCGGGAATGCGAGCGAGCGCATCGCGGATTTTTCCGACATCGCCGACGACGTTGACCTGCGTGCAGGGCAGATGCAGCGCGGCGCATTTTTCCAGTGCGCGGAAACGCAGCGTCGGCCACCGGGCATCCTCGACGAGGAAAGCCAGTGCATCGGCGACACGCAAGCCTTGCGGCCGAACCTGATCGCGCAGATCGCCATGACAGCCGCTGGCGCAGGTCAGCACGACTTCCGCGCCGCTGGTTTCCAGCGTCGTGCGCGTTTCGTCGGCGGCGCGCGCGGCGCCTGCGACATCGCCGGCGTGCCGCGCCAGCGCGCCGCAGCATTCGCTGCTGGTTTCGACGACTTCGTGGCCGAGCGCTTCGAGCAGGTATCGCGCGGCTTGCAAGGTGTCGCGGTCGTAGACGCTGGCGACGCAGCCGCGCAGCAACGCGACGCGGCTGCGTTTCGGCGTCGCCGGCAACGCACGCAGGCGCAGCGGGTCGGGTACGGCTGGCTCGACTTGCGCGAGGCGGCGCCACGGCGACCGGGCTGGAAAAAGAGTCGCCAGCTTCGGCAGCCAGCGCGAGGCCTGCGTCCATGCGGCCAACCGCGCCGCGCGCGTAAGCAGACGCGGGTCGCGCAGCGCTCGGCGCAGGCGCGAGGGCGGCCGCAGCGCGTCGAGGCGCGCGCGCGTGGCAACGAGGATGTCGTCGTAGCGCACCTGCGAGGGACAGACGGTCTGGCAGGACAGGCAACCCAAACAGTGGTCGAGGTGCGACAGCGCAGCCGAGTCCGCCTCGATCGCCCCGTCGATCAGACCCGCGGCCAGCGCGATACGGCCGCGCGGGGATTCGGCTTCGTTGCCGGCCAGGCGGTACGTCGGGCAGTGCGGCAGGCACAGGCCGCACATGACGCAGGCGTCGATGAGTCCGCGCAGGGGCGGATTGTCAGGGCAAACGGGGAGGTGAGCGGACACGCCAGTCATGCTACCATCTGCGGTTCACAGCGCGGCGCTGCCCTGTTGCCATGGGGCGGAGCTTCGGCTATCCTCCCGCGCCCTCGATTTCGACGCGCCCCGTTCCGCGGCGCTCAGCCAGAGTATTACGGATATGAACACGATCAGCGCCAAGGCAGACGGCGTCAAACGCGATTGGTACGTGGTCGACGCCACGAACAAGACGCTCGGCCGCCTGAGCGCCGAACTGGCCCTTCGTCTGCGCGGCAAGCACAAGACGATCTACACCCCGCACGTCGACACCGGCGATTACCTCGTCGTCGTCAACGCGGAGAAGATCGCCGTCACCGGCAACAAGCTGGAAGACAAGAATTACCACCGCTTCACCGGCTACGTCGGCAACCTCAAGACGACCTCGCTCAAGGACATGCTCGCGCGTCATCCCGAGCGCGTCATCGAGATCGCCGTGAAGGGCATGCTGCCGAAGAACCCGCTCGGCCGCGCGATGTATCGCAAGCTCAAGGTCTACGCCGGCCCGAACCATCCGCACACGGCGCAGCAGCCGCAGACGCTCGAAATCAAGGCGTAAAACGACATGGCAATCACGCAGAACTACGGCACCGGCCGTCGCAAGTCCTCCGCAGCACGCGTGTTCCTGCGCAAGGGCAGCGGCGCGATCACCGTCAACGGCAAGGCGCTCGACGACTTCTTCGGTCGCGAGACCTCGCGCATGATCGTGCGCCAGCCGCTCGAACTGACCCAGAATCAGGACAAGTTCGACGTGCTCGTCACGGTCGAGGGCGGCGGCATGACCGGCCAGGCCGGCGCGATCCGCCTCGGTATCGCCCGCGCGCTCGTCGAATACGACGAAACGCTCAAGTCGCCGCTGCGCAAGGCCGGCTTCATGACGCGCGACGCGCGCGAAGTCGAACGCAAGAAGGTCGGCCTGCACAAGGCCCGCCGCGCCACGCAGTACTCGAAGCGTTGATCGATCCAAGCGCTTCCGCCCTTGGCGGAAGCGTCGGGCCGGAACATCGGTCCGGGGATGCGGAAGCCAGCTCAGACGGCCTCGCCGTGGCATCCGCGCAATCCCGTCCTCATTGGGGGATCGTCTAACGGTAGGACAACGGACTCTGACTCCGTTTATCTAGGTTCGAATCCTAGTCCCCCAGCCATAAGAAACAAGGGCTTAGCGGAAACGCTAAGCCCTTTTTCTTTTCATGGGGGACACTTTTGGGGACTCCGGCCGTTAAACTTGGAAGGTATTAAAGAAGTGGTCTAGACAATTTAAAGATGATGAAGGCCTATGTCTGTCTAATAAATTATAAAAAACATTGACATAGGTGCGCTCATTGAAGATAGTTGACGGAACCGATCAACATGTTTCGCCATGGCAACCTTTCAACATCACGAGCTGCGATTGCTGAATCCTGACTTCGACTCACCATTGGTCGATGTCATGACGGAGTTGGAGTATCTACGACGTCTTAGCCTTGGGGGTTCAACTCCTAAATCGATCTTCTTCGAGCTCAAAGACATCTTCCACATGCTTGAGAGCCTAGGCTCCGCTCGCATCGAGGGTAACCATACAACTCTCGCTGACTACGTTGAAAGTCGCGTTGACCCAATGGCGACAAGGACGGATCAACTTGCGGAGATCCGGAACATTGAAGATGCGATGCGGTATGTCGACGACGCGATAGTTCCCGATGAGCCCCTAACCGAGAATTTCATTCGTGAGCTGCATCTGAAAGCCGTCCAAGGTCTGGTGCGCGAGGGAGACAAGACCCCCGGGGCATACCGCAACGAGCAGGTATCGATCTCAAAATCGTCTCATCTTCCACCACCACCGGCACACGTGTCGCCGTATATGGCGGAGTTGGTCGAATTCATAAACAGAGACGACCGACCTAAGTACCACCTTATGAAGGTGGCATTGGCTCACCACCGCTTTGGTTGGATTCATCCCTTTACGAACGGTAATGGAAGAGTAGTCAGGCTCCTTACTTACGCCCTCATGATCAAGTACGGGTTCATCATGAAGCTTGGCGACGGAAGAGTGATGAACCCGACGGCCGTATTTTGCAATGATCGAGAGTTGTACTACGAAAAATTGGGAGTTGCCGATCGTGGAAAGAACGAGGATCTTGAAGGGTGGTGCGTCTATGTTCTGAACGGTATGCTGACCGAGATCAAAAAGCTTGACCGGCTTACAGAGTACGAGTACCTGCAGGACAACATTCTTCTACCGGCGATCGCGTACGCTAAAAGAGCGGAGTTGATAACTTCATCCGAAGAAAAGATATTGACCACCCTCGTCCGCTCGCCAACTGCGATCATAAAAGCTGGCGACCTCGCAAAGGTGCTTCCGGAGTTAAACGCAAATCAACGCACCTACCAGATTCGACGCCTCCTCGATAGCAAGATGATTGCTCCGATAACTTTTAATGCGAGGCAGTACACGATCAGGTTTGCAAACAACAGGCTGCTGAGAGGTGTGGTGGCGGCGCTTGATGCGCAGGGATTTACTTCGCCCGCTTTGCAGAGACCCTCACCGACAGGCGTCAATTAGCGTCATGGCCGCGTACGGGACGTGGAGAATCGTTGCAGCTTGCTTTCGCACGAGCATCGCGGCGATGGATCGGTAGATGTCCAGTCCCGTCTGATTCTTCGAGCGTCTGACAAAGAGTTCCGGCCGATCCTTGCGCCATGCGCGCAACGCCTGCAGGGGCGTCTTGTGGCCGAGCGCTCGTTGCGGCAGGTGATCGTTGTAGAGTTTCACGTAGCGCTCAAGGGTCGTTTGCAGATCCTCGCGCGAGCGGAAGCGCGTGGTCGCCAACACGTCGCTGATGCGACCGTTGAAGCGCTCGACCATGCCATTGGTTTGCGGATGACGCGGCTTGATCAGGCTATGCTCGATGCCGAGCTGCGCGCACTGGCGATCGAAGGCGTGGCGGCCCGAAGGCTCCTTGCCCGTGGCGGTGAAGCGATCGGTGAACTGGCTGCCGTTGTCGGTCAGGAGTTTCTCGATCTTCATGGGGGCGGCGGCGTGCAATCGACGCAGGAAGTCGGCGCTGCTTTTCTCGCTCTGGTCGGCGTAGATGCGCACGTAGACCCAGCGCGTGGCGCGGTCGATGGCGACGAACAGATAGCGCCGTGCGCGCTCGTCAGCCATCCGCGGCAGGTACTTGATGTCGACGTGGAGAAAGCCCGGCGCATAGTCCTTGAAGGTTTTGTGCACGATCGGCGCGTCCTTGTCCTCGACGGGACGCCGGTTCACGCCGTGTCGCTTCATGCAGCGCGCCAGCCCCGACCGCGACGCCGCTGGATTGAGGAACTCGCGCACGACCACCAGCAAATCATCCAGCGACAACCATAACGTCTGGCGGATCGCCATCGCCACGGCTTCCTGCGCCGGCGTCAACGTGCAATGCAGCGTGTCTGGACGATGCGACCGATCCGACGTCGAATCACGCTCGCGCCACTTGCGCACGGTCGGCGCGGTGATGCCGTAGCGTCGGGCCAGCTCCTGATCGCTGCGCGAAGGATCTTCAGCCCGCAACTGGGCGCGGGTACGCGGCGTGGTGCGCGCCAGGGGATGCAGGGTCACTGCCATCATCAAGCTCCAAGCGACTGATACAGTTGCCTCATCGCATCACGCGCCGTGCTCAAACGCTATATCCGGCGGGCGATAGAATCACACGGAACCTGACAGGTAGAGGTTAAGATTTCCGACGAGATGGGTAGGCATTGATCATGTCGGAACTAACGGTTGAGCCTAGCGATAGTGCCTTCGACCGGTCGGATGTGCCCCGAACCGCGGTGCTGGCTTTACTTCAGCTCGTTCCTGGCGTCGGAGGGTCGATTGCGCAGATTATTGGAGATGCTTGGGCAACTAATGCGTCGAAGCGCATCGAAGCTACAATGGGTTTCGTGATCGAGGAATTGATTCGACTCCATTCAAATGTTGATCGTTTAAGGGAACGGGTTGCGGGGGGGGCGAAGAAGCGGAGATTTTTTTGGGAAGTTATCAGGGCGGCTCCGAGAACCGTGAGCGATGAGGAGAGGCGGCAACTTGGAAATCTTCTTGCTCGCGGGCTTTCATTGCATGAAATGCATGTTTCAGACTCCCGATCGCTCTTACAGCGATGGCAGGAAATTGATACCGTCGAGCGGCCAGTCGATCAAAAGACCTGGGATGCTGGAAAATATCCGTGGCGGATCAATCACTTTTGGCCATCAAAAATAGGCGGGCTTCTTTATACTCTAATTGGATTACAACCTAAATCCGAATAATTATTTAAGTAGTGCAATCGAATGCCGCCGATGGCGCGTCAGCACTTCGCGCGCGCCGACCCCGAGTTGCTGTGACTATCCCTGCTTCGGCTCGCCCGCCCGGTTCATCTGATCTTCGACCGCGTAGACAGCGCAGCGCGCTTCCTCTGGCAGGCGATCGATGATGTTCTCGAGGAATTCCTGCACCTGCTCGGCGTGATGACGCACCCAGACGCGCAGGGATTTCTCTTCGACGCTCTCTTTCTTGGAGAGATCGATCAGCGTCTTCAAATGCGAGAGTGCGGCACCGTACTCGATGACGCTGTGGTCGGCGTGTTGATCTGCCATGGCGGTCTCCGGGTAAATTCGTGGGGTAGGTGATTCAACGGAACGAGCTGCCCATGCCGCTCGCCGCGGCATTGCTTTTGAGCTTGGCGAGAAACGTCGTGATGTGTTGGCCGAACATCGGGTTCACCCCCGTTATCACGGACACTTACGAGAAGGCCGTGGACTTCCCCCGGTGCAGTAGGCATTCCCAGCCTATGATTGGACTTCCCCCGGTGCAGTAGGCATTCCCAGCCTATGATTTGAGCATAGGAGGAAGCCATGAGTGCCAAGCGTTTTACCCCCGAGTTCAAGCAAGAGGCGGTTCGGCAGATCGTCGATCGCGGCCACTCCGTACCGGAAGTCTCAGCACGCATCGGCGTGTCGGCGCACAGCCTGTACAAGTGGGTCAAGGCGGTGACGCCGGACAAGAGCGAGAAGCAGGCCAGCGAACTGCTGGAAGCCAAGAGCGAGGTCCTCAAGCTGCGCGCGCAGCTGCGCCGCACGGAAGAGGAGCGCGACATCCTAAAAAAAGCGGCGCGGTACTTCGCGAAGGAGCCCGAGTGAAGTACCGCTTCATCAATGAGCATCGACACGAGTACCGGGTGATGACGATGTGCCGGGTTTTGCACGCCTCGCGCGCCGGGTTCTACCAGTGGCTGCATCACCCCCAGTCGGCGCGGGCCATCGACGACGAGCGCCTGCTGGAGCTGATCCGCGATTCCTACGAGGCCAGCAGCGGCGTGTACGGTTCGCCCCGCGTGTTTGGCGACTTGCGCGAAGCCGGCCAGACGTGCGGCAAGCATCGCGTCGCGCGGCTCATGCGGCAGAACAAAATCAAGGCATTGCGCGGCTACAAGGCACCCCGCCATATCGTCGGACGACCTTCGATCATCGCCCCGAACCGGCTTGAGCGGCAGTTCACCGTGGATGCGCCAGACAAGGCTTGGGTCACCGACATCACCTACGTGCGCACTTGGCAAGGCTGGCTCTATCTGGCCGTCGTCATCGACCTGCATTCACGCAAGGTCGTGGGTTGGTCGATGCAGCCCACACTCGCGCGCGAGCTCGTCCTCGATGCCCTGCTCATGGCGTTGGTGCGTCGAACGCCCAAGGCATCGGTGATCGTGCACTCAGACCAAGGCTCACAGTACGGTAGCGATGATTGGCGGCGGTTCTGTCTTGCGCACGAGCTGCAGCCGAGCATGAGCCGGCGCGGCAACTGCTGGGACAACGCAGTGGCCGAATCCTTCTTCAGCAGTCTGAAAAAGGAGCGCATCCGCAGGCGCGTCTACAAGACCCGCGACCTGGCGCGCGCCGACGTCTTCGACTATATCGAGGTCTTCTACAATCGAGTTCGCCGTCACACCCATCTGGGCGGCATCAGTCCCGAGGCGTTCGAAAATCGCGCCGCGGCGTGAGGCTGGGATTTGTCTGTCGAACTGGGGGAAGTCCAC
>JAKPAN010000101.1 GCA_029779475.1 Pseudomonadota bacterium
CTGATTTTCGTCAATACGCGCAGCCAGGCCGAGATGCTGTTTCAGGAGTTGTGGCGCATGAACGACGATGGCCTCGCTATCGCGCTTCATCACGGCTCGCTCGATGTCGCGCAGCGCCGCAAGGTGGAAGACGCAATGGCGGCGGGCCGGTTGCGCGCGGTGGTCGCGACCTCGTCGCTCGATCTCGGCATCGACTGGGGCGACATCGATCTTGTGATCAATGTCGGCGCGCCGAAAGGTGCGTCGCGCCTGATGCAGCGTATCGGACGTGCCAATCACCGCCTCGATGAAGCCTCGCGCGCGGTGCTGGTGCCGGCCAACCGTTTCGAAGTGCTCGAATGCCGCGCGGCGATCGATGCCGTTGCGGAGAATGCGCAGGATACGCCGCCGCTGCGCATCGGTGCGCTCGACGTGCTGGCGCAACATGTTCTTGGCTGTGCGTGCGGCGAGTCGTTTCTCAGCGACGATCTTTATGCCGAAGTACGCAGCGCCGCGCCTTACGCCGATCTCGCGCGCAAAGACTTTGACGATGTCGTCGATTTCGTTGCGAGCGGCGGCTATGCGCTGAAAAGTTACGAGCGTTTCGCGCGCATCAAGCAGACCAGCGACGGCAAGTGGCGCGTCGCCAATCCGAAGGTGCGGCAGTCCTACCGGCTCAATGTCGGCACCATCGTCGAAGAGCAGATGCTGAAGGTGCGGCTTGTGCGCTCGCGTCACGGCGGCTCCGGCATGACAGGGCCGCTCGGCCGCGGCGGCCGGAGGCTCGGGGAGATCGAGGAGTATTTCATCGAAGGACTCGTCGCCGGCGACACCTTTGTGTTCGGCGGCGAGATCGTGCGCTACGAGGCGCTGATGGAGGATGAGGTTTACGTTTCGCGCGCCAACGACAAGGATGCGAAAGTGCCGTCCTATATGGGCGGCAAGTTTCCGCTCTCGACCTATCTGGCCGAGCGCGTGCGCATGCTGCTGGCGACGCGCGAAGCGTGGCGGGGCCTGCCGGATCAGGTCCGCGAATGGCTGACGCTGCAGGCGGATTTCTCGCGCATTCCGGGGCCGCGCGAACTCGTGGTCGAAACCTTTCCGCGCGCAGATAAACACTATCTCGTCTGTTATCCGTTCGAGGGACGGCTTGCGCATCAGACGCTCGGCATGCTGCTGACGCGGCGGCTGGAGCGCGCGCATGCGCGGCCGCTCGGCTTCGTCGCCAACGAATATGCGCTGGCGGTGTGGTGCGTCGGCGATCCCGCCACGATGATCGGGCAG
>JAKPAN010000102.1 GCA_029779475.1 Pseudomonadota bacterium
CGCTGCAGCCGCTCGGCGTGCGCGAAACCGCCTTGCTCGGACACGGTGCCCGGCTCGTGCGCGTCGCACGCGATCCGCAGGAGACCGTCTCCACCTTTGCCGTCGCCGGGCCCTTTCTCGCCCAGTCGCAGGCATTGCCCGGCGCACCGTGGACGCTGACCGTGTTCAGTCATCTCGAGTCGGTCGATGACATCAGCGCGATCCGCGCCGCCGTCGCCGGTATTTCGACGCTGCTGCTCTGCATTCTGGCGATGATGATCTACCAGTGGCGCCGCCACCTGAGCGACCGCCTCGCCGCGCGCGAGGCATTGCAGCAGGCGCATGACGAGCTCGAACGCAAGGTCCACGAGCGCACCGCCGACCTCTCGGCGGCCAACGAACAGCTGCAGGCGGAGATCGGCGAGCGCGTGCGCGCCGAGGAAACGCTGCAGGCGGCGCAGGACGAGCTCGTCCAGGCCGGCAAGCTCGCCGTCATCGGCCAGCTCTCGGCCGGCATCGCGCACGAGCTCAACCAGCCGCTCGCCGCCCTGCGCACGCTCTCCGGCAACACCGCCCGCTTCCTCGAACGCGGCGACGAGGCGACGGCGCGCGCCAACCTCGAACGCATCGGCCAGCTCGTCGACCGCATGGGACAGATCACCGGCCAGCTCAAGTCCTTCGCGCGCAAGTCGCGTGGCCAGTCGCGCGGCCAGTTGCGCGCGGTCGACCTCTGCCAGGTCGTCGGCCACGCCGTCGCGCTGCTCGAACAGCGCTTAGCGGCAAGCAATGCGCGCATCGAGACCCGTTTTCCCGCGCATCCGCTGATGGCGCCAGGCGACGCCAACCGCCTCGAACAGGTCATGGTCAACCTGATCGGCAACGCGCTCGACGCGATGAACGGGCAAGCCGCGCCGCTCGTCGAAATCGACGGCGCGCTGGTCGACGGCCGGATGATCCGCGTCGGCGTACGCGACCACGGAACCGGCCTCGACGCCGCTACGATGGCACATCTCTTCGAACCCTTCTTCACGACCAAGGAAGCCGGCGTCGGCCTCGGGCTCGGGCTGACCATCTCGGCCGGCATCGTGCGCGACTGCGGCGGCACGCTCGCCGGCGCCAATCACCCGGACGGCGGCGCCGTGTTCACCCTCGACATTCCGCTGGCCAAGGAGCCGCCAAGCCCATGAGCGACACATTGAAGGTTCTCGTCATCGAGGACGACCCCGACGTCCGCCTCGGCTGCGAGCAGGCGCTGCAGCTCGAAGGCATCGCGACCGAGAGCGTCGGCAGCGCCGAAGAGGGCGAGCGCCGGCTGCAGAAGGACTTCCGCGGCATCATCGTCAGCGACATCCGCCTGCCGCGCATGGACGGCATGGCCTTCCTGCGCCAGGTGCAGGCCATCGACGCCGAACTGCCCGTCGTCCTGATCACCGGCCACGGCGACGTCTCGATGGCCGTGCAGGCGATGAAGGACGGCGCCTACGACTTCATCCAGAAGCCGTTTGCGCCCGAGTATCTCGTCGAAGTCGTGCGCCGCGCGCTCGAGAAGCGCCGCCTCGTCATCGAGGTGCGCGACCTGCGCTACCGCCTCGAAGGCCGCGACCAGATCGAAGCGCGCCTGATCGGCAACGCCCTCCCGATGCAGCGCGTCCGGCAGATGATCGCCGGGCTCGCCGACAGCGCCGCCGACGTGCTGATCCAGGGCGAAACCGGCACCGGCAAGGAACTCGTCGCGCGCTGCCTGCACGAGGCGAGCACGCGACGCAAGGGCAACTTCGTCGCCATCAACTGCGGCGGCCTGCCGGAGACGCTGTTCGAGAGCGAGATCTTCGGCCACGAGGCCGGCGCCTACACTGGCGCCGCCAGACGCCGCATCGGCAAGATCGAGCACGCCAACGGCGGCACGCTCTTCCTCGACGAGATCGAAGCGATGCCGCTCGCCATGCAGATCAAGCTGCTGCGCGTGCTGCAGGAGCGCACGCTGGAACGGCTGGGATCGAATACACAGATTCCCATCGACTGCCGCGTCATCGCCGCGACCAAGGAAGACCTGCTCGGCCTATCCGATCAGGGCCGCTTCCGCGCCGACCTCTACTACCGCCTGAGCGTCGCCACCGTCGCCCTGCCGCCGCTGCGCGAACGGCGCGAGGACATCCCGCTCCTCTTCCAGCACTTCCTGCTGCAAGCCGCCGCGCGCCACGGCCGCCCGGTGCCCGAGTGCGACCCGGCGTGCACGCGCCAGCTCGTCGGCTACCGCTGGCCGGGCAATGTGCGCGAACTGCGCAACGTCGCCGACCGCTGCGTCCTCGGCATCGAAAGCAGCACGCCGCCCTTCGGCAGCGCCGTCGAAGAAGGCCCGCGCCCGCTCGCCGAAACCGTCGAAGCCTTCGAACGCGCCCTCATCGCCGACGCCCTGCGCCGCACGAACGGCAGCCTCGCGCGCAGCGCCGAAGCGCTATGCATCGCCAAGACGACGTTGCACGACAAGATCAGGAAGTACGGATTGGGCGAGGGGGGGGAGTAAGCGGCAGCAGCGATCGCGGAACGCTCAGTGCGTCTTCCCTCGCACCAGTTCGAGCAGATCCTTGCGCGCGTTCAGGAGAATCGCGATCGAGCGGCGCGCGTCTTCTTCCGTCTCGCGCCGGGTCGCCAGGCAAAAATGCAGCGCAGCGACGAGATCGAACAGCGTCATTGAGGCGGCAAACGACGGATCGGACTTCACGGCCTTCATGGCCGCGTGATCGGTGCACTGCTCAAGAAACTGGCGCGCCGTGAAGCCGGCTTGATTGAGCTCGTCCGCCGCCACGTGCACTGCGAGGCCGGGCGCGATGAACACCGAATATAGGCCACCATTCGTCTCGCCCGAAGTCAGCCCCGTCACCGGTACCGGAAAACCGGCCACGCCGACCGTGGCCACCTGGTAGTCGAGAAAATCAGTCACGCACAAACTCCTTCGGCCGTTCAAGAACGAAAAAGCCAACCGGACTGGTTG
>JAKPAN010000126.1 GCA_029779475.1 Pseudomonadota bacterium
AGCTCCCGCTCTGCCGGCGTGCGATGGACCGGAATCGTTGCCTTCCGGCCTCAATGGTGGCCGTTGCCGTATTTCTTTTCACCGGCCTTGACCGCGATATCCAAGCGATTCTCCGGCGGCGCGAGCGGACAGGTCGCATACGGCGTGAACGCGCACGGCGGGTTGTAGGCCTTGTTGAAGTCGAACACGATCTTGCCGTCCTTGGGCATATCCGCGTAGAGGAAACGCGCGGCGCCGTAGGTTTCCTTGCCGCTGGTGCGGTCGGCGAAGATGAACCACAGTTCCTTCGCATCGGGCTCCTCGAGCACGGGCAGCAAGTCATACGTCTTGCCGTCGCGCGTGAACGTGACCTTGCCGGGCACGACCATCTTGTCCACGGTGCCGAGCACGGTCGGGATTTCGAGCGTATGCGGCGGATTGAACGCCTCGTACTTCGCCTCGACGCGCCACGACGCGTCGATCGGGAACGTGTCGATGCCGCGGAAATGCGTGCGCGCCTCGGCCTGCGTGTCCTTCACGCGCAGGCCTTTCTTGCCGTTGCGGTCAATGAGATAGAAGCTCACCGAACCCGCAGCGATCATCGTCGGCTTTTCATGCGAGTCGTCGAGCAATTCGGCGGACTTTTCCGGCTTGCCGTCGATCGTGGCCTTCGCCGACGCGTCGAGCGCGATCGTCGCCTTGCCGCCTTCGAGCGTGACGACGCCGAAATGCGCAGGGCCGGCGGCGAGCACGATGTCGTTGTCCTTCGCGCTGCCGACCTTGTTCTTGCCGTCCTTCAGCCAATGCAGGCCGATCAGGCTGAGCCAACCGTCCGGCGCCTTGAGGCGATCGACGCGCTTGGCGTGCCAGGTTTCGATTTGCTTGACGTAGTCGGCGCTCGGCGCCGGGCTCGAATCGACTTTGGCGGACATCAGTTGCACTCCGGCGAAACCCGCGGCGAGCAGGAAACTGGTCTTGAGCATCGTAGCTCCTTGGTATATGGATTTATTTGAAAAGTGCGGCCACGGATGGCTGCTGGTGGATATTCCGAAGTTGAAGCTTCCAAAGTGATTGCAACTCTCCAAGTTGCGGCGATCCCGGACGGATCGCACGAATTACCTTCCGCGCAGGAACAACCGGTCGAGGTCGGGAATCGCCAGCTGCACCCAGGTCGGCCGGCCGTGATTGCATTGGCCGGAGCGTTCGGTCGCTTCCATCTCGCGCAGCAGCGCGTTCATTTCCGGAATCGTCAGGCGGCGATTCGCGCGCACGGAGCCATGACAGGCCATCGTCGCGAGCAATTCGTTCGTGCTTTCCTCGATGCGGCGCGTCTGGCCGTGCACGGCGAGATCGGCGATGACGTCGCGCACGAGCTGCGCCACGTCGGCGCCATCGAGCACGACCGGCATGCGCCGCACGACGATGCTTTGCGGGCCGCTGCGCGCGACATCGAAACCCAGCTCCGCGAAACGCGCCTGCTGTTCCTCGACGACATTCGCTTCGCGTTCGCTCAGCGCGAGCGCGAGCGGCACCAGCAGCAGTTGCGTGCGAATGCCCTCGCCGTCCTGCGCGGTCTTGAGTTTTTCGTAGGTGATGCGCTCGTGCGCGGCATGCATGTCGACGAGGACGAGACCATGCGCGTTCTCGGCGAGCACGTAGATGCCGTGCAGTTGCGCGAGCGCGAAACCGAGCGGCGGGATTTGCGCATCTTCGCCGCTTTCGATGCGCAGCGCGGCGCCACCCGCTGCGATCATCGAAGGCAGTGGCGACGCCTCGCGACCGAGCAGCGCTGCGTAATCGGCGAGCGGTTCGCGCACGCCAAGCCCCAGCACGGGCTGCGCCGCCGCGTAGCTGCGCAGCGTCGACGCGGCGTTCGGCCATGTCTCGTCCGCGCGCGCGGCAGGCGCGGGCGACGCACCCGCGCGCGCATGCGAGAGCGCTTCGTCGAGCGTGCGATAGAGGAAATCGTGCACGAGACGGCCTTCGCGGAACCGCACCTCGTGCTTGGCCGGATGCACGTTCACGTCGACGAGCGCCGGATCGAGTTCGAGGAACAGCACGAACGCCGCGTGACGCCCATGGAACAGCACGTCGGCATACGCCTGTCGCACCGCATGCGCGACGAGACGATCGCGCACGAGCCGGCCGTTGACATGGAAATACTGCTGGTCGGCCTGCGCGCGCGAGGCGGTCGGCAAACCGACCCAGCCGTGCAAGCGCAAACCTGCTGCCGAATGATCGACCCGCAAGCTGCTAGCGAGGAATTCCTCACCGAGCACGTCGGACAGACGGCGGTCGAGTTCGATGCCGTCGCGCGTCGGCTTGAACCAGCGCACGGCTTTGCCGTTGTGGCCGAGGTGGAATTCGACGTCGGGGCGCGCCAGCGCCATCGACTTGACCCAATCCTCGACATGACCGAATTCGGTGCGTTCGGCGCGCAGGAATTTGCGTCGCGCCGGCAAGTTGTAGAACAGGTCGCGCACTTCCGCGGCGCTGCCCGGCGCGTGCTGCGCGGGCGCCGACGCGCGCGCCTTGCCGCCATCGATCTCGATGCGCCACGCCGAATCGGCATCGCGACGGCGCGACGTCAGCGCGAAGCGCGACACCGAGGCGATCGACGGCAACGCTTCGCCGCGGAAGCCAAGTGTGGCGACGCGTTCGAGATCGTCGAAGCTGGAAATCTTGCTCGTCGCGTGCGCGCTCACCGCGAGCGGCAGGTCGTCCGGCTCGATGCCGTCGCCGTCGTCGCGCACGCGGATCAGCCGCGCGCCGCCTTGTTCGAGGTCGATCTCGATGCGCTTCGCACCCGCGTCGAGGCTGTTCTCGACGAGTTCCTTGACCACCGACGCGGGACGCTCGATGACCTCGCCCGCGGCGATCTGGTTGACGAGTTCGGGGGGAAGCGCGCGGATGCGGGACATGCGGCCGCATGATAGCGGAACGCGCGCGCCGGCTCGGGCTGGAGGCGCGTCGCCTTCCGCGAACTCAGCTCGACGGAATCTCGAGCACTTCGCCCACGCGCACGCGCTCGCTGGCGAGCGCGTTGGCGGCGCGCAGTTGCGCCTTGGTGATGCCGTGCGATTCGGCAATCGTGCGCAGCGTTTCGCCGCGGCGCACGACGTAGCGCGCCGGCTTTTTCGCGGGCGCCGCAGCGGCAACGACGGTTTCGCTCGCGCCCGGCTTGCCGCGCTGGCTTTCCTGCGCGAACAACGTGCCCGGCGGCGGCGAAGCGCGGAAATAGTCGCGCACGCCAACGAGGATCGCGTCAGCGAGTTTCTCGCGATGACGCGGATCGCCCAGGCGCGATTCCTCGGTCGGATTGGTGATGAACGCGGTTTCGACGAGGATCGAAGGCACGTCCGGCGAACGCAGCACGACGAAGTTCGCGCGCTCGACGTAGTTGCGATGCGTCGGACCGAGTTTCTTCAGCGCCTGCAGCACCTGCTCGGCGACCGCGTTGCTCGCGCCCATCGTCGCGCCCTGCGAAAGGTCGAGCAACACTTTGGCGAGCGTGTCGTCCTTGTCGTCGAGCGAAATGCCGCCGACGAGGTCGGCGCGGTTTTCGCGGTCGGCGAGCCAGCGCGAAGCCTCGTTGGTCGCGCCGCGCGGCGACAGCACCCACACCGACGAACCACGCGCATCGCTGCTCGTGAACGCATCGGCGTGAACCGACACGAACAAGTCGGCCTTCGCCTTGCGCGCCTTGAGGTAGCGCTGTTCGAGCGGAATGAAATAGTCGCCATCGCGCGTGAGCACGGCGCTCATGCCCGGCGAGCCGTCGATGGCTTTCTTGAGTTCACGCGCGACGGCGAGCGTGACGTTCTTCTCGTGCGTGCCGCTCGCGCCCGTCGCGCCGGGATCGTCGCCGCCATGGCCTGCGTCGATCGCGACGATGACGTTGCGCGCCTTGCCGTTGGCGATGTCGGCCACGCTCTTGACCGGCGCAGATTTCGCCGCCGCGGCGGGATACAGGTCGACGACGAGGCGATAGCCGAACTTGTCGGCCGGCGGCAGCAGGAAACTCTTCGGGTGGACGCCGTCGGCGAGGTCGAAGACGACGCGCGCGTCGTCCTTGCCCTGCTTGCCGGCGCGCAGGCTCTTGAGCAGGCCCTTGACCGCGGGCGTCGAAAAACCGGGGCCGAGCTGGCTCGCGCGCAGGTCGAGCACGAGGCGGTCCGGCTTGCTCAGTTCGAGCAGTTTGTAGTCGATCGGACCGGAGACATCGAACACGACACGCGTGGATTCGGGGCTGGCCCAGACGCGCAGGGATTTGATTTCCGCAGCATGGACGACGCCGCCCGCGCCGGAAACGGCGAGGCAGACGGCAAGCCAACGGCGGCAACGATTTCCCCACATGGCGCGTATTCAACCCGAACGAATCCGGAAAAAGCAAGTGTTTTTCCTTTCAAATCCGTCAGGTGCGGAAACTTCGTAGATTCGGATTGAGATTGTTCAGCTATCTGGCATGGCTTGGAATCCGGCCATTTCCAGCAGTAGCGCACCGCGCGGATTGGCGTGGATTTTCAGGTCGCGCGACGATCCGGCATGACTCAGGAACACGTGCAGGTCGGGCGGCGGCAACGCATCCCCGCCGCGTTCGGGCCATTCCACGAGCAGCAGGGCTGATGGCGCCGCGAGGTCGGACAGGCCGAGCCATTCCAGTTCGCCGGGATCGGCGATGCGATAGAGATCGAGGTGGTGCACGTCGAGCGCGCCGACGCGATACGACTCGATGAGGCTGTAGGTCGGGCTTTTCACGCGCTCACCGACACCGATCGCCTTGAGCAGGGCGCGCGCGAAGGTGGTCTTGCCGGCGCCGAGTTCGCCGCTCAGATGGATCGACGCACCGTCGCGCATCGCGGGCGCGAGGCGTTGCGCGAGCGCAGTCAGCGCCGCTTCGTCGAGATGGGGCAACGTCACGCTCGCGCTCATCGATCGATTCCATTGAGGACATGCCGCAGTACCGGCAGCAGATCGCTCGCCAGCAATCCGCGTTGACCGCCTTCCGCGGCAGCGATGTCGCCCGCGCGCGCATGCGCGGCGACACC
>JAKPAN010000141.1 GCA_029779475.1 Pseudomonadota bacterium
GGACGTAGCGCATGAACATGGCCACGGTCTTGTGTGCCGTCAACGCCATGCCCACCTTCACCGGAATCCCCGAATTGGCAATGTCAGTCGCCGAGCGGTGCCGAATGCCGTGCGTGCCCACGTGGGTCACCCCAGCGGCCTTGAGCACACGGCTCCAGCCGTTGTAATACTCGCCATCGCTCAGGTGCCGGTTCGGGTGACGCGGCGACGGCAGCACGTAAGGGCAGTTCTCGCGGCGCGGAGCGGTGGCGGATGCCATGCGTGCCGACATGCGTGGCACCCGCCGCCTTGAGCGCACGGCTCCAGCCGCCGTAATACTCGCCAGAGGTCAGGTGCTTGCCGGGATGGTTCGGCGACGGCAGCACGTAGGGAATACCTTCGTGCCGTGGCGCCGTCGAGAGCAGCCGAAAGGCTTCCTCGCTCATGGGCTTGGACATGCCGCCCGTCTTGCTGTCCGGCCAGACCACGCGGCGGTTGTCCAGGTCCACCCAATCCCATCGGAGCGTCACGATTTCGGAGCGGCGGCCGGCGAACTCGAATTGAAGGCGGATCGCCAGCGGGATGACGTAGTTCTCCAGACCCTCGGCTTCGATGTGCTCCAGTCGCCGAAACAGCTTGCCCATGTCCTCGTCGCTGATGAGGTGGGTGGCCTTGCCGTTGGGGTACATCGGGACGTGGCGGCAGGGGTTGGTGCCGTCAGGCCGGTGGCCCCACACCTCGGCCAGGTTGAACATCTTGCGCATCACGCTGAAAGCACGGTTGGCCTCGGCCGGCTTGTGCGCCATCTTCTTCATCGCCGTGGCCACGTCCGGGCGCTTCACGTCCTGGACCTTCAAACGGCCCAGCATCGGAACGATGCAGCGGTCGATGACGGCCTGATACCCGCGCTGGGTGCTGGGCTTGTTGCGCTGCTTGGAGTAATCCTCCATGAACTTGGTACACAGCTCCTTGACCGTGGGGGCTGAACGGGCGGCGGCCTTGGCCGCGCTGGGGTCGCCGCCCCGGCGCACCTCGGCCAGCCATTCCTGGGCCAGCGAGCGGGCCTGCTCGACGGTCAGTTCCCCGTACAGGCCCAGGGCGGGCTTGCGCCGCTCGCCAGCGTTCGTGCGGTACTGGAGCATGAACACCTTGCGGCCCGCTGGTGTAACCTTGCACAGGAAGCCGGGCACCAGCGTGTCCCGGAGTTCGACGGCCTGCGCCTGGGGTTGTGCCGCATCGACTGCGGACTTGGTGAGCTTGAGTTTTGCCACGATGACTCCTCGGAAAGACCCGATTCCCAAGAGCCATGTAGGGGCCATCAGAGGGGAAGCCGGGTCAGGTTTCGGAAAGCACCGGCATATGTTGGACTCGCCTAAGTTATTGATAAACCTGCTGTATCGGGCTTCGGCGTAGTCCAGCGAAGTTCGGTGCTGGAGTCATGGTGAAATGAAAAAGGGCGCCTCGCGGCGCCCTTTTCAATCCATCACCTCGTTCCAATCAACCGCCGAAGTTGTAGACGAGGTTCGTCGTCATCAACTGGTCGGTCTTCTTCGTGCCCGGCAGCACGTCGGTATTGTGGCGGATCTGGTAGCTCAGCTTCAGCGCGAACGCCTTGTTGATCGAGACGGCGAGACCCGCGTCGTTCTGCACGAAGGTGTTGTCGCTGCCCGCTTCCACGAGCAAGGTGTCGACGAACGCCGTGGTGTCGGTGAAGTTGTGCTTGTACGCGAGCAGGCCGCGGCCGATGACTTCGCCTTCTGAGCCGAACTTGTGCACGACACCCAGACCGGTGAGCGGATCTTTCTCCGGTCCGATCACGTCGTTCAACTGGTAGCGCTTGTAGCCGGGGCCGACTTCGACCGAGAACTCGTCGCTCGACGTCTTCAGCACCGTGTAGCCGTAACCGATCGACGCGACGGCCTGGTATTCGTACGGCGAGAAGTCGTCGTTCTCGTAGCGCAGCGCGCCGACGAGGTAGCTGCGTTCGTCGAACTTGTAGCCGACCGACGCGCCCGCTTCGTAGCGGTTCGCGGTGGTGTCGTAGTTCTTGACAGCCAGAACGGTGTCGTTGCCGCCAGGAACATAGGACGTGACCTCACCCTTCGAGCGCAGCGCCGTCAGGTAGAACATGTCCTTCCACTGGTCGTCCTCTTTCTTGAACGTCAGCTTGGCGTTGAGGTTCTCGGACTTCGCGTTGCCGCGCGCGGCCGCGAAACCGGCTTCGCCCGAACCCGACCAACCGCCGTCGTTGGTGGTGGACGCGTCGTCGGCCAGCGCCGCGACCGGCAACGCGGCGAGCAGCGCCGCGCAAAGCAATGCTTTCGTGTTCATCGTTCTTCCTTCTTTATAAACGTGGATAAATGTAAAAAATCCGTTCTGGAAACGATACGGCGCGCCATGGTAGGTGGCCGCGCTAAATTCGGGATGAACGGAGTTATCGCAAAGCCGTGAATAAACGTGACGAGCCCACGCGCCGAGCGCGATGCGTCACTGCAAGGGCCAGATGCGCGGAATGACGAGCATCGACAGCGCGCAGAAGAGCGCGATGAGCGGGATGCCGACCTTCATGAAGTCGGTGAAGCGATAGCCGCCCGCGTAGTAGACCATCGTGTTGGTCGGATAGCCGACCGGCGTCGCGAACGAGGTCGCCGCGGCGAACGCGACGGCGACGACGAACGGCCGCGGATCGGCGTGCGCCGCATGCGCGACCGACACGGCAATGCCGACCATGAGCACGACCGACGGGTTGTGGCCCATGAGCTCGGTGAGCAGCGCGGTGAGCAGGTAGACCATGAGCAGCGCGGCGAGCGGGCCGTGCGAACCGACGAGGTGCATGCCGGCGTCGACGAGCGTTTGCGACAGCCCGCTGTTCTCGATCGCGGTGCCGAGCGGCAGGATCGCCGCGAGCAGCACGATGATCTTCCAGTCGATGCCTTCGTAGAGATCGCGCCGCCCGTAACAACCCGCGATCGCCATGCCGACCGCGCCCGCGATCGCGGCGATGGGAATCGGCAGCCAATGCAGGCCGGAGACGACGACGACGCCGGCCATGATCGCCAGCGCGGCGAAGGCGCGGCGCGGCGTGCGGCGCGTGTCCTCGCGTTCGCTGAGCACGACGAAGCGGTCGTCGGCACGCATCGCGGCGACGTCGTTGCCGGTCAGCAGCAACAACACGTCGCCGGCGACGAGGCGCGTGTCGCGCAATGCTTCGCGCAACACCTGGCCGCGGCGGCGGATCGCGAGCACGGTCGCGTCGTGCGCGCGCTGCAGGTTGAGTTCGCCGAGCGTGCGGCCTTCGATCGGCGAATCCGGCCGCACCATCGCCTCGACCAGCGTGCGTGCCTTGCCGTGGTCGGGGCCGTAGCGGTTTTCGGGATCGAGTTCGACATCGGCGCGCACGCGCATGTCCTCGATGCGCTCCCATTCGCCGCGCACGAGCAGCACGTCGCCCGCTTCCAGCGCCTGTTCGCGCGGCGACCACAAATGTTGTTCGCCGCGCAGCAGTTCGAGCGGATAGACGCCGTACGCCTCGCCGAGGCGCGCATCGGCGATCGTCTGGCCGACCAGCGGCGAGCCCGGCTTGATGCGCAATTCGGTGACGTAGTTGCCGAGTTCGGCCTCGATGGGCAGGTTCACGTCGATGCGCCGCGGCAGCAGCCAGCGCCCGACCAGCATCAGGTAGATGATGCCGGCGATCGCGAGCAGGACGCCAAGCTGGGTGAATTCGAACACGCCGAAACCGGAAAGCCCGTGCTTGCGCGCAAGGCTGTCGGCGAGCAGGTTCGACGACGTGCCGATCAGCGTGCACACGCCGCCCATCTGCGCCGCATAGGCCATCGGCATGAGCACGCGTCCCGGCGGCGTGCGCGTGCGTGCGCACACGCGCAAGGCCAGCGGCAGGAAGGTCGCGACGAGCGCGATGTTCTTGATGAACGCACCCATCGGCGCGATCGCGAGCATGAGCGCGAGCGTGAGCAGCCACGGCTGGCGGATGCGCGAGAGCAATCGCCCGAGGGGATCGAGCGCGCCCGAGCGCTCGATGCCGAGGCTCAGCGCGAACATCGCCGCGACCGTCACCGTCGCCTCGTTGCTGAAACCGGCCAGCGCTTCGACCGGCGTGACCAGCCCGAACACGACGAGCAGCACGAGCACGATCAGCGCGACGAGATCGACGCGCAGCTTCTCGCTCGCAAACAGCGCGATCGCGGCGACGACGAGGACGAGCGTGAGCCAGGCGTCGAAGCTCATGCGCGCGACTCCACGCGCATCACGTGCTCACGCGTGGCGGCGCGGCCATGCTGCGGAGCGATGGCCGCGAAGCGGACAAGCAATGGAACCTTCGGCACGACTGGCATCGCGCCGCATGGTAGCGGATGACAGCGCTGCGCCGCAGCCCGGCGCGGCGCCGGCCTCAGTTCGGCGCGTCGACGCGTATCGAGGCGTCGTCGAAGCGCGAATACCGCACGCGCGTCGTCGAGGCATGGCCCATGAAACTGCCCGACGATTCGACCTGGATCGGCAAGCCGCTCTTCGTCGAGACCCATGCCTTCGCGTCGGCCTTCACCGGCTGCGAGACGGTGTACGCGTAGACCTTCGCCGGCTCGCCATCGACGCTGTCGTCGGGCAATGCCTGCACGCTCATGCCGCTCTCGATTTCCTTCACGAAAGCCCCGTTGCGGTATTGCGCGACCATCTTCGCCATGCCCGGCACGGGCATCGGCGTGAGCTTTCCGTCCAAGTCCATGTAGATCGTGTCGCCGACGATGACCTGCGCCGGCCCTTTCGCCGGATGCACGCGGTAACGATCGGGCGCGACGAAATCCATCGAACTGAGCGCCTCGCCGGTTTTTGCGTTGGCCGTTTCGGCGTGGAAGCTGCGCGCGGCGAGGAATTTGACGAACGCGTCGTGCAATTCGTCCTTCGGCGCGGCTGTGGCCAGCGACGATGCGAAAGCAGCAACGGACATGCAAACGGACAACATCGGATGACGCATGGGGATCTCCATCGAGTCGAGTGAGCGATGTGAACGGTACGATTGTGCTACGCCGCCCGGACGCGGCGTATCCTTCGCACATACGCAAAGACGCCCCTGCAAAGGACATCGCGTGGATCGTTACGAACGCATCCTGACCCTGCACCGCATCCTCAAGTCCGCGCGCTACCCGGTCGCGTTCGCGCAGATCAAGGACGAACTCGGCTGCTCGCGCGCGACCGTCTACCGCGATATCGCCTTCCTGCGCGATGCGCTCGGCGCGCCGATCGAAGGCGGCGAGGGCGACGAAGCCACGTTCCGCTACGCCGACGGCGAAGGCGACCGTTTCGAACTGCCCGGCCTGTGGCTGACCAGCGACGAACTCGCCGCGCTGCTCGCGCTCAACGAATTGCTCGACCGCTCCGATCCCGGCGT
>JAKPAN010000148.1 GCA_029779475.1 Pseudomonadota bacterium
CAGGCGGCTTCGCACCCGCTAAGGACAGGTCGGCGGCCCGTCGAATCCGTCGCTGAAAACGACGTCGTTGCCGCCCTGCTGCACCTCGTAAGCGCCGATGTCGGCAGCCGCGCCGGACACGCGCGCAAACGGCGGACCGCGTTGGTCGCTGGTAAACGGCACGGTATTGTTGCCCTGATCGATGGCAGGGCTGCCCGCGAGCAGCGCATGCGTTTTGGTTGGGCCGCCGTTGTTGCGCAGCGGGCCGAGCCGCGGGCACACGCCAAGAGTCACAGTCGATGCGGGCAAGGTGAGCCAGGGGTCGGCGTTGCCGAACACGAGATTCTTCTCGCCGTTGACCGGCACCAGATTCAGGTTCGAAAAACGGGTGATGCCGACATCGTCCGCGACCGCCGTGCCGATGCCGGCGACGTTGTTCGAAAACACCGAGCTTTGCAGCGTGACTACCTTGAACTCGTAGTGATTGATGTCGGTGTAGTAGGCGCCGATGTCGTCGACGTTGAAGCCGGCCGCGTAGTATCGGGAACCGCTTTTGGCCGCGCCGGCTGTATTGAACGCGACGGTGGAGTTTTTGATGTCGACGACGCCGGCATTCGTCCATGCGCCGCCGATGTCGGCGTTCGCGGAATTGCCGGAAATCGTGCTGTTGACCAGCGCGAAGGTGTTGTCCTTGCTGGTGCTCAGGTTGCGCGCGTAGACGCCGCCAGCCCTGACAGCGGTATTTCCGGAAATGGTCGAGGCCGTGATGATTGTGCTGCCGAACACGCGAGCGCCACCGCCGAAATGCGCGTGATTGCCGCTGATCGTGCTGCTTCCGACGGCCAAGTCCCGTTGCGCGAAGACGCCACCGCCATAGGTGAAATCGAAGGTGTCGGCCGTCGACAGGATATTGTCGGAAACCTCACTGTACTTGAACAAGGCAACGTCGTTGGTGGCGAAGATGCCGCCCCCTTTCGCACGCCCGCCCAAGCCGCCGGCGATGGCCGAACAGGAACGCACGCGCGCGGTTGACAGGCTCACCGATCCATTCGACAAGATGCAGCCACCGTAAGCGGACTGCCCTGAGCTGGCCTGGAAATAGCCGTGTGACACGGTGAGATTGTTCACACTCAGCGTACCGTTGCCTGTGTGGCGCAAAACGCGGCTTTGGTGATTGCCGTCGATGCTCAGGGCATCCTTGCCGGGACCCTTCAGGGTGATATCGGACTGCGCGAGCAGAACGACGCCGCCGCCTCCGGTCGTCAGCGAAATCGTGCTGCACGCCAGGGTCGACAGGTCGATCGTGTCGCCGCTGACCGCGTTCGCCGCCGCGTAGCGCAGCGTGCCGGTCGTGCCGCTGCCGACGTTGGTCTCGTCGCAGGTGTTCACCGTCCAGGTGGTCGCGGCGACAGCCGCGGCGGGTGCGGTCAGGCAGAACATCGCCGCGAGGCAGGCCGCGAGCGGCTTGCGGCGCATGGACATGCCTGCGGACGAAATCGAATCGAACATGGCGTACTCCCCCGAGCCATTGCGTCGACGCGCGGCGACGATGCCGCACGGTTGCCATCTCGATTACGCAAAACCGAGCTGGAAACCCGAACGAGCGTTTCGCGCGAGCCGATGGCCTGCTTAACGCGGCGGCGCGAATTCCAGCGTCGCCGTCGCCCCGCCCTGCGGCCGCGGCGCGAGCGAGACCTTCCAGCCGTAGAGTTCGCACAGGCGGCGCACGATGGCGAGACCGAGGCCGCCGCCCTTGCCGACCTTGGTGCCGCGCACGCCGCGCTCGAACAATTTCTCGGCGTCTTCCGGCGCGATGCCGGGGCCGGTGTCCTCGACGCTGACGCGGCCGTGGCCGACGGTGATGATGACTTCGCCCGCCGGCGTGTACTTGAACGCGTTGCCGACGAGGTTGCTGAGCGCGACGGAAACAACCGACGACGGCGCCGGCACCGCGAGCGGTTCGTCGATGTCGACGCGCACTTCGACCGGTTTGCTGCCGATGTGCGGGCGCTGCGAATCGACGACCTGCTCGACGACTTTCACGACGTCGGTCGTCTCGCCGTCGGTCGGCGCCTGGCGTTCGCGGCGCGACAGCAGCAGCAGCGCGTCGATGAGTTCGCTGCATTGGCGCACGGCGCGTTCGATGCGCTTGAGACGTTCACGCGGCTTATCGGCGAGGTCGGGCGAAGCTTGCAGCAATTCGGTCGTGCTCGCGATGACGGCGAGCGGCGTGCGCAGTTCGTGGCTGACGTCGGCGTTGAACTCGCGGTCGCGCTGGACCATTTCGGTGAGGCGCGTCGAATAGTCGTCGAGCGCCTCGGCAAGCTGGCCGACTTCGTCACTCGCAAAGTGCGAGCGCAAAAGCTCGGGTTTGCCGCTGCGGCTCATCGCGCGCACGCGTCGCGCGAGGTCGGCAACCGGGCTCATCACGCGCGCCGACAGCCAGAAACCAATGAGCAGCGAGAGCAGCGCGAACGCACACACCGCCGCGGCAATGGCCACGATCAGCTGGCGCTCGCCGAGCTTCTGCGTGCTCACGTCGTACCAGAGATAAGCCCAGTAGTCGGCGTCCTTGTAGACCACGAGCTTGAACGGCCGCAGCTTGCCTTCGCGACCGATGTCCTCGATTTCGTAGACGCCTTCGTCAAACTTCTGCCAGGCCAGTGGGACGGTCGCCGTGCGACCGGCGCGGACGATCGTGAACTGGATCAGCGACATCGGGAACTGCGCGTCGGGCGCCGGGTTGTCGCGCTTGAAATCGACGAAATGGCGCAGCTCGCGTTCGAGCATCGAATTGACGAGCTGGTCCTCGAGGCGCGTGCGCATGTAGATCGTCGCAGCCGCGAACAGCGCCGTCAGGCCAAGGCCGAACAGCGCGAACGAGATGATGATGCGGGAGCGGAGCCTACGCCGGTAGCGCATCCGGATCGACCATGCGGTAGCCGATGCCGTGACGCGTCTGGATCAGCGGCTTTTCGAAGGGCTTGTCGATCTGCGCTCGCAGGCCGTGGATATGGACGCGCAGGGAATCGCTGTCGGGCAGTTCCTCGCCCCAGACGCGCGTTTCCAGTTCCTGCCGCGTGACGACGGACGGCGAGGCTTCCATCAGCGATTGCAGCAGCTTGAGGCCGATCGGGTTGAGCGTGATCTGCTTGCCGGCGCGATTGATCGTGAGCGTGTCGAGGTTGTAGGTAAGGTCGGCCAGTTGCAGCAAGCGGCTCTTGTTGCCCTTGCCGCGGCGGCCGAGCACTTCCAGCCGCGCGGAGAGTTCCTGCAACGCGAACGGCTTGACCATGTAGTCGTCGGCGCCGGAGTCGAAGCCGGTGAGCTTGGCGTCGAGGTTGTCGCGCGCCGTGAGCATGAGCACGGGCGTCTGCTTCTTCGCTTCCTGGCGCAGCTTGCGGCAGACCTCGAGGCCGTCCATGCCGGGCAAGCCGAGGTCGAGCACGATGACGTCGAACTCGTTGACGACGGCCAGATGCAGGCCGGTGACGCCGTCGCCGGCGAAATCGACGACGTGGCCCTTGTCGGCAAGGAAATCGCCGATGTTCGCGGCGATGTCGCTGTTGTCTTCAATGACGAGAATGCGCATGGGTCTACTCTAACGCGGGACGCCGCCGATGCGAGCATGGTGACGCGAAGGAAGTTCCGCTGGAAATGTGGACGAATCGGGGAAGTCCAACCGCGGCGCTGCGATCGGGAGGCTTTCGAGGTCAATCGGAAAAGCCGCAATCAGGGCTTGCTTCGACTGACCGATCGACGACGTCGCGGATGGAGCGTGCTTCTGGTGAAGAGTGCGGCCATGTATGGCCGCTTTTGGACTCACCCGGAAAAGCCACGCGACGGACGCTTCGACAAGCTGAATCGAAGCAGCGGTCACGGACGACCGCACAAGAAAATGACCCAAGGAGGTGTCATTGGGGGAACACACCTCGCTTGGGTCAAAAAGCTACTGCCCCGATTACCGTAATCTGCCAGTCACATGACCTGACTTAGGAGTGTCGAGCAGGACTACAGTGGGGCGAAATATAGGTTCGCCTGAATTAAGAAGCCGTTAAAACACGCTGATGGCGGCGTTAAAAGCTGTGACGGCGCTTATTCCGACGCCCCGACGATGCCCTCATCAACGGCTTGGCGGCACACCATCGAACCCGTCTGGCGTACACAACCCTCGCGCGACGAACTCTCGACCGGCGGCGCGAAGACGAAGGTTTGCGAATACCTCAGCCCGTGATTCGCCGGCAGGCTCGCGGGATCGAAACGCCACTGCCGCAGCGCACGCTCGGCTTCGCGCTTGAATGCGTCGTCGGCACGACCCTGCAAACGGATGTCACGCACGGAACCGTCGGCCGCGATCGTGAAGCTCGCGTCCACGTTGACGCGCTCGAGCCGCGCGTAACCCGGGAATTCCGGCGCGACGGTGTGGACGGGCACGGGCTTGACGGGATGTGCGGGCTTGGCAGCCGCAGGTTCGGGCGTCGCCTTCGCGACCGGCGTGGCGATGGACGGAGACACGGCAGCCACCGCAACCGGCGCCGTGACGACAGGATCGGGCGCCGCTGTCGCGACAGGCGGCGCAGCGATACGTTCAGCGACCATCTCTGCGGCGGCAGGCGCGGCGGCAACCTTAGCCTGCTCCACCGGCGCCACCGTGATGTTCGGCGCATGCCACTTCGCCAGCTTCTGCGGAGCGATCGACGCCACAATCGACGGCGCCGGCGACGGCTGCATCTGAACCCAGTCGGCGGCCGGTGTCGCGAAAACGAACGCGCCCGGATCGGCGCGATCGATGCGCTGCGCGAACATCCACGCCAACGCGATGCCACCGGCGACGAGCAGCCAGCGCCCCGACGAACGACCTTCGACGATGATGTGCGGAGACGCGACGCCGACGATGCGGCGCACGCGTTCGAGCAATTCGCCGCCGCTCGCCGCGAGCGCCAGCGGAGACGCGACGCGCAGTTCCTCGAGCGCAGCAAGCGTGCGCGCGTATTCGCGCGGTTCGCCTTGCATCGTGCGCAGCACGAGATGGTCGCAGCACAGCTCGCGCTCGTTGCGCACTTCGCGCGAAATCCAGTGCACGACGGGGTGATAGAACAGCACGGTTTCGATCACCGTCTGCACGAGATTGACCAGATGGTCGTGGCGGCGCAGATGGCCCAGCTCATGGGCGAGGATCAATTCGATCTGCTGCCGCGGAAAACCGAGCACGACGGCCGCCGGCAGCAAGATCACGGGTTTGAACCAGCCGACCAGCATCGGCGTGTCGATGCGATCGCTGACGAGCGCGCGCACGCGATGGCGGAAATCGAAACGCGCCATGATCGCGGCGACCATCGCGTCGATGTGCGGCTGCGATTCCGCCCAGCGGCGCACAACGCGGTCGAGTCGCTGCCACTGGCGCAACGCGCGCGCCGCGAACAGGCAGACGCCAGCAACCCAAGCCACGACCAGCCACGGCAATGCCGTGGCGATCACGTCGTTCCAACCTCTGCCGACGCGAACCAAGCCGCTGGCGAAGGCCGCCGGCGATGTCGCGGCGACGTCCTCGAATGCCGTGTCCGCGGACGGCCACAACGCGACCAGCGTGATCGCGGGCGCCAGCGCGAGCAGCGCCAGCGCGACGAGCCCGGCCGCATAACGCGCCTCGCTGGCGTGCTTCGGGATCAGCGCGCGCACCGCGGCGTATCCCGCTCCGACGAGCAGCCCCTGCCAGACGAAATGCAGCAACGTCCAGCCGATTGCATCGATCCACGGCACCATCGTTTGCATGTCAGTTCCCTTCGATGCGGTCGAGCAACGCACGGATCTCGTCGAGTTCCTCGCGGGTGGCCTTGGCGCGGCCGCCCAGCGCCTGCAGCACGAGCTGCGACGGCGAACCGTTGAACACGCGCTGCACCATCTCGGCGACGAAACGCTTCTGCGTGCGCTCGCGGCTGACCGCCGCACGGAACACATGCGCGCGTTCGGAATCGTCGCGCAGGACAAGTCCCTTGGCGTGCATGATCTGCATCAGCTTCAGCGCCGTCGTGTAGCCGGCGCCTTCGTCGCGATACAACGCCTCGTGGACATCACGAACCGTACTCGGCCCGCGTTCCCAGAGGACGTTGAGGATGCCGAGTTCGGCATCGGTCGGGCGTGGCGAGACGTCTGTGCGCGTCATGGCGGCCTCCGAGGGTTCTGTCTGTCCAATATACCGCGACTTCGCGAGGCCTAACCGCCCTTCATCATGTTCTGCTGGCTCTGGTTGCGGCGCATGACTTCCTGAGAGTCGTTGCGCTGCTTCTCGATATCTCGAGCGGTCCGGCAGTTCGTGACCGGGAAGTGAGTGCCGCTGCGCATTTCCTTCGTGCAGATCAGGCGATCGCCGTCGCGCTTGAGCAGGGTCGCGTTGGCCGCTTCCTGCGCGTTGAACAGTGCGCGCTTGTCGTCGGCGCTCATGGCCGAGATCTCGGGCGTCTTGTCGAACAATGCGCTCATGGCCTTGAGATCGCCCTCGACGCTTTCGCGTTCGCTGTCGGACAGCTTTCCGAAGCGGCCATCCGGCTTCATTTCCGCTCGGACGTGCGCAACGGTGGTATCAAAATCGGTCTTGCTCTTGAGTTGCAACGGCGCCTCGGTCTTGGCGGCGAAGGCGCATTGAGCGATGGCGAACAACAGGGGCGACAGGTAAAGACCCAGCTTCATGGGTAAAACTTCCTTACAGTTGGATTCGTGTGATGGTCAGTTGAAAAACGGCCGCGAAACACACCCGAAAGTCATCAATTCGATTGATCGCGCGGCAAAGGCAACCCTTTCTGCTGTCGGATCGTTCAATTGCCGCGCAAGTCGTTGGGTAACTGCATGTTTCTTTGTGCCCAATCCTGCGCACCTCGACGATCACTCTCGATTTCGCGCGCTGTCCTGCAGGTCGTGGACGGGAAATGAGTGCCGCTGCGCATCTCCCTCTTGCAGATGAGGCGGTCGCCATCGTTCCTGAGCAGCGTCGCATTGACCGCTTCCTGGATATTGAACATCGCGCGCTTGTCGGCGTCGCTCATGTTCGCGACTTCTGGCGTCCTGTCGAACAGTCCGGACATCTCCTTGAGGCCGCCGTCGACGCCTTCCCGCTCGTGCTCGTTCAATTTTCCGAAGCGACCTTCCGGCTGCATCTCGGCGCGGATTTGACGGGTCACCGTCTCGAATTCCATCTTGTTGGCCGCCCTGAGCGGCGGCTCGGTCTTGGCTGCGAACGCACATTGTGCGATGACGGAGAGGAGTACTACGGCAATCGATTGCATCTTCATGGATGTCTCCTTGCAAACCCGCCGCGGGAGTGAAATGACAGAGCTGGCGAATTGATCATAGTCATGCGCCAGCGTTTGTCAACGACATCTTTCGTACGACGAGTTGGATGATTGCCAACTCAACGCGGATGCGGTTGAGAAGGCAGCAAGCGCGTTGCTGGACAAAACCCGACCCGCAAGGCTAGATGACGCACCTCCCGGGAGTTCCGCCATGAAAACAGCCCTTTTCCCCTGCATTGCCGCGATGTCGGCGACGCTGCTGGCCGCCTGCGCGCCCGCGGCCCACAAGCCGGCGGCGCCCGTCGCCGCGCCCGCCAAGGAAACCGCCGTGTCCGAAGACCCTTACCTCTGGCTCGAAGACATCCACGGCGAGAAACCGTTGGCGTGGGTCGAGACCCAGAACGCGCGCACCCAGGCCGATTTCGCGGACACGCCGGCGTTCGGGAAGGCGCGCGAGGCGATCCTCGGCATCCTCGACTCGGACGCGAAGATTCCTTTCGTCAGCAAGATCGGCGACCGCTACTACAACTTCTGGAAGGACAAGGATCATCCGCGCGGCGTCTGGCGGCGCACCACGCTGGCCGAGTACCGCAAGGACAAGCCGAACTGGGAAACCGTGATCGACCTCGACGCGCTCGGCAAGGCCGAGGGCAAGAGCTGGGTTTGGCACGGCGCACAATGCCTCAAGCCCGCGGATCGCCGTTGCCTCGTGTCGCTGTCACCGGGCGGCGGCGACGCCAACGTCGTGCGCGAGTTCGACCTGCACGACAAGGCGTTCGTGAAAGGCGGCTTCCAATTGCCGGAGGCGAAGACGCAAGTCGCGTGGATCGACGAGAACCGCATCTACGTCGCCACCGATTTCGGCCCCGGCTCGATGACAAAATCGAGCTACGCGCGCATCGTCAAGGAATGGCGCCGCGGCACGCCGCTGTCCGACGCGACGACGGTGTACGAGGCCAAGGAAGACGATCTCGCCGTCAGCGCATCACGCGACCTCACGGCCGGATTCGAACGCGACTTCGTGCAGCGTGCAATCGATTTCTACACCAGCGAAACCTTCGTGCGCGGCAAGGACGGCCAGCTCGTCAAGATCGACGTGCCGCTCGACGCGAACGTCGATGCGCACCGCGAATGGCTGACGATCCATCTGCGCAATGCATGGACGGTCGATGGGAAAACGTATCCCTCCGGCGCGCTGCTCGCCGCGAAGTTCGACGACTTCATGGCCGGCCAGCGCGATCTCGTCACGTTGTTCGCGCCGACCGACACGACATCGCTGGAAAGCGCGTCGTGGACGCGCCACCACCTCATCCTCAATCTGCTCGACAACGTCGCCAGCCGGCAGGAAGTGCTCACGCCGTCCGCGCATGGCAACTGGAAACGCGAACCGCTCGCCGGCGCGCCTGCGCTGAGCACGGTCGTCGCCTCCGCCGTCGATGACGACAAGGACGACAGCTACTTCCTTACCGTCAGCAGCTTCCTCGAACCCGACACGCTCGCTTACGGCACGCTCGGCCACGGCAAGGCGCAGGTGCTCAAGCGCGGCCCGGTGTTCTTCGACGCGGGCGCGTACCAGGCGCAGCAGTTCTTCGCGACCTCGAAGGACGGCACGCGCGTGCCGTATTTCCAGCTCGCCGCGAAGGACATCAAGCTCGACGGCTCGAATCCGACCCTGCTCTACGGCTACGGTGGCTTCGAAGTCTCGCTGCAACCCAAGTACAGCGGCACGATCGGCAAGGAATGGCTCGCGCGCGGCGGCGTCTACGTGCTCGCCAATATCCGCGGCGGCGGCGAATATGGTCCGCGCTGGCATCAGGCCGCGCTCAAGGCGAATCGCCTGCGTGCCTACGAGGATTTCGCCGCCGTCGCCGACGATCTCGTGCATCGCGGCGTCACCTCGCGCGCGCACTTGGGCGCGATGGGCGGCAGCAACGGCGGCCTGCTCATGGGCAACATGCTCACGCAGTATCCGGACCGCTTCGGCGCGATCGTCTGCGCCGTGCCGCTGCTCGACATGAAGCGCTACACGCATCTGTCCGCCGGTGCGTCGTGGATCGCGGAATACGGCGATCCGGACAAGGCCGACGAGTGGGCTTGGATCAAGACCTTCTCTCCGTACCAAAACGTCGCCGCCGGCAAGGACTACCCGCCGATCCTGTTCTACACCGCGACCAGCGACGATCGCGTCGGCCCTGTGCAGGCGCGCAAGATGGCCGCACGCATGGAGGAAATGGGCTACAAAAACGTCTGGTTCTACGAGAACCGCGAAGGCGGCCACGGCGCCGCGGCGGACAACCGCCAGTCCTCCTTCATGACCGCGCTGAGCTATTCGTTCCTGTGGAAACAGCTCACCACGGCGTCCCCCTGAGCCCAGAAAAACCGCTCCAAACGTGAACGCCCGCCCGCCGCGCACGTCCGCGCGGCGGGCGCGGCGGCGGCGCATGCACTATCCTTCGCGCCCGGTTCGCCGCGCCCCTGCGGCGAACGCCCAGAAACAAGATGCCGCCGCGCCTTCGCGGCGAATGCCCATGAAACCATTCGCCGCGCGAATGCGGCGGATACCACTGGAATAGCGGAGCGATCGTGGCCCTGGAAAACGTCACCGCCGGCGCGAAGGTGCCGGACGAAGTCAACGTCGTCATCGAAATCCCCAAGGATGCCGAGCCGGTCAAGTACGAAGTCGACAAGGCCACCGGCGCGATCTTCGTCGACCGCGTGCTGTCGACGCCGATGCGCTACCCGTGCAACTACGGTTACGTGCCGCAGACGCTTGGCGGCGACGGCGATCCGCTCGACGCGCTCGTCGTGCTGCCGCTGCCGCTCGTGCCCGGCTCGGTGATCCGCTGCCTTCCGGTCGGCATGCTGCGCATGACCGACGAGGCCGGCGCCGACGAAAAACTCATCGTCGTGCCGCACCCCAAGACCTTCGCCGGCTACGCGCACATCACCGACATCGCACAGGTGTCGCCGCACTGGCTTGAGCGCATCGGCCACTTCTTCGAGCACTACAAGGATCTTGAGAAGGGCAAGTGGGTCAAGGTCGAAGGCTGGACCGGCGCGGAAGAAGCCAAGCGCGAGATCGAAGCCGGCATCGCGCGCTACGGTAGCGCGGGCTAAAAACAGCACGTTGATCGCCGCGCGCCCGGAACGTCGGACGTCGCAGACGCCACCGCCGCATCCATCACCAACCCGGGAGGCCGACGCAGCGCGGCTTCCCGCGGGTCATGGCGGTCATTCGCAAGCTCGCATGTAAACTGTCCGCGCATTCGGTTTCTTCAAGGGGAAGCATCATGCGCACGCTTCGGGGATGGCTTGCCGTGCTGGTCTTGTGCGGCGCCACGTTGTTTGTATTCAGCCGTGACCCGCGACCGCCGATGCCGCGCCCCATCGACGGCGATGCAGTCGGCGAGTCGGACGATTTCCAGCAGCGCCGCCAAGCATGGATGGAAGCCATGCACGCGCACGCGCCGGACGTGGATTGGCGTGCGATCGACGCGCAGACGCGCGAACGACGCGTTGAAGAGCACGCACAGCAGCTCGCGAGCCTGCGCGCCGGTTACAGGCCACCCGATCTCGCCGCCGCGCCCGCAGGCACATGGCACGAACGCGGTGCGAGGAACATCGCCGGCCGCGTCTCCGGCGTCGACTACGATGCCGCGACCGATCGCCTGACCCTATTCGCGCACGGCGGGCAGTTGTGGCGCAGCCAGCGCGCCACGCTGAACTGGCACCCGCTCAACGATGCTCGGCAGCTCAAGCCCTTCGGCGGGATGCAGCATTTCCTCCGCCTCGCCGGCACGACGGAACGCTGGCTCGCGGCCGACGACACGCAATACGGCTTCTTCTACTCCGACGATCAAGGCGCGAGCTGGACGAAGTCCGGGGGCTATTCGGTCTACAACTGGTACGAGGCTACGTATCTGGTCTCGCGCAATGCCGGCGGCAGCCAGATCTACGCGCTGGTCGGCGATTACAACTTCGGACCGAGCGGCGGATGGCAGGCTCGCCTGATCGTCTCGAACGACCGCGGCACGACGTTTTCCGATCTCGGCTTCGTCGGCACCAAAGAGAAATCCGCGTTGTTCGCGATCGGCCAGAACACGGGACTCGTCTACCTGCTTGCGGGCAACGTGCTCAAGCGCATCGAAACGAACAACACGCTGACCACGGTGACCACGATCGCAGGCACGCCGGCGCAGGCGGACAGCGACAACGTCACCCTCGCCGGCGGCGTGACTACGGGCGCGACGCCGACGCCGTATCTGTTCGCGTTCTACGAAGCGGGCAGCGCGTCGACGCAGGTCTTCCGCTCGCTCGATGCGGGAGCGAGCTGGAC
>JAKPAN010000191.1 GCA_029779475.1 Pseudomonadota bacterium
GTTCATGGTTCGACAAGCTCACCACGAACGGGAAACCGATTCTGAGCTTACCGTTCCTCGCCGATACGCCTCCAGCGCCGCCGGAAAACACTCCAGCGCGCGCTCGATGACGCCCTGCGACACCGAGATGGCCATGCCGTAGTTGGTCATCGGTACGCCCTGGCGCGCGGCGCGGTACTGGCGCACGAGGATCTGCTTGCGCGTGACGGTGCAGCCGCCGCACTGCACCACGAGGGCGTAAGGCGTGAGGTCTTCAGGAAAATCTTTCCCCGCGCGAACATCGATATCGAGCGCACCGCCGGCGTAGTGCGCGAGCCAGCGCGGGATCTTCACGCACCCGATGTCGTCTTCGCGCGGATGGTGCGTACAGGCTTCGGCGATCAGCACGCGGTCGCCCGGTTTGAGCCGCGATAGCGCCCCGGCGCCGGCGGCCAGTCCGAGCATGTCGCCCTTGATGCGCGCCATGAGGATGGAGAAGGTCGTCATGCGGATTTCCGGTGGTGTCTCGGCGGCGACGCGCTGCACCACTTGAGAATCGCAGACGACCAGCCGCGGCGGCGTATTGAGCCGCGCCAGGGCAGCGGCGAGCTCGCTTTCCTTGACGATCAGGGCCAGCGCGTCGTGGTCGAGCAGGTCGCGCAGCGCATGGACCTGCGGCAGGATCAGGCGCCCCTTGGGTGCGCCGAGATCGATCGGCACGACGAGAACGACCGTATCGCCCGACGACACGAGATCGCCGACGAACGGCGGGTCGACGAGGCAGGCGTCCGGCACCTGCCGGAACAGGCCTTCCTTGACGCGTTCGATGCCGTCGCCGCGACCAGCCGCGGCGATCACGCTGTCGATGCCATCCTCTTCGAGGCGCGCCAGCGTTTCCGCCGCGGGCCGCGCGAGATCGGACTTGTTGAAGACGACGAGCAGCGGCGTTCCGGCGTCGCGCAGGGCATCGATGATTTCGTGTTCGAACGGCCCCAAGCCCTCCGCACCGACGACGACGAGGCCGACATCGACGCGTTCGAGCACGGCGCGCGACTTGCCGACGCGCAACGCGCCGAGTTCGCCGACATCGTCGAAACCGGCCGTATCGACAAAGACGACCGGGCCGAGCGGCGACAGCTCCATCGTCTTC
>JAKPAN010000199.1 GCA_029779475.1 Pseudomonadota bacterium
CGCTGACCGGCGCCAGCGTGCGTTCGGTGCGCACGCTCGGCACCGGCGCCGAACTCGTCGAAGTGACGGGCGACGTGGCGCGACTCGCGCGCAAGGGCGACCTCGCGCGCAACGTCATGGTCGCGTTCGCGCAGAACCCGAACATCGCCTACGTCGAACCGGATCGCGTGATGCACGTGCTGTTCACGCCGAACGACACCAACTTCGGCAGCCAGTGGGATCTCACCAATGCGACCGGTGGCATCAACGCGCCAGCGGCGTGGGATCTGGCCGGCTCGTCGCCGGGCGCGGGCATCAAGGTTGCCGTCATCGACACCGGTATCACCACGCACAGCGATCTCGCCGGACAGATCGTCGGCGGCTACGACTTCATCAGTACCGCAAGCGCCGCTCGCGACGGCAACGCGCGCGATTCGAATCCGGCCGACGAAGGCGACTGGTATGCGGCCAACGAATGCGGCTCGGGCTATCCGGCCTCGAATTCGAGCTGGCATGGCACGCACGTCGCCGGCACGATCGCCGCGCTCGCCAACAACGCCAAGGGCATCGCCGGCATCGCCTACGGCGCGAAAGTCGTGCCGGTGCGCGTGCTCGGCAAATGCGGCGGCTCGGTGTCGGACATCGTCGATGCGATCGTCTGGTCCTCGGGCGGCAGCGTGACTGGCGTGCCCGCGAACGCGAATCCCGCCCGCGTGCTCAACCTCAGCCTCGGCGGCGGCGGCGCCTGCGGTTCGTTCCAGAGCGCGATCAACACCGCGCGCACCAACGGCGCGATTTTCGTCGTCGCCGCGGGCAACGAAAACCAGAACGTCAGCAATTCCTCGCCCGCCAATTGCAGCAACGTCGTTTCCGTCGCGGCGACGACCAAGGCCGGCGCCCGCGCGTCGTACTCCAACTACGGTTCGACGATTGTCATCTCGGCACCGGGCGGCGACGGCAGCGGCGGTTCGGGCGACATCCTGTCCACGCTCAACTCCGGCACGACGACGCCGAGCGCCGAGACGTACGCGTACTACGCAGGCACGTCGATGGCGACGCCGCACGTCGCGGCGGTCGCGGCGCTCGTCATGCAGAAGAACCCGAACCTCACGCCCGATCAGGTCAAGACCATTCTGACCAGCACGGCGCGCCCGTTGCCGGGCGCGTGTTCGGGCGGCTGCGGTGCGGGCATCCTCGACGCCTACGCGGCAGTGCAGGCGGCCGGCGGCGGCAGCGCCAACGTCCCGCCCGTAGCGAACTTCAGCAGCACGACGAGCAGCCTGACGGCGACGTTCACGGACACGTCGACGGACAGCGACGGTACGATCGCGTCGCGCTCGTGGAACTTCGGCGACAGCAGCACGTCGACGTCGACGAACCCGAGCCACACGTATGCGGCGGCCGGCACGTACAGCGTGTCGCTGACCGTCACCGACAACAGCGGCGCGAGCAACACCAAGACCAGCTCGGTCACGGTGTCGGGCGGCAGCAGCGGCGGCGGCAACGTGTTGCAGAACGGCGTCGCGGCGACCGGCTTGTCCGGCGCGACGAATGGCCAGCTCGCCTACACGATGGTCGTTCCGGCCGGCGCCACGGGCCTGAAGTTCGTGACCTCGGGCGGCTCGGGTGACGCGGATCTGTACGTGAAGTTCGGTTCCGCGCCGACGACCTCGAGCTACGACTGCCGCTCGTGGAACACGGGCAACAGCGAAACCTGCTCGATCACGACCGCGCAGGCGGGCACGTACTACGTGATGATCAACGGCTACTCCGCGTTCAGCGGCCTGAGCCTGACCGGCAGCTACTCGACGGGTGGCGGCACGGGCGGCGGCACGACGCTGAGCAATGGCGTGGCCGTCACGGGCCTGTCCGCGAGCACGGGCAACTGGACGTCGGACTACACGCTGGTGGTGCCCACGGGCGCGACGAACCTGAAGTTCGCGATCTCGGGCGGCACGGGCGATGCGGACATGTACGTGCGCCTGGGGTCGGCCCCGACCACGTCGAGCTACACCTGCCGTCCGTACCTGACGGGCAACAGCGAGACGTGCACGTTCGCCGCGCCGACGGCGGGCACGTACCACGTCAGCCTGCGCGCGTACTCGACGTTCAGCGGCGTGACGCTGACGCCGAGCTACACGCCGTAAGGACACCGCGCCACGGACGGCGCATTCCATGCAATGCGATCAAGGACGATCGCGAACCAGCACCAGCACCAGCACCAGCGGCCGGGGCGAACCCGGCCGCTTTTTTGTGCGTGGAAAATCCGCTCCGATCGGAAGGATTTCGCGAACAAGAAATCAGCGCATCGTGCGAAATCGTGCGCGGTCGCCGTGCGACGCAGGAGGCGGCGCGCGTCGCGCCAACGCGAAATTGGTCAGGACTGCACGGGCTCGAAGCGGTTCGCCTCGCGGTTCTTGCGCACGCGCGACGGATCCCAGACGCGGCCGTTCATCGCGATGTAGACGCCGTCCGGCAGCGTCTGCACGGCGCCGACCGCGCAGCCGATGTTGAACACCGCATCCGACCCTTTGAACAACGCCGGATTGAGCGCACCGGTGAGCACGATGACTTTGTCCGCGATGCCGTTCAGCGCCTGCGCGGTTTCCACCATCGTGTCGGTGCCGTGCGTGACGAGCACGTGGCGATGCGGCTGGCGTTCGATCGTCGCACGCACCAGCGCGCGGTCGCCTTCGTCGAGATGCAGGCTGTCCTTGCGCAGCACGGAGACGACTTCGAACGAGAATGCGACGCCGAGCGCTTCGAGGATTTCGCCGATCTGCGGCGCGCCGATCTGGAACGTCGACTTGTCGTCGAAGTAGATCTTGTCGATGGTGCCGCCAGTGGTGACGATGGTCAGGTGTTGCATGGGGATATCGATCCTCGTCGATGCGCGGCGCCGGCCGCGTCAGGGCGCGCCATTGTCGATGAGTCGTGCGACAGCGTCCATCGGCGTGGCGTCGAGGCGCGACAAACCGTGGCCGGTGAAGATCGACAACGCGGCATCCGTGCGCACGTCGCCGCGTTCGCGCACCCACGCCGCGTGGCGCGCGAGCAGGGCGGCCGCGGCGCAGCGCGCGAGCGTGACCGCGAAACCGCGTGCGCCGGCTTCGAGCGCGGCCCGGTCGCCTGCATGCGCGGCAAACCACGATTGCGCCGCAGCGAGCGTGGTGCGCAGCGCTTCGCTCGCCGTCCCGTTCGGACAAAGATCTTGCAACCGCGCCGAAAGTGAATCGAAACCGTCCTTGCCGAGCGCGCGCAGCGCGTCGAGCGCGAGTACGTTGGTCGTGCCTTCCCAGATCGGGAACACCTGCGCGTCGCGCAACAATTGCGGAATGCCGGTGTCCTCGATGTAGCCCGCGCCGCCGAACGCTTCGCAGGTTTCCGAGGCGATGCGCACGGCGAGTTTGCCCGTCCACAGTTTCGCGAGCGGCGTCAGCACGCGCAGCAGGCGCTTGTCGTCCGCATCGCCGCCGTGTTCGCAGCGGCCGAGCAATTCTGCGACGAAGAAGACGAGCTGGAACGCGGCCTCGAATTCGGCGGCGAGGCCGGCAAGCGTCGCGCGATGCAGCGGCTGTTCGACGAGCGCGCGACCAAATGCGCGACGTCGCCGCGCGTAGTCGAAAGCGAGATCGAGGCAACGCCGCATCGTCGCCACCGCGCAGACCGCGTTCCAGGTGCGCGTCACGTTGAGCATCGGCGCGATCGCGCGCACGCCGTGCGCGAGTTCGCCGACGGGCTGCGCGAGTGCGCCCTCGAGATGGATTTCCGCGGTCGGCAACTCGCGCGTGCCGAGCTTGTCCTTGAGCCGGTCGATGCGAATGCCGTTCCACGCGCCGTTCGCGTCGCATGTTTCGACGTAGAACAGCGCAAGCGCGTCGGCGCCGTCTCCGGCACCTTCGGGCCGCGCGAGTGTCAACGCCATCTCGCCGACGACGGCGGACGTGAACCATTTGCGGCCGTGCAGGCGCCAGCGGCCGTCTGCGTCGCGGCGCGCGATCGTGCCCGTATGGCCGACGTCGGAGCCGCCCGCGGTTTCGGTCATCCATTGCCCGGACAACCACAGGTGCGTCGCGTCGCGCGCGAGCAGATGCGGCAGCGCGCGTTCGCACAGCGCCCGATGGCCGGATGCTTCGAGCGCGGTCGCCGCGCCATCGCTCATCGCGAGCGGGCAGGAGTGGAATTCGCTGGCGACGTGGTAGAGGTAGACGCGCAAGAATTGGTCGACGCGCGCTAACGCGCCAAGGTGAGCTTCGTGGCCGGCCGCGACGAAGCCGTAGCGTGCGGTGAGCGCAGCGCCACGTTGCCACGTCGCCGTCGTCTCGATGCGGTCGATGCGCTCGCCCCACGCGTTCCATTGCGTGAGCTGCGGCGTCTGCGGCGCGCGCGAACGCGCGTCGAGCCAAGCCTGCGCCGCGTACGCGCCGAGTTCGAAAAGGTCGTGACGGATTGCGCCCGCGACGTCCGCGGGCAGTGCGCGGGCGATGTACGACTGCAAGGTCGCATCGCTGTCGAACGTGTTGCGCAGCAGGGGCGGCGATTGCAGGAAGTCCATGTCGCCTCCGATGTTGGCGGAATGGCCCAACATACGCGCCGCCGCGCCGCGGCCGCAAGCGCGCTTGCTAGAATCGGCGCGACTTGAGGCGGGCCGATTCGAAGCGGAGCGACGATGGACGACAACGCATCATCTGCAGCGGCCTACGCGCGGATCCCGGAGCGCAATACCGGCGACAACCTGCTGCGCAGCGCGCAGCAACACCACGTCGCGCTGTCGAGCATGGCCGATACCAAGGCCAACATCATCATCACCGTGTCGTCGATCGTGCTCACGTTGTGCATCGGCCGACTCGGCGACCCGGAGTTGCGCGTATCCGCGCTCGTGCTCGCCGCTTTCACGATGGTCGCGCAACTCCTCGCGATCCTTGCCGTGCTGCCGAAATACCGACCGCCGAAACTCGACGCCGGCGGCGCGCTGCCGCAGGGCTTCAACCTGCTGTTCTTCGGCCACTTCGCGCGCCTGCCGCGCGATCGCTATCTCGAGGAAATGGCGCACGTGCTGACGCCGGACGGTTCGCCGTACGCGACGTGGGTCAACGACGTGTACTCGCTCGGCATCTACCTCGCGCGGCACAAGTACCGCTACCTGCGCTACAGCTACCTGTTCGTCCTCGCCGGATTCCTGCTCGCCTGCATGGTGCAGGCGTGGCGGTTGCTTGCGTCGTGAGTTCGTCGTGAGCGTCCGCGAATTGCTCGACGCGGCGACGCGCCGGTTGCCGGGCGACGAGGCGCGCGTGGACGCGGAAACGCTGCTCGCGCATGTGCTGGGTCGCACGCGTGCGTGGCTGTTCGCGTGGCCGGAATACGAGCCTGATGCGTCGCAGGTCGCGGCGTTCGGGCGTCTCGTCGACGCGCGTGAACGCGGCGAGCCGGTCGCGTATCTGGTCGAGCATCGCGGTTTCTGGACGTTCGATCTGCAGGTGACGCCGGCCGTGCTGATCCCGCGTCCGGAAACGGAGTTGCTTGTCGAGCTCGCATTGGAACGCCTGCCTGCCGACGCCGCGTACCGCGTCGCCGATCTCGGCACCGGCTCCGGCGCCATC
>JAKPAN010000057.1 GCA_029779475.1 Pseudomonadota bacterium
AAGACGTTCGGCCCTTCTGTTGCCGCGGCTTCCATCGCGCAGGTGCATCGCGCCGAGATCGAGACGGATGGCGAGCGCCGCGTCGTCGCGGTGAAGGTGCTGCGGCCGAACGTGCTGCGCAGCTTCAAGGTCGATCTCGATGCCTTTCAGTTCGCAGCGAAGCATATGGAAGCGCTGTCGCCCGATGCGCGCCGCTTGCGCCTGACGGAAGTCGTCTCCACGCTCGCGCGCTCGGTCGCGATGGAAATGGATCTGCGGCTTGAAGCCGCCGCGCTTTCCGAGATGGCAGAGAACACGCGCGACGATCCCGATTTTCGCGTGCCGCAAATCTACTGGAATCAGACGGCGCATTCCGTGCTGACGATGGAGTGGATCGACGGCATCGCGCTGAACGATCGCGCGCGCCTCGAAGCCGCGCAGGTCGATCTGCCCGATCTCGGCCGCAAGGTGATCCAGAGCTTCCTGCGCCAGTCGCTGCGCGACGGCTTCTTCCACGCCGACATGCATCCCGGCAATCTGTTCGTGGACGACGCGGGACGCCTCGTCGCGGTCGATTTCGGAATCATGGGGCGGCTCGGTGGACCCGAGCGGCGCTTCCTCGCCGAGATTCTCTACGGCTTCATCACGCGCAATTACTTGCGCGTCGCCGAAGTGCATTTCGAGGCGGGCTACGTGCCGCCGCATCATTCGGTCGAGAATTTCGCGCAGGCGATCCGTGCTATCGGCGAGCCGATTCACAATCGCACCGCGCAGGACATCTCGATGGCGAAGCTGCTGACGCTTCTGTTCGAGGTGACGAGCCTGTTCGACATGGAGACGCGGCCCGAACTGCTGCTGCTGCAAAAGACCATGGTGGTGGTGGAAGGCGTCGCGCGCGGCTTCGACCCCAACCTCGACATCTGGAGCACCGCCGAACCCGTTGTGCGCGAATGGATCGAGCGCAATCTCGGCCCGCTCGGCAAGATTGAGGGCGCGCTGTCAGGCGCAAGCGACCTCCGCCGCATCGCCTCGACGTTGCCGGCGCT
>JAKPAN010000247.1 GCA_029779475.1 Pseudomonadota bacterium
CGGGCACGTCGCTGCACGATCCGAACCTGGTGTTCTACGGCGGCATGAACCTGTACCGCTCCACCGACGGCGGCCTGACCTTCACCGCGGTCAACGACTGGACGCAGTACTACACAACGCCCGCCACCGTGATGCATGCGGACGTCAATTTCATCACCTCGTTCGCGGATGCCGGCGGCAACGAAGTGTTCTTCGTCGGCACCGACGGCGGTTTGTACGAATCCACGGACGGACTGGCGACGACGCACAACCTCACCCTGACCGGCATGCGCCAGTCGCAGTATTACGACAGCTACACCGGACGCGCGCCGCCGTACGCGATCTCGATCGGCGCGCAGGATCAGGGTTACCAGCGCAATCCGCGCGCGTCGAGCGGGATTTCTTCCTACACGCAGCCGATGAGCGGCGACTGGGGACACCTGACCAGCAGCAACGGCGGCGGCATCGTCTGGATGGTCTATCCGAACCAAGTGATGCTCGATCCGTCACCCGCCGGCAGTGCCGGCGTGTTGCCGCAATGGTCCTTCTCGATACACGGCGCACTGTTCCTCGCGCCGTTGATGGCCGATCCGGCCAACCCGAGCGTGGTCTGGCTCGGCGGCGGCACGTCGAGCACGGGCAACCACGTCGTCAAGCTCACCTGGAGCGGCGCGCTGCAATGGTCCAGCGCGATCACGAGCAGCGAAGGCAGCTACGATTTCGGCGGCCAGGTCGCCGCGCTGGCGTCATCGCCGCAGTCTCCATCGACGTTCTTCGCGATGGCCAACACCGGCGGGAGCAGTGCCAGCTTCTTCCGCACGGCCACACCGCTCGCGACGTGGACGAAGACCGTGACCACGCTGCCGCAAGGCCAGTTCTTCTACGGCAATGCCATCGTGCCCGACCCGTCGCGCGCGAACACGATCTACGTCTGCGGCAGCGGCTATTCCGGCCATTCCGTGTACGTATCCACCGACAACGGCACCAGCTTCGCACCGATGGACGCCGGCCTGCCGCCGACGCTCGTGTATTCGCTGGCGATCTCGCCCGATGGCGCGCACCTGTTCGCCGCGACGGAAGTCGGCCCGTACTACTACGACCGCGTCGGCGCGGCCTGGGTGGACATCGGTGCCGGCGCTCCGGACAGCACGTACTGGAACGTCGACTACGTGGCGGCGCTGCGCACGGCACGGTTCTCGACCTACGGCCGCGGCCTGTGGGACTACGATCTCGGCGGCGGCGACCTGATCTTCCGCGACGGCCTGGACTGACGTCGCCATTCGGCGGCGCGCCGACGGCGAAACGTCCGGCGCGATCATTCGTCGGACGTGTCCTCGTCCGCGTCCTTCTGATGCGCGATCGTCGGATCGATGCCGGATGCGAGCGCGTCGGCGGCCTTCCATAGCGACACCTCGCCGCCGCGGAACGGCTGTGTGAACACGGGCTCGGCGCGGAAGCGAAAGCGGCGATAGGACGTCGCGACGTAGGCATCGGGATGCGCGCGCGCCCACGCCTCGAACTCCGGCAACGACTCGAACGCCGGCACTGGTTCGCGCAGACGGCCGGCGAACTCGAACACGCCGTGATGCCAACCCAGATGCGCGACCGGACGGCCGCTCGACTGCAGCGCGGCGATGCGCTGCGCCATCGGCGAAACGTCGTAGCGTTCGCCGGGACCTTGCAACAACGCGAGCTTGACCACGAGCGCCAGCGCGAGCATCGCGATCGCCGGCGCAGCCGGATGCATCAGGCGCTTGCGCCACGCGACAAGCGCCACGCCGATCACGAAGACGACGATGCCCCACGACGGCGAGATGTCGCTCGCGTAGGCGAGCGCGCCATGCCCGAGCGGGAGCATGCGCACGCACGCGACGGCTACGCCGAGCAGCGCAAGTGCGATGCCGAGCAGGCCGACGCGGATGCGCAGCGCCGACGCATCGAGGCCGATCGCCAACGCGAGCGCGACGCCCGGGATCATCGGCAGCAGGTAATGCGGCTGCTTGCCGCTGACCATCGAAAACACGACGAAGGTCGGCACGATCCACGCGAAAGCGAATCGCAACGGCGACGACGCGTTGTCGACGAGTGCGGCCGGCCAGCGCCAATCCAGCGCATCGGATTTCAGTTCGCGCAGACGCGCACGCAACGCGGCCACGCCGCCGCGAATCGCCAGCGGCCACGGCAACAACATTGCCGGGAACACGACGAGGTACCACCACAGCGGCCGTCCGTGCGCACTCGTGCCCTTCACGCCGTTGATGCGGTCGAACGTCTGGTTGAGGAAGATCGCCCGCGCGTACTCCGCGCCGCCGTGGATCGCCGCGGGAATCGCCCACGCCAGCGCGATCGCCGCGCCGAGCAACACGGCGAGCGCGAACGCGCCGAAGTAGCGCACGCGCCGTCCCCGCAGACGATCCTCGCTCCACCACGGCGCAAGCAGTGCGACGAAGGCGATGTCGAGCAGCATCACCGGTCCCTTCACAAGGATGCCGAGCCCGATCGCGACGCCGGTCAAGAGCACGCCTCGCCACGCGCGGCCGGCAACGAGATCGCACACGCCATGCATCGCGACGAGCACGCAGGTCGTCAGCGGCACGTCGAACATGATCGCGTTGGCGAACAGGCCGAAGTAGATCGCACCGAGCAGCAGCCAGGTCGCCCAGCGTGCGATCGACGCGGACGCGGTCAACCGCCACGCGAGGCGATACATGAGCACGAGGCTCGCCAGCGAGCACAGCAGCGTCATCGCGCGCGCCGTCCATGCGTGCACGCCGGTGAAAAGCCAACCGAGGTTGATCAGCCAGAACAGCAGCGGCGGCTTGTGCGCATACGTCGCGCCGTTGAGATGCGGGACGAGGAATTCACCGGTCGTGCGCATTTCCCACGCGACGGCGAGATAACGCGTCTCGTCGATCGGCAGCGGCGGCAGCAGGAACACGATCGGCAACAGCAGCGCGAACGCGACGAGCAGCGGCAGCGCATCGTCGCGACGCCACGGGAAAGCGGGGAAAACGGGCGTCATCGTGCGGCGCGCGGCTTGCGTGGAAAGCGCGAATCTTGGCATGCCACTCCGCGCTTGTCGCGCCGCGCGCGGCGGATCAGCCGCGCTTGAGCAGTTCGCGCAAGTCGATGATCGCGGCGTTCGCGCGCGAGATGTAGTTGGCCATGACCAACGAGTGGTTGGCGAAGAAACCGAACGGGCGGCCGTTGAGCACGATCGGGCTGCCGAGCGGTTTCTGCGATTCCTCGAGTTCTCGGATGATCTGTTCGAGGCTCACCGTCGCGTTCTTGCTGGCGAGGATCGAGGCGAAGTCGATGCGCATCGCCTCGAGCTGCTCGCGCAGCGCCCAGGTGTAGCCGCGCGCTTCGTAGAAGTTGTCGTCGATCTTCGTCCACGGTGTGCGCATCGGCTTTTCGTTCGGCGACGGCGTGGATTGCTGCGCATGCGGATCGCCGGCAAGCGTGGTGTCGAGACGCACCTGCCCGGCCGCGGCGGAGAGTTTCTGCGACAGCGAACCGAGCCGCGCCGAGACGACCTGCAAATAGTCGGCGAGGTTGTCGGCGCGCGCGTAGAACTGCGCGTTGCTGTCGTCGTTGTCGCCGAGCCGCTCGAAATAACCGCGCACGTGGCCGATCGCCTTGCCGTACTGGCCTTCCGAACTCGGCAGCAGCCAGCGGTCGTTGGGCGAACTGAACAGCGGATCGGCTTCCTGCAGATCCTTGTCCTCGATCGACTGCGTCTGCGAACGCGAGAAATCGTTGCGCAGCGCGCGGGCGAGATCGCGCGTCGCGGTGAGCACGCCGAATTCCCAGTTCGGCACGTTGTCCATGAACACACCGGGCGGGAAGCGATCGTTGCTGAGATAGCCGCCGCGCTTGTCGAGCAGTGTTTGCGCGGAGGTAATGAGCGCGGCCGTGGTCACGCTGCCGGTGACGACCTTGGTCGACGCCGACGTTTGCGTTGCGACGTCGCGCGCGTTCGCGGCGACGTCGAAATGCGGCGGCTCGTAGTCCCACCACCACATCAGCGCGAGCACGCCGATCGCATAGATGAGGACGACGGCGGCGACGCTGCGCCAGATCCACGACTTGGCCAAGCTCACTCTCCCCTTCGATGATCGCGACGCCGCCCCGCGACCTGCGGAGCGGCGCTTCGCTTCAGTGCTTCTTGCCCTTGCGCGGTTTCGGCTTGGCCGGCTCGCCTTTCTTGCCGAAATCTTCCATGAGCGTCTTCATGTCCTCGGCGTGTTCCTCTTCCATCGCGAGGATGCCTTCGAGCAGGCGCTTGGTCGTCGTATCGCGGTCGCCGACGTAGTCGATGATCTCGCGATAGCTGTCGATCGCGATGCGTTCGGCGACGAGGTTTTCCTCGATCATCGAAGCCAGATCATCGGGCGTGACGAATTCGGCGTGGCTGCGCGAGGTGAGCCCGTCCGGCGAGAAATTCGGCGTACCGTCGAGCTGGGTGATGCGCTCGGCGATCTGGTCGGCGTGGCCCTGTTCTTCGTTCGCATGTTCGAGGAATTCGGCGGCGACGCTTTTCGCGTTGATGCCGGAAGCCAGGTAGTAGTGCGCCTTGTAGCGCAGCACGCAGACGATTTCCGTCGCCAGCGCCTCGTTGAGCAGTTTGAGCACGACGCCGCGGTCGAGCGTGTAGCTGTCGGTGACGGCGCCGCGCTCCATGTGCGCGCGGGCGCGCTTGCGGATCGTGGCGATGTCGGAAAGGAACGGTTTGTCGGACTTCTTCTGCGCGGCCATGCCTGACTCCTCGGCGAAGTGCTGGGTGGATTCCCCCGCGGGCGCGGGGCGCCCCGATGCATCTTACGTTGCTTTGCAGCGCGCGAAAGGCGTCGCCTTCATCGGCAATTCAGTCGTCGGTCCAATTTGCGCGAACGTTTCGACCGCTCGACCCTTCGCATCCCTGCGATCGGGAAATCCGAAATCATGTGCCCGGCGTACGCGAGCCCTCTTCGGCTCGCGTCGGCTGCGGGCCGCTCGTACGCACCGCGCGACGCAGGATGCCGCTCATCGCGGCCGTCAGATCGGCGCCGTTGCGCAGCGAAAGGCCGCCGGCAATCTGCGCGAGCCGTCCAAGGAAGCCTTTGAGATGCGACGCGTATTCGCCCATCGCGGATTCGTCCGGCCCGTAACGGAACCACAGCGTCTGCCAATGCCGCACGAAGACGCCCGCGAGTTCCGCGACCTGCGCCATGCGCGGTTGCGGCTGCGCTTCGTTGATGACGAACTGGACGAGGTCGCGCAGTTCCCAGTAACTCATCGGCGACTGGCTGTTGACGCTTTCGAACACAAGTTCGGGCGCGGCGTCGTCCGGCGCGACGAAGCGCGGCACCCAGCCGTTCTTCGGCATCGTGTGCGGACGGCCGGCGTTGACGAGCTCCCAGAACGCCGCGCCGCCCACGGTATCGGCGACGAGATGGATGCGCGGCAGGTCGGCGTCGTTGAGCACGTGGTGCATGCGCCAGGTGTCGAAAATCCAGCACTCGCCTTCGGCCATGTTGATGGTCGCGTCGCCGCTGGTGAAACGCACGGTCGGCTGCGTGAGGATCGGCACGTGGACGCGGACGCGTTCGTGCCAGTAGTAGTCCGAGTCGACGTGCAGATCGACTTCCGCGCGACCGGACAAACGCATGAGCCGGCAGCGTCCGAGCACCGCGTTGAAGCTGCCGAGCACGCGCAGCAGGTACGGGCTGCGCGCGAGCACGGGCGTCGGCCGCATCGGACCTTGCAGCGCGTCGCCCTGCGTCGGGTCGCCGTTGACCGTGATCAGCGGCAGCGCCGTGTTGCCGGGCGTGCCGCTCGGATGCGGCTGCCACAACGCGTCGTCGAACGTCGCGATCTCGGCCGCGAGCGCGGCGGCATCGAACAGCAAGGGCAACTGGATGAAGGGAACGGGGAGTTTCATCGGCGGCTTCGGGCTAGGCATGCGGATCGACCGCGTGCGAGCCGCACATGATAGCGGGCCCGCTCGTCCCCGGCGGCGCTCCGTGTCCTTCAGTTCCTCAAGCTCACCCTGATGCGACGGCAACTGCCGCGCTGGTCGGTTGGCCACGGATATCGGCTCCGTTTTGGCTATTCCGCGCCGGCAGCGGCGAAGCGAAATGCCGTGGGGATGGCCTCGCCTGGATGCGACGGATCGGTGGACAGGCTCGCGTTGTCGTTGTGGCCATCGCCATTGCTGTCGCAGAAGACAGACGCCTGATTGCGAATCGTCATCGGCCGCGTGACCGTCACGTCCGCCTCGATGCGAATCGTCACCGCCTTTGCGCCGACCGCCAGAGCGCCGTTCCAGCGCACGATGTTGCCGGCGAGATCGACCGAGATCGCGCCGCTGTCGGCGTCCGCGATGCGCAAGGCCAGTTGCGGCGGAAGCACGTCGACGAATTCGTCGCTGTCCGGATCGTCCGGCTGATCGTCGGTGCCGTGGTTGACCAAGCGGATCTCGTATACGACCGGCCGACTCGCGCTACCCGCCTGCACGACGGTCATGCTGGCGGCAAGCCGGGCGCCCGCCGCCTCGTCGCCGCGATTCTTCGGCGCGGCATCGTGAGCGGGCATCGGCGCGCCGAGCAGCAGGATCGCCAACCAGCGGATCACGGCGTGCCGATGCCGGCGCTTCCTCATGCGCTTTTTCCGCAACCAACCGAACCACGCACGCCGGGCGCCTGCACGGCGCACGACGAACCCAGCGCGACCGAGCGAGGAAACCCGCGTCGCGATGGAAAACCGCTCACGGGTACCGACGACCCGCTACGGCGCCGCCTCCGGCCATCGCGCACACGAGCAAGCCGAGCAGCGGGGCCAGCAACCCGCGCAAACGGCTTGCGCGACGACCGAGACTTTTCATCAGCACCCCGCGAAGGACGGCGTCGGCACTGCCGGCGCCGTCCTGGAACGTCAATCGCCCACCCCGGGCTGCGGCGGAGTCGCCGAGCGCGAGGGCGGCATGACCGCTTGCGACTCGGCGCTTTCGAGTGTGGCGTCACGGCGTGCCGGATCGACGACGCCCGCGCCATCGGCGTAGGGCACGTCCAACCCATCGCGGAACACGACCAACGTGTCGGTGTCGCTCGCATTCGGCGCACCGACGGCATGCGCCGCGAAGGTGGCGCTCGCGGCAACGCTGTCGCCGCGGATCGGCACCCGCACGATCCACACGAGCTGGGTTCCCGGCGCCAGGCTCGCGCTGTCCGCAAAACCGCCCGCGCCCTGCGCCGTGCAAGACGTGCCCGGGGCTCCGCCGACGCAGGCCCACTGCACGTTCGGCGCATCGAAGGAGGGATCCAGTTCAGCGCCGATCGCCACGCCGATGGCGCTGTCGTTGCCGGTGTTGGCCAGGGTGACGAAGTAGTCGCGCACTTGGCCGTACCGCGCATAGTCGCCCGCGTCGGTCACCCCAAGCTGCAGGTGTGCGCCGCCCGCGCTGCAAGTGACGTCGACATCGGCAACGTTGCCGCTGCCGACCGTGCCTGCAACACGACTGAGCGTGCAGTGCTGGCCGGCCGGCTGCGCGGCCACGGCGACGACGAAGCCGTCGCCCGGCGCGAAGCGCGGCGCGAACGCATACGCGCCATTCGCAGCGAGCGTCAATTCGTTGCCACTGTTGATCGCCAGCGTGATCGACGCGCCGGTTGCCAGACCGGCAAGCGTGCCGCCGACGGAATAGGTGGCCGCGGCGCCGCAGTGGACGACGACGTTGGTGACGTCGCCATCGCCGACGGTACCGCTGCCGTTGACCATCACGCAGGTCTGCGACGGCTGGCTCGGCTGCGTGCCGATCGTCACCGCGTACGGATTGCCGGCGGTGATCGTGGTGCCGAACGCGAACGTGCCGTTGGCGCTGATCGGCAGGGCCGAGCTGCCGTTGAGCAAGAGCACGAGGCCGTTGCCGGCAAGCCCGGTCACGGTACCGCCGATCGAGCGTGCGATCGGCGCGAACGCCACCTCCACGGTGCAATCAGCACCCAGACCCGCCGTGGTGAACACGTTGCCGGCCAAACTGCCGCCACAGCCGCTCACGGACTGCACGGCATTGCCAGCATCGGGATACAGGATCAGGGCGATGACCGGCGCATCCGGTTCGGCGCGATACCACGCGCTGCAGTCACCGCTGCCCTGCCTGCAATCGGTGATTGCCGCCCCGATCGACGCCGGTGCCGCGATCGTTCCGACCTTGCCGGCACCGCTCGCCGCGACCGTCAAACGCGCCTGGCGCACTTCCGCCGCACCGACATCGCAAGCTGCGCCTTGCGGACGCACGACGCCGCGCTGGTCTGTTGCAGGCGCATCGACGCAGCCTCCGGCATCGAGCGCAGCACTGTCCATGCCCGGCAGCCTTACCGGCGTCGCGCCGCCGGTATCCTGCAGCGCGCCCAGCTTGGGATCGCCGGCAACCAGATCGGTGCAGATGCTGCCGGCGGGGCAGCCGTTCTGGAGGATGCTGTGCTGGAAGGTCATCGGATCGCCGCCGATCGCGTTCGGTCCGTTGTCCCAGGCAACGGCGTTGACGAGCTGCGCAGTGGCCGTGCCCGCCGTGTCGTTGGACTTCCAATTGAAGATCGCGCCGCCGCCGTCCGCACCTTCGGCGCCGAGGTTGCCGCTCAACGTGACATTGCGCAGCACTGCACTGCTGCTGCCTCCATCCGTGGCCGTGACGTTGGCAAACGCACCGCCGCCGAACGAAGTGGAGTTGCCGCTGAAGGTGATGTTGTGCAGAACCGGGGTGCAATGACCGCCTGCCATGCCGGCGCTCGCCATTCCACCGCCGAACTGAGCGGTATTGCCGGCGAACGTGACGCCCTCCAGCGTCGCGCTGCACGCGCCCTGATTGAGTCCCAGGCAAGCCATGCCACCACCGATTCCCGCGGCATTGCCTCGGAAAACCAGCTGGCGCAGGGTTGGGCTGCAATCCTGTCCGTCGCCGTCGCCCTGGCAGATCAAGCCCCCTCCCGCGCTGCCGATGTTGCTGCCGTCGTCGGCAAGACCGCCGGTGAGCGTGAAGCCGTCCAGCACGGTGTTCGTCGTGGCGCTGCCATCCATGGCGACGACGTGGTAGCTGTTGTCGCCGACGATGTCGCTCGCGCCGAGGGTGACGCCGTGCGCATCGACGACGTCGTCGCCGCCGATGTCGCCGGACAGCACGCTGCGGTGGACGGCCGGATCGCGTTCGTTGCGACTGTTCTCGCTGCCGCCGAAACCACCGTACACCGCAACGCCGGCTCGGATTGCGAACGTCGCCGCGCGATCCGTGCCGGCGGTCGGCTTGTACACGCCTTCGGCGACCCAGATCTCGCTGCACGACGAACTGGCCAGAGCGGAAGCCAGGTTCGTCGCCTGCGCCCAGCTGCTGCCGTCGTTGCCGCCGGCGCCGCTGATGGCGACGCGGCACGTGACCGCTTGTGCAGATGCCGCGCCGGACAGCAACACAAGGCCGAAAAGGCGCGCGACCCACGCCGAGCCGGGAGCGGCTGCCGCCGCGGAACGGCGCGGCGCACGCTCGAACCGCATCGGGATGGAAGTCCCTGCTACGGAGGCCTTGCGCACCGTCATCGTGTTTCCGTCGAGGCGGCTCATTCGATTTCTCCTGTGCTTTCACTGGCGCGCTGCGACAAGGCGAGCGGACGCGCCGCGCCCTCCAGCAGCACGATGGATGTGTTTCCCGCAGCGGTCAGGCGACCGACGATGAGGCGGGCGCCAGCTTCGACGCTCGCCCACTCGCTGGCGTGTTGCCGGCCGGCGCGATCTGTCCCGAGCAGACGCACGAAGTCCGCGCCGCCGAGCTTCAGGCGCTGCACCTCGACCTTGCCTTCGGGCGTCTGCAGCTCGCGCACGACGGCGATGCCTTCGTCGCCGGTGGACGGCCATTCGATCGGCACGCTTTGCCCATCGAGCGGCTGCACGGGCCGATCGACCCGCGAGCCATCGCCATAGGGCACGTCAAGGCCGTCGCGGAAGATCACCAAGGTGTCGGTGTCGGCATCGGAAATGCCGTTACCGGCAGGCACCAGCGGCGGCGGCAAACTCACCGTGAAGGTGGCGTCGGTTTCGCCGCTGCCGCTCAACACCGGCACGCTGACGATCCAGCTCACACTGCTGTTGGCCGGCAGGTTCGCCGTATCGGAGAAACCTCCGGCGCCGACGCTACTGCACAAGGCCGTGCTGCCGAGGCATTGCCAGTGCGCGTTCGCCACATCGAAGGCGGCACTGAACGCACCGGCCACCACGACGCCGTTGGCCGCCACGTTGCCGCTGTTGCCAAGCGTGACGAAGTAGTCGCGCACCTGGCCGTAGCGGGCGAACTCGTGGCCATCATCGACGTCGAGATGCAGCTCGGTCGCCAGCGGTGCGCAGCTCGCATCGACATTGGCCACGTCGACGCCCTGCACCGTGCCGCTCGCATGGCCAAGCGTGCACAACTGCCCCGGCGGCTGAGTCTTCACGCTGACGGCGTAGCTGGCGCCGTTGGGCAGCTGCGAGGCGAATGTGTAGCTGCCGTTTGCGGACAGGGACAGGTCGCCGCCGCCGTTGAGTTGCAGGGTCAAGCCGCCGCCGCCGAGACCGCTGACCGTGCCACCCACGGAATGAGTGTTCGAGGCACCGCAGTTGACGACCACGTCATTCACATCGGCGGCGCCCATCGTGCCGCTGCCGTTGACGATCACGCAGGTTTGCGCCGGGTTTTGCGGCTGGATGTCGATCGAGACTGAATACGCCTCGCCGACCGCGAGCGTCGTCGCGAACACGAAACTGCCACCAGCGACGACGGGCAGGGGTTCCACGCCGTTGTTGATCGACAGCACGAGACCGCTGCCGAGCAGGCCGACGATCGTGCCTCCGACATGGTGCGGCGATATTCCCGCTTCCTGGTTGACGACCGACACGTCCGGCGGGTTGATGCCGTCGTACGCGGGATCGGCACTGCCCGCCGCGGCGATGGCGATCGTGTAGGGCTGATTTCCGTCGGGAATGCCGTCGTCCACGCCGGTGACGGTGATCGTCCGCGGCTGGTTCCAGTTCGCCTGCGTGAACGTCAGGCTCGTCGGCGCGACGAGACCTTCGGTGGTGTCGCTGCTGGACAGCGTCAGGGTGACGTCGGCCTTCGGGTAGCGATCGAGCGTAACCGTGAAGGTGGCCGTGCCGCCGGATTCGGTGGTGATCAGGCCGCTGACCGGCGTGACGGCGACGCCGGCCGCGACGGAGTTGGTCTGGTATTCGTAGGCACCCATGTCCATGATCGGCCCGGGGCCGTGACCGGTGTCGGCCACGCCGGTGTCGTCGAGCTGACGTGGGTTGCCGTCGAGATCCGGCCCGATCCACCCGTAGCTGTTATCGCCGGCGTCGATCGCCGGGCTGCCGGCATCCAGGTGGTAGTCATTGGGCCCGACGAAGCCGGGCGGCTGGTCGAGGCAGCCGTCCAGGACAACGGCTCCGCAGCCGGGCACGATGCTGTGGCGAGGCGAGACTCCACCGAGGCCGCCGTACTGGTTGTCCCAGACGATGGAGTTGGACATCTGCACGTTCGCCGTTGGCCACGCGAACAGCGCACCCTGCACGGTGTTGTCGGCAATCGTGACCCCGCGGAGTTCCGCCACCTCGGTGTTCTGGTGGAACTGCAGCAGCGAGCTGCCGGCTGCGGTCAGATGGTTGCCCGTGATCAGGCTACCTACCATCCCGAAATAGCTCTTGTTCCAGATCACCGAGCGGCTGTCGGCGGCGCCGTTGTCCTCGAAACGCGAGAGGCCCACGTCGGTCACGTCGGTGCCGGAGATCGTATCGCCGGCGATCGCGGCGCCATCCGGAGCGGCGTTGCGCGTGAAGCGCGAGGTGATGATGCTCGTCCTCGCCAGTGTCGACAGCGCGCCGCCCAGGGTCGCGGCGACGTTGTCCTCGAATACGCTGTCTTCCACCGTCAACTTGCCGCTGGCGCGGATCGCGCCGCCGTCCGTCTGGGACAGGCCGTTGCGCAGCTGCATCGCACGCAGGCTCAGCTCGCCGCTCGCGGCAACATTCAGGAAACGGAACGATGGGGCCGAGGCGTTGCGCTCCAACGCACCGTTGCTCAACGTGAGCGTGCCGATGACCACCGGCAGCGCGTTGGCGCCGTTCGCGTCCGTGTACGGCGCGTCGCCAAATGCCAGTGTGTTGCCGCCCAGATCGATCTCGTCGTCGCTGGCGTTGCCGTTGGCGCAGTCGATGGCCTGGCGCAGTTCGGCCACGCGCGCGGCGTTGTCGGCACCGGCCAACGTGTAGGGAAACACGAACCCGACGCAGGTGCCGGACACGTTGGTCAGGGAGAAAGTCGTACTCGGCGCCGATCCGTCGCCGTTGGCCGCGGTGGCCGAAACGGTGTAGGGCCCGCCGGCAACACCGTTGGCAATGGACGTCACCTGCGCGCTGCCGGTGGCGTCGATGGCGACGACGGTCGGCGTCAACACGACGCCGGGGCCGCTGGCCGGGCCCGCGAAAACCAGCTCGCCGCCTTCGACACGTTCACTGCTGACGTTCGCGCTGGCCTGTACAACGAGCGGCGCGGCGAAGGGCGTGTTGATGCCAGTTGCCTGGCCGTTGCCGCTGACCGAAGCCAAGGTGAAACCGCTCGATTCGAACGCGCCGACATCCGGCGTGCCGACACGCGCCATGCCACGCTGGTCGAGGGCGGGAACATCCGCACCGGCCGCGCTGCCTGCGTTCAGCGCCGGGCTGCCGGGCAACAGCGGAACGGTGCGAATGGCGCCGCCGTAGTAGCCCAGCGGGCCGACCAGCGCACGAGTGACGCCGATCTGGTTGCCGTGGACACCCGCGGCCAGACTGCTGCCGGACTGGACGCCGATCACGTTGTTGAACGACGTCGCGGCATTCACCACAGCACTGTCCACCGCGCCGATGTCGTAGACGCCGTTGCCGGCAACCAGCGAATTGGTGATCGACAGCGACGCGTTCATGCGCAGCTGGATGCCGCGCGCCTGATTGTTGACCACCGTCGTGTTGACCAGCCGCGCCTGCGCACCGGCGGCGCCGCCGAACACGAGGGTCGTGTTGTTTCCCTGGGTGCCGGCGACCGTCGTGTTCCTCACCAGCAGAGGGCCGTCCCAGACTTCGAAGGCGCCGCCGAAATTCGCCCGATTGGCGGCGAAAACGCTGTTCTCGATGGTCACCGCGGCGGAGGCGTAGATCGCTCCACCATCGCCCGACGCGGCGCCCGTGCCGGAAACGTTGCCGGAAAAATCGACGCCGTCGATGCGCAGCGATGCGCCGGAGAAATAGATCGCACCGCCGAAGGTCGAGCTGCCACCGCCGCGG
>JAKPAN010000258.1 GCA_029779475.1 Pseudomonadota bacterium
CAGGTTCGTGGGCAGCGTCGGCGCGGCGTCGATCGCCGGCGAGCCGTCGGCGAGATGGCCGTCGGATTCGCCGACGAACATCGGGTCGATGCCGGCGAGATTGGGCTTGGCGATCGGCAGCACCGGTGCCGGCCCGGTGTAGCCGGGATACAAGTTGCCGTCGAGCTGGCGCAGCGCAGCGCCGGCGCCGACGATGAACCCCGGCGACGACGTCAGCGGCGCGAACAGGTTGCCGAGCAGGCGATAGCTCACCGTCGCGTTGCTCGCGCCACCCAGGCAGGCCGCGCCGTCGGAGCGCAGCGTGTTCTGCGCGAACGTCACGAGCACCGCGTCGGGCACCGCGTGGCGCTGCGCCAGAACGGACGCCGAACATCCCGTCGCATCGGCTGTATTGCGCAGGAACAGGCTGTTCTGGATCGTCGCGTCGGCGATGTCGCTGACGTCGAGGACGACCGGGCCGCACCACGAGAAGGTCACGTCGCGGATGATGAAATCGTGGTCGCTGTGGCTGTCAAACACCGCCAGTCGCACGCCTGTGTATGCGGGCGCGCTGACACGCCCGTAACGCATCAAGGTCAGCCCTTCCACGACGAGACCGCGATTGGCGAGCAGATAAAACCCGCTGGCCAGACCGCCATCGAACACGGTCGCCGATGCGTCCGCACTGCGCTGGTCGCAGGTCGCGTCGTAGCCCCCGGCGATGCGCAGGTTGACGCGCGAACGCAGCGTTTCGGCGTCAATGACGTGCCACGTTCCGGTGACGAGGCGCAGGTCGAGGTCGCCGGCCGTGCCGTCGGCGGCGAGCGTCATCGCCGAGTAAAACTCCGCCGGCGTGTGCAGGCACATCACCGTCGCCGCCTCGCTGCGCTGCGCGAACGCCAGCGCCATCGCGGCCATCGCAAAGGAAAACCGAACCATCATCGGGACTGTGAAACGAGACATGGCGCTGCTCCGATCCAACCTGCTTGCCCTTCGGAACGGGAAACGGCGCGATTCGGGACATGAACGCGCGCGATGATCGAAGGCGCGCTGCCGGCCGGGTCTCGGCGCGCGCATCGCGAGTCCGCTAGAGTCGAGTCCGGACGCGCCGCACCCGACGACTCGCGCAGACTCGAAAATGGACGACACACCACTGACGCAATGGCTACGCGATGCCGGCAACGGCGATGCCGCGGCCGCCGAGCGCGCGTTCGCGCTGGTTTATGTCGAACTCGCGCGCATCGCCGCGCGACAGGCCGCGCTGAACGGCGCGAGCGCCACGCTGACGCCGACCGCACTGGTCAACGAAGCGTTCCTGAAACTTTCCGGCGGCGCGTTGTTGCAGCTCAACGACCGCCGCCATTTCTTCAACCTCGCCGCGCGCGCGATGCGCCAGACCGCGATCGACCACGCGCGCGAACGCCTTGCCGCCAAGCGCGGCGGCGATCTCGTGCGCACGGAACTCGAGGACGACTTCGTCGATGCCGCGCTCGACGCGCAGCAGACGCTGGCTCTCGATCAGGCGCTGCGCGCACTCGAAGCGCAGGACGCGCGCCTCGCCGAGGTGTTCTGCTGGCGCGTCTTCGGCGGCCTCGACGCGAGCGAGATCGCCGCGCTGCGTGGCGTCACGCTACGTACGGTCAACCGTGACCTCGCGCTGGCCCGCGCCTACCTGCGCCACGTCCTCGACGGTGCCGCGTGAACGCCACGGCGGGCCCCGCGCTGGACGACGCGGCTTGGCGGCGTTTGTGCAAGTTCCTCGCCGAATGCGACGCGCTGTCGCCGGACGAACGATTCGCCGCGCTGGACGACTTCGCCCGGCGCGAACCGATTCTCGCCACGCTCGCGCGCGAAACGCTGGCCGCCGCCGACGGCGAAATCCCGCTGGCGGCCGAAACCGCGCTACCGGCACTGTTCGCCGCCGCACGCGAAGATGCCGCACCCGCGCAAGTCGGCCCGTTCACGCTGCTGCGACCGCTCGGCGCCGGCGGCATGGGTACCGTGCATCTGGCCGAACGCCACGGCGCGGATTTTCGCCAGCAGGTCGCACTCAAGCTCATCGACGCCGGCACCGCGCGCCTCGCCGCGCGCGAGCGTCGCATCCTCGCCGCGCTGGCGCACCCGCAGATCGCCGCCTTCGTCGATGCCGGCATCGACCACGGCCGCGCCTGGCTGGCGATGGAATACGTCGATGGCCAGCCGCTGCTGGCGTGGTGCGCGCGGCATGCCGCGCCGCTGCGCGAGCGCATGCGCCTGTTCGCGCAGGTCTGCGCCGCGGTCGCGCACGCGCATGCGCAACTCGTCGTGCATCGCGACCTCAAGCCCGCCAACGTGCTCGTCGATGCGCAGGGCAACGTCAAGCTGCTCGACTTCGGCATCGCGCGCGTGCTCGGCGACGGCGACGAGGACGCGCCGACGCGCGCATTCACGCCCGAATACGCCGCGCCGGAACAGTTGCGCGGCGCAGCGGTGGGCACCGCGACCGACGTGTTCGCGCTCGGCCTGATGCTGTACGAGCTCCTCGTCGGCGCACGCCTCGCGCGCAAGGGCGAGGCTCCGCGCACGGACTGGAACCGCGCCGAACTCGCGCGCTATGCCGCGCAGGCGACCGACGCGATCTGGCGCGACGAGGCCGCCGTCGCGTTGCGCAGCGATGCGGGCCGTATCGTCGTGCATGCGCTCGCAGCCGATCCGGCGCAGCGTTACGCCTCGGTCGCCTCGCTACGCGAGGACGTCGAACGCTGGCTCGATCATCGCCCGCTCGCCATCGCACGGCCGACGCTCGCCTATCTCGCCGCGCGCTTCGTGCGCCGCCATCGCGCCGCCGTCGCGGTCGCCGCGATCGCCATCGCCGCACTCGCCGCGACCAGTGCGATCGCGTTGTGGCAAGCGCATGCGAAGTCGGAGGAAGCGCAGCGCGCGCAAGCGGCCTTGCGCCGTGCCGAAGCGATCAGCGGATTTCTCGGCTCGCTGCTCGTCGCAGCCGATCCGTTGCAATCGCAGGGCGTGAAGACGCCGGTCGGCGACCTGCTCGCTGCTGCACGCACACGCGTCGACCGTGAACTCGCCACAGAGCCCGCCGTCGCCGCGGAATTGCTCGACCAGATCGGCAACACCTATGTCTCGCTCGGCGACGACGCGGCGGCGCGCCGAGCGCTAGCTGCGGCGCTTGCCGCCAACGCGCGCGCGAATCCGCCGTCGTTGCGCGTCGAAGGCTCGGCCGGCGCGCGGCTCGCCTACGACGCCTACGTCGATGGAGACAGCACACGCGCCGAGCGCGAACTCGACGCGATCGTCGCGCGCCTGCGCGACGGCGACGCCAGCCTCGCGCGCACGCTCGGCGTCGCCCTGCGCCTGCGCAGCGCCGTGCGCTACGGCGTCGGCAAAAAGGACGCGGCGCTCGCCGACGCCGCCGAGGGCGTTGCCCTGCTGCGCAATGCCGGTGCGGACGCGGACTTCGAATACCTGTATTCACTGCTCGGCTACGCCGATCTCGCCGCCGGCATGGAGCACGGCAACGTCGCGCTCACGGCGGCCGAGCAGGCGCTGGCGCATCCGCGCATGGCCAGCGGCGAATTCAAGGGCATGCGCGTCTCCGCGCTCGCCACCAAGGCGCGCGCGCTGCAATCGCTGCATCGCGATACCGAAGCCGAACCGCTGCTGCGCGAAGCCGCCGCCACGCAAGCCGCGATCTTCGGCATCGACGACCCGCGCACGCGCTACACGCGCTATCGCCACGCGCAGTCTCTGGAAACGCTTGGCCGCCTCGACGAGGCGCAAGCGATTTTCGATGCGCTGCTCACGCATCCCGTCGACGGCGAACACCCCGTAGCACGCAGCGCGACCGCCATCGCCAGTGCGCGCGTTGCCGCGGCGCGCCACAGACCCGACGCGAGCGCACGCATCGCACGCGCACGCGAACTGGCTTGTTCCGACAAAGGCAACACGGACTTTTGCGCGAAGGCGCGTGCGTTGCGCTGAATGTCCCGTCGGCGCGGATCAATCGGCGCGCGCGCGCTGCCGCTGCGCGTAGAGATTGAGCCCTTCCACCGCGCCGGAAAACGCCATCGCGAAATAGATGTAGCCGCGCCGCACGTGCACGTCGAAACCTTCGCAGACGAGCACCACGCCGACGAGGATGATGAACGCCAGCGCGAGCATCTTGATGGTCGGGTGCGCGTCGATGAATTCGCCGACCGGATTGGCGACGAAGATCATGACCAGCACGGCGAGGATGATCGCGCCGACCATCGCCGGCAGGATGTTGACCATGCCGACCGCAGTGATGACCGAGTCGAGCGAGAACACGATGTCGATGAGCGCGATCTGCGCGATGACCAGCGCGAAGCTCGCCGGCGCGTGGCCGTGCACCTCGTGTTCGTCGCCGCCGAGCGCGTCGTGGATTTCCATGATGCCCTTGACGACGAGGAAGATGCCGCCGCCGATGAGCACGAGGTCGCGGATCGAGATGATTTCCCCGAAAAGATGGAACAGCGATGCGCGGCGATCGTCCATGCCCGCGAGGTGCGCGAGCGAAAGCAGCAGCAGAATGCGCGTCAGGCACGCGAAAACGAGGCCGACGCGCCGCGCCAATGGCCGCCGTTCGTGCGCGAGCCGGCTGACCGCGATCGAGATGAAGACGAGGTTGTCGACGCCGAGAACGATCTCAAGCGTCGCCAGCGTCAGCAACGCGATCCACGTTTGCGGGTCGGAAAGGAGATGCAGCAAGCGTGGCGGTCTCGGCTTCGGGAATGGCGCTCAGGACAAGCGCTGCCAGAATATCAGGCCCCAGCACAGCGCAACGTTGAACATCAGTAACAGCACCGCCGCCGAACCCATGTCCTTGGCGCGGCCGGCGAGTTCGTGGAACTCTGGGCTCGCCTTGTCGACGATCGCCTCGATCGCGGAATTGAGCAACTCGGCGGAAAGCACGAGCAACAGGCTGCCGGCGAGGATCGCCTTCTCGACGCCGCCGCGGCCGAGCCACAGGCCGAGCGGGAACAGGATCAAGAACAGGTAGCCTTCGAGGCGGAACGAGGCCTCGTGCCGCCACGCCGCACGCAAGCCCATCATCGACCACTTGAACGCGCGCGCGATCTGGCGCGGCCCTCGCGATTCGGTGCTCGACATGCGCGCTTCGTCCCCTGTTGCGTGAGTGCCACGCGGCGATCGTCCCGAACCGCCGCGACTTGAACGCAGTCGCGCGGATGCTGGAAGATCGGGCGTCACCGGCCGCGGCCGGATAGGCTTTCGATGATGCCACAAGCGCCCGTCGCAGGGGCGCGCCGTGGCCATGCAGCACCGATCCAGGGGGAATGACATGTCCGCGATCAAACGCTCGCGCCGCATCGGCGGCGTTGCCGAACCCATTGACTTCGCACGACGCCGCGCACGCGTACGCCTGCGTGGAGCCGCGGCGTGAATCGCCGTTTCCTCGCCGGCGTCGCGCTCGTCTTCGCCGCGCTGTGCGCCACCGGTCTGCTCGGCGCGGATCGCCCGATCGCCGAATGGCTCCACGCCAGCGGCCTCGAGAACGCGCGCGTGTTCGCCGACCCGCTGGGCGCGCTCGACGTCGTCTTCGGCATGCACGTCTGGTACTGGCTCGCCGGCTTCGTCGCGCTTGGGTTCGGCATCCTCGGACTGTTTTTCGCCCGCGGCGCGCGCTGGCCGGCGGCGCTCGTCGTCGCCGCGCTCGTGCAATTCGCGACGATCGGCTCGATGATCGCCGGCAAGAACGCCTTCGGACGCCTGCGTCCCGAGCAGGTTCTGAAAAGCGGCGACTGGACGCAGGTCTGGTTCGCCGGCGGCGGCAGTTTCCCATCCGGCCATTCGGCGTTCTATTTCGGCCTGCTGCTGCCGCTCGCTGCGGCCTGCCCACGACGTTGGCAGCGTGCGCTGCTGCTCGCGATTCCCGTATTCGCGATCGTCGCGCGCATCGATCTGGCCAAGCATTTCCTCTCGGACGTGTCGATGTCGGCGCTGCTCGCGGCGCTGTACGGCCTTGCACTGGCGACGCTCGCGCGGCGCTGGCTGCCGCCGTCGACGGCCGCGCATAGCCGCCGAATCCTGATCCCGTTTGCGCACGCAGCGTGCGCAGTGGGCCACATCCGCTAATCTCCCGCTTTTGCCGCACCTTCCGGATCACTCCATGAACGCCCAACCCGCACGTCCCAGCCAGACCCGCTCGTTCTCCACGATCTTCCTCATCGAGTTGTGGGAGCGTTTCGGCTACTACGGCATGGCCGCGATCTTCATCCTGTTCATGGTCGAGAAGATCGGCTTCGCGGACGTCAAGGCGAATCTCGTCTGGGGCGCGTTCACCGGCCTCGTCTACGCGGCGCCCGCGATCGGCGGCTGGGTTGGCGACAACGTGCTCGGCACGCGGCGCACCTTGCCGATCGGCGCGGCGATCCTCGCGCTCGGCTATCTCATGCTCAGCATCCCGAGCGACGACCTCAAGCTGTTCTACCTCTCGATGGGCGTGATCGTCGTCGGCAACGGCCTGTTCAAGGCGAACGCCGCGAACATGGTCCGTCGCATCTACGAGGGCGATGACGCGAAGATCGACAGCGCGTTCACGCTCTACTACATGGCGGTCAACATCGGCTCGACTGTGTCGATGCTGCTGACGCCGTGGATCAAGGATCACTGGGGCTGGCACGCCGGCTTCACCGTGTGCTGCGCGGGCCTGCTGCTCGGCCTCGTCAACTACGCGATGATGATCCGCACGCTGCGCGGCATCGGCTCGCCGCCCGACGAGATGCCGGTGCGCTGGGACCGCCTCGCGATGGTGCTCGGCGTCGGCTTCGTCTCCGTGTTCGTCGTCGCCTTCATCGTGCAGCACCAGGAAATCTCGGACTACACGATGTGGGTCGCCGGCCTCGTCGTGCTCGGCATCTTCGTCTACATGCTCATCGCCGGTTCCAGCGGCGAGCGCGCCGGCCTGATCGCCGCGCTCGTGCTCATGGTCGAGACGCTGCTGTTCTTCATCTTCTACGGCCAGATGTCGACCTCGCTGACGCTGTTCGCGTTGCGCAACGTCGACCTCGACCAGCACCTGTTCGGCATGACGCTGTGGACGTGGTCGCCGGGCCAGTACCAGGCGCTCAATCCGATCTGGATCATGCTGCTGTCGCCGATCCTCGCTTGGGCCTACACGCATTACGGCAAGCAGGGCCGCGACCTGCACATCGCGACCAAGTTCGCGCTCGGCTTCGTCGTCGTCGCGGTCGGCTTCTTCGTGTTCGGCATCAGCGGCGCGACCGCCGTCGCCGGCAAGGTCTCGTCGTGGTACATGATCTGGGGCTACGGCTTCTACTCGCTCGGCGAACTCCTCGTCAGCGGCCTCGGCCTCGCGGTCATGGCGCGCTACGTACCCGCGCGCATGGGCGGCTTCATGATGGGCGCGTATTTCGTCGCCACCGGCATCTCGCAATACGCGGCGAGCAAGGTCGCCAACCTCGCCAGCATTCCCGAGAACCTCACCGACCCGCTGCAAAGCCTGTCGATCTACACGAGCCTGTTCACCAAGCTCGGTTTCGTCGCCGTCGGCGGCACCGTGCTCGCCTTCCTGCTGCTGCCGTTGATGAAGAAACTCTCGGCCACGCACAGTTCGCAGGACGGCGTCGCGCATTCCGGCGCAGCCGGGCTCTCGACGGTTTCCGCGGAAGAGTGACCGACGCTCTCCAGATGACTCATCCGCTGTATACCCTGCTATCGACAGTTGAAGCGGCCCATATCCACTTCACCGTGGGCCGCTGCTGATCAGGCACGATTCTCGCCGCTCCGCCGCTTGTGGGTGAGCATGCCGAGGTCGATGTGTTCGAGGATGAGCGCGTGGAAGTCTCGTGATTCATCGGAGATGACAATGTCGCCGGCGATGCCGGCGTGGTTGCGGCGCTGATCGATCGGAATCGAGAGCAATCACCTGATTCCCCGCCCTGTTGTCGTGCAGCACACCGGGGCACTCGATCCGCCGGATCGTCCATCACCGATCCGATCGAACGATCCGCCGAAGCGCTGGAAACAGGCCGCGGCGGCCTCGTAAAAGCATGCAAAGCGCGCCGCGCCGCGCCGTCGCCCGCGCGATGCGCCGCTATGCTGCGCACCATGACCAACCACCGCATCCTGCTCGCCGACGACGATGTCGAACTCGCGCAGCTCCTGCGCGACTTCCTCACGCGCGACGGTTTCGACGTCGTGCTCGCGCACGATGCCGAAAGCGCGCTGGCCGCCGCGCGCGCCCATGCGTTCGACGCGCTCGTGCTCGACGTGATGATGCCCGGCCGCTCCGGCCTCGACGCGCTGCGCGAACTGCGCCGCGAATCGCCGCTGCCCGTGCTCATGCTGACCGCGCTCGGCGAGGATATCGACCGCATCCTCGGCCTCGAACTCGGAGCCGACGACTACATCCCCAAGCCCTGCAATCCGCGCGAACTCGCCGCGCGCCTGCGCGCCGTGCTGCGCCGCGCGCACGGCGAAGGCGCCGAAGCGCTCACCGACCTGCGCAACGGCCCGATCGCGCTGCGCGCGGCCTCGCGCAGCGTCAGCGTCAACAACCAGCCGGTCGCGCTCACCGCGACCGAGTTCGACCTGCTCGTGCTGCTGCTGCGCGAAACCGGCCGCGTGGTCAGCAAGGAACGCATCTCGCAAAGCGTGCTCGGCCGCCCGCTCGGCCCGTTCGACCGCTCCATCGACGTGCACGTCTCCAACCTGCGCCGCAAGCTCGGCGACGCGCCCGACGGTACTTCGCCGATCACGACGATCCATCGCAGCGGCTATCTGCTGCGCCAGCTCGGCGACGACGCATGAGACCCGCGCTTTCCGCGATGCGGCCGCAGCGATGATGCAGCGCCTGTTCTGGCGCATCTTCGTCGCGATCTGGATCGCGACGGTCGTGCTGCTCGTCGCGTTCGCATGGATCGCGACGATGAATTTCGAGCGCGAAAAAATCCCCGGACTCGACATCACGCGTTTGCAGGCGTCGATGGACGACCTGCTTTCGCGTACCTCGCGCGAGCTGCGCCACGACGGCGAGGACGCGACGCGCCAATGGCTGCAAGCCGCCGCCGGCTTCGGACCCGCGCAGGTCTACGTGTTCAAGCCGGACGGCAGCGAACTGCTCGGCCGCACCGTTTCGCAAAACGTCCGCGACGCCGCGACGGAAGTGCTCGACGATCCGGGCGACGCGAACACGCCGGGTGGCCCCTCGCACGGCAGCGAGCGCTTGCGCGCGCGCGCGCTACGCACGCGCGACCGTGGCACCTACGCGGCCGTCGCCGCGCTCGAAGGCAATTTCTTGTCACGCCTGCTGTCGCGGCGGCCGACCTGGTTCTGGCAGAACGTAGGCGCGGCGATGGCGATGAGCGCGGTGCTCGGCCTGCTGCTTGCCTGGTACATCGCCTCGCCGCTGCAACGCATCCGCACCAGCACGCGGCGCTTCGCCGAAGGCGATCTCGATGCGCGCGTCGGCCGCATCCGCTTCGGACGCAGCGCGGAAGTCGTCTCCCTCGCCACCGAATTCGATGCGATGGCCGAGCGCATCAAGGCGCTCGTCGACAGCCATCGCCGCCTCGTGCGCGACGTCTCGCACGAACTGCGCTCGCCGCTCGCGCGCCAGCGCGTCGCGCTCGAACTCGCGCGCGACGGCGACGCGGCGCAGGTGCACGCGTCGCTCGATCGCATCGAATGCGAATCCGACCGGCTCGAAGCGATGCTCGCGCAAGCGCTCGAGCTTTCGCGCCTGGAAACCGCCGCGGCCGACGCGCGCGACCACGTCGCGCTCGATGCGCTGCTCGAAGACGTCATCCTCAACGCCGACTACGAAGGCGCGCTGCGCGGGCGCAAGGTCGTGCTCGCCGAGCGCACGCACCTGTTCCTCACCGGCTCGCACGCGGCACTGTACAGCGCGTTCGAGAACGTGATCCGCAACGCGCTCGCCTACACGGCCGACGGCAGCACGGTCGCGGTGCGTTTGCTGCGCGCAGGCGATGACGCGCGCATCGTCGTGCGCGACCACGGCCCCGGCGTGCCGGACGCGGAACTCGCACGCATCTTCGAACCGTTCTATCGCACCGACAGCGCACGCACGCGTTCGAGCGGCGGCACCGGACTCGGCCTCGCGATCGCGCATCGCGCGATCGCGCGCCATGGCGGGTCGATCGTCGCGCGCAACGCCGACGGCGGCGGGCTCGAGGTGACGATTTCGCTGCCGCTGAAATCCGCGGCCTGAATCGCCACGTTCAACGCATGCGCACCATCGTGTCGAGCAGATGTTCGAGCATGCGCTCGTGCGCGTCGCAGCGGCCGCCGTGCACGGGCGAGGTCTGGATCATCGTGCTGCGCGGCGCGGTCAGCCAGCGGAAGCGCTCGCGTGCGGGCAACTGGCCGATCGGCCCGGCGTCTTCGCCGCCGGCGCAGATCGCGGCGAACGCGGCAAGATGCGCGCGCACCGCGTCGAGGTCGACGTGCGCGTCGAGCGCGCGCAGCCGAGCTTCGTCGAGTTCGATGCGCGCCTCGAGGAATTTGCCCGACCGGCACGACAGCACGACACCGACGTTGACGAACTCGCCGCGCTCCACGCGCGGCACCACGCGGATGAGCGCGTAGTCATACACGTGCACGGATCGCCTCCTGCGCGAACGCGCGCGGCGCATCGAGGCGCTTGCACAGGTAACGCGCGTAAGCCTCGCGATGTTCATCCGCGCTCGCGAACGGGGCGTCTCCGCCAAGCCATTCGTCGGGAATGAGACCCACGATGCGCTCGACGTCGTCGTGCGACAACGCGCTCGCAAGGCGCTCATCCGCCTCGCGCAGGCGGGTCGCGAACGGCAACAGCACGTGATCCTTGATGCGCGCGAACGGTTGCGTCGCGCGCTCGAGGAAATGGTTCCAGTCGTGGTGGAAATACAACGCCGCACCGTGGTCGATGAGCCAGAGCTTGCGATGCCAGACGAGC
>JAKPAN010000090.1 GCA_029779475.1 Pseudomonadota bacterium
ATGTCGCGCGCCACGCCGGCGCGATCGCTGCGCGTGAAAGCGCCCATCGCCAGATTATCGCGCACCGACAGCAGCGGAAAGATTTCGCGGCCCTCGGGCACATGGCTCAGGCCGCGGCGCACGATGCGCGCCGGGTCGCGCGAGGTGATGTCCTCGCCCTTGAACAGGATGCGGCCCTTCGTCGGGTCGAGAATGCCGGAAATGGCGCGCATGATCGTCGTCTTGCCCGCGCCGTTCGCGCCCAGCACCGTGACGATCTGGCCCTTGCGCACGCTGAGCGACACGCCGCGAATGGCCACGACCGCGCCATAGGCGGCTTCGACATTGAGCACTTCCAGGATGGGGGCGTCGCCGGCGTTCATGCTCTGCTCCGCGAACGGTCGAAATCTTCTGCGCCGCCGAGATAGGCTTCGATGACGCGCGGATCGCGCTGCACCTCCTGCGGCGCTCCCAACGCCAGCACCTCGCCCTGATTGAGCGCCAGCACGCGGTCCGACACGCGCGAGACAAGGCGCATGTCGTGCTCGACCATCAGCACGGTAATGCCAAGCTCGTCCTTGATGTCCTCGATCCACCACGAAATGTCGTCGGTCTCTTCGACATTGAGGCCGGACGACGGTTCGTCGAGCAGCAGCAGCTTGGGCTTCATGCAAAGCGCCCGCGCCAGTTCGACGCATTTGCGCACGCCGAACGGCAGGCTGCCGACGCGCGCATCGCGATAATGATGCAGCGACAGCAGGTCGATGACGTCTTCGGCGTCGCGCCGCGCCGTCAGTTCCGAGCGCATCGTGCCGGGCGCGAACACCAGGTTCGACCAGAAGCCCGCGCCGCTGTGGACGTGATGGCCGATCAGCAGATTTTGCAGGACGGAGGCGTTCTCGAACAATTCGATGTTCTGGAAGGTGCGGGCGATGCCCAGCGACGCCACCTTGTGCGGCGCGACGCGCACGATCGAGCGCCCCTCGAACAGAATGTCGCCATAGGTCGCCGCATAGATGCGGCTGATGAGATTGAACACCGTCGTCTTGCCCGCCCCATTCGGGCCGATGAGGGTGAAGACCTCGCCCTTCATCACGTCGAAGCTGACATCGTTGACGG
>JAKPAN010000274.1 GCA_029779475.1 Pseudomonadota bacterium
GACGGCCGGCTCCTTCATGGTCTTCGGCCGCAACCGCGACATGTTCGAGGTGGCGCGCAATTTCGCGCATTTCTTCGCGCATGAGAGCTGCGGCTTCTGCACGCCCTGCCGCGTCGGCACGAGCCTCGTGTCCAACATCATGGACAAGATCGCCGCCGGCCACGGCGCGCAATACGAGATGAACGAACTGGCGCGCCTGACCGGCGTCATTCGCGGCGCGGCGCATTGCGGCCTCGGAACCTCGGCCTGCAACGCCATCGCCGACACGACGCAGAAGTTCCGCGCCGCCTACGAGGCGCGACTGCGGCCGATCGACTTCGAGCCGGCTTTCGATCTCGACGCGGCGCTGGCGAAGACGCGCGCGGTCACCGGGCGCGACGACGCCGACGCGCATCTCGAAACCAGCGCGGGAGCGCACTGACCATGCACGACATCGCCCACACGCTGACGATTGACGGCGAGCGCATCGCCTTTGCGCCGGGCCAGACGATCCTGCAGGCGGCGCTGCAGGCCGGGGTCTACATTCCCCACCTCTGCGCCCATCCCGAATTCACGCCGCACGGCAGCTGCAAGCTGTGCACGGTCGTGGTCAACGGCCGCTCGGGCTCGGCCTGCACCATCGCGGCCATGCCCGGCCAGGACGTGCAGTCGGACACGCCGGATCTCAACGCGCGCCGCCGCACCCTGCTGCAAATGCTGTTCGTCGAAGGCCATCATTTCTGCCCCGGCTGCGAGAAGAGCGGCAATTGCCAATTGCAGGCGCTGGCCTACGAATACGAAATGCTGTCGCCGCATTTCGCGCATTTCTTCCCCAACCGCCCGGTCGACGCCTCGCACCCCGACGTGCTGCTCGACCTCAACCGCTGCATCATGTGCGAATTGTGCGTGCGCGCCAGCCGCGACGTCGACGGCAAGGATGTCTTCGCGCTCGCCGGCCGCGGCATGGCCTCGCACATCGTCGTCAACTCGGCCTCCGGCAAGCTCGGCGACAGCGCGCTCGACATCGCCGACAAGGCGGCGCATGTCTGCCCCGTCGGCGCCATCCTGCCCAAGCGCGTCGGCTTCGCCGTGCCGATCGGCGAGCGGCAATTCGACAATGCCCCGATCAGCGCGCAATCCGCGCCAGCAGCCAGCGAGGAGGCCTGAGCCATGACGCAGACGCCTCTCCGCAAGCCGAAGCTGCGCATCGCCACGACGTCGCTTGCCGGCTGTTTCGGCTGCCACACGTCGTTCTGCGACATCGACGAGCGCATCCTCGAACTGGCGCAGGTCGCCGAGTTCGACCGGTCGCCGCTGACCGACATCAAGACGTGCGGGCCTTGCGACATCGGTCTCATTGAGGGCGGCGTCTGCAACGCCGAGAACGTGCATGTGCTGCGCGAGTTCCGCGCCAATTGCAAGATTCTCGTCGCGCTCGGCGCCTGTGCCATCAACGGCGGCCTGCCGGCCAACCGCAACCCTTTCGACGTCGCCGATTGCCTGACGCGCGTCTATTGCGACCGCGGCGACGGCGCGCATCAGGTGCCGAACGATCCCGAACTGCCGCTGCTGCTCGACAAGGTGCGCCCGATCAACGAAGTCGTGCGCGTCGACTATTTCGTGCCGGGATGCCCGCCGTCGGGCGACGCCATCTGGAAATTCCTCACCGACCTCATCGCCGGTCGCACGCCGCGCCTCGAAAACGAGCTGCTGCGCTTTGACTGAACGGAGCTTCATCGATGTTTGAACTCGAAACGGCGAGCAATCCGCAGACGTTGCGACGCGTCGCCATCGATCCCGTCAGCCGCGTCGAAGGCCACGGCAAGGTGACGATCCTGCTCGACGAGGCGAACAGGGTGCATCAGGTGCGCCTGCACATCGTCGAGTTCCGCGGCTTCGAAGTGTTCATCGAAGGCCGGCCGTTCTGGGAAGTGCCGGTGACGGTGCAGCGGCTGTGCGGCATCTGCCCGGTCAGCCATCACCTCGCCGCCGTCAAG
>JAKPAN010000275.1 GCA_029779475.1 Pseudomonadota bacterium
CGCTCTCCCGGAAAAACCGGCCGTGCCGCCGGCCGCCCCCGACGAAACATGAGCGCGGCGACGGACGCCCCGCGCGTCCTCGCCCTCGCCGATACCGGCGTCGATGCGCCGCGCGCAGTGCTCGCGCGCCACGACCTCGAACTCGTCGAAGTCGACGATGGCGAAGCGATTCCCGGCAGCTACTGGGGCGACAGCGAAGCCGGCGTGATCGGCTCGCGCGTCTACGCGCGCCGCGACACGCCCGTGCACTCGCTGCTGCATGAGGCCTGCCACCTCATCGTCATCCCGCCCGAACGCCGCGCGCGCGTGCACACCGACGCCTCCGATTCGCAGATCGAGGAAGACGCGACCTGCTACCTGCAGATCGTCCTCGCCGACGCATTGCCCGGCGTCGGCCGCGAACGACTCATGGCCGACATGGACACGTGGGGCTACTCGTTCCGCCTCGGCTCGACGCGCGCGTGGTTCGAACAGGACGCGGAAGATGCGCGCACCTGGCTGGTGCAGCGTGGCTTGCTGCCGCCGACAGACGTGGGCACCGATCGCTGATCGGGGCCTTCCGCCCGATCCGGCGGCGTCGTTGTACCGATACACTCGCGCGACGTCGCGGGTCATGTTCGCGATGTTTCCTGCGATCACGCAGGCGCTCACGGAACGGCGACAAGGCAAACGCATGATCCATCCACGCAGCGACGATGCCATCGATCAACGTGACCAAGGGGCGAGGCGCAGCGGGATTGCGCGCGTCGTCGGCGTCGACTGGGGTGAACGCCGCAGCGCGCAACGCGACGATCGTGCGTCGCGAGGCCTGCATCCAAGCCGCATCGCGCAGCCGGGTGACGAATCCTTCGTGCGCTCTTCGCGCAACGCTGCGGCGATTCTTGCGTGGATGACTGCGGCAGTCTGCATGTCCGGCATTGCATGGGCCGACGCACCGCGTGCGGCCGCCCACGTCGCCGCCTGCGGACTCGAATTCGATCTGCCGGCGGGCTACAGGATCACGCGCCCGAAGCGCATCGAGGAACCGCGCGATGGACGTCGCTGCGCCTTCGACATCGTCGAGTCGCGGCCCGCGCCGCCACGTCGCGGCGAGTGCAAGGACAAGGACGACGGCGGCGAACCACCCTACGACGTGTGCGACTGGATGCTCGACGACGGGCCGCAGCCGTCGAGCGTGCAAGTGGCGCGCACGAACGCCGGCGGCACGCCGCTGGTCGATTCGTTTTCGCGCGGCGAAGACGGTCGCTGGATGGTGCCGAACGCGCAAGCCGGCGACCAGCCGGCCGAATCGATCGATTTCTTCGGCAAGCCCGCGTGGAAGGGTGAAACCATCGTGCGCATGTACTGGCGGCGCCAGCGCGTCAAGGACTACACCGGCATCTACGGCGGCTCGGGCGGCGCCGACGTCACGCTGGTGCAATTCGCTCCCGACCTGCATGTGCAACTGCAGAACCCGCCCGCCGATGAAGACGGCACCTGCACGACGTTCTGCGCCAGCCTGCGCCTGGGCGCGCGCAGCGGGGATCTGCCGTGAGCGACGAGCGGCTCGATCCAGCATCGATCGACTACCCGTCATTGCTGTCGATCGGCCTCGCGCCCGCTGCCGCCGAACGCGCGCTGCATGCCTTGCGGACAGGCGACATCGGCGTCTTCGTGCACGAGCTGCTGCTGCATGGCTTGTGGAGCGAAGTCGTCGACGAGGCGCAGCCGCGGCCGCAATGGATCGATCGCTGGCGCGAACAGGCCGCCAACGGTTTCCCGATCATCGACGCCGCAGCGCTGCAACGCCTGCTCGATGCCGGAGTAGACGTGCACGACCTGACCGGCGTGGTGCGCTCCGCGCAGGTGCTGGCGATCTGCAACATCGCGCAATGGCTCGACTATCCCGCGCTTGCGCTCGGCTGGAACTTGCCGGAACACGCCTCGCCATATCTCACCTGCGGCACCGAGGCGTCGCCGTCCACGCAACGCCTGCCTGCCCTGCGCCCCGAAGTGCCGTGCCACGATCCCAGCGGCCGGTTCGGCGAACCGCGCCCGCTCGCGCTGCGCCAGTGGCAGGCGTTGCCCGAGGAGACGCGAGATTCGATCCTCGCGCTGGTTCGCGCCGATCGGCGCTCACAGGCGGCAGCCTTGTGGAAGCGGCACGTCGGCGGCGAATCGCAGGCCTGCCTGGATGCCGTCGAACTGCTGCGGGGCCTTCACGACCGAACTGCGGAAGAGGACACCTCCGAATGACGCACGATTTCACCGCCGCCGAGCGGATCGCGCTGCGCGAACACGGCATCGAACTGTTCGCCGATCGCGTGATCTTCGACGCGCAGCCGCCGATGAGCGAGGCCGCCATCGCCGCGGTGCAAGACGTCTGCGCCGGGCCGCTGCCGCCCGCACTGCTGACGTTGTGGCGGCAGACCGCCGGCGGTCGGCTGGCCTACGACCTGTCGATCGCCGTCGACACCGACGACGGCCCCAGAATCGAGGCGATCAGCTGGTGCGAGCTGTCCTACAACGGCAATGGCCGCTACCGCGACCTGCAAGGCTGGATCGAGCACGAGCTGGAACTGGCCGAAGCCATGGCCGAGGACGAAGGCTGCGACTGGAACGGCAAACTCGATTGCTTGCCGTTCGGCGGATTCGAATATTGCGACCGCATCTACGCGGTGACGGCGCCCGATGCGCTGGATCGCGGCGGCATCGTCGCCTGGAAGATGGGCCTGCCGCCGGCCTGGACGCCGGCGCCGACCGAAGACGTGGCGACGACGTTCGCGCCCGACCTGCCGTCCGCATTCACGATGCTCGCGCTGCATCAAGATCCGCTCGCGCCGGACGACGACATCCACGTGGGCCTCGATCTTTTGGAGTATCTGGATCGGCGTCGCCAGCAACACGGCATGTCCACCGACCTGATCGACGCGCTGCTCGCGTACTACCGCCGTGCGTGGATCGATTGGCGCGGCCTGCTCGATGCCGGCACGTTGGCCGCGCATCCACGCGCGTTGCGCGTGGCGCTGACGCACGCGGTGGAGCGCGACGACGCCGAGCTGCTGCATCGCATCGCCGCCGCGGGCTGCGCGCTCAGCGGCGCGTTGGCCGGTGACGAAGATGCGCTGGCTCGCGCGCGGCGGTTGAAGAAGAAGGTCGCGATCGACACGCTGGCCGCGCTGCTGCCACGATGAGCGTGCTTCGATGAAAACTCAGCGATCTCGGATCGTCACGATCGTGGCGTGCGTGGCGCCATGATCCCACGCCGCCTGCGCATCGTGCTGTGCGCCATCGCGCTGGCGCTGCCGTGGCTGCCGACCGCCTGCGTCGCAGCCCGCTCCGCGGACGCGTATTTTTCCGGCGACCAGCGTGAGTTGGCGCGCGCCATCGCGCGCGGCGAAGAAACCCGGATCGAAGCACTGGCACGCGAACTGGGGCCGCAAGGACTGAACCGTCCCGGCGTGCAGGACATGACGTTGCTGTTTTTCGCGCTGCAAAACGCGATGGGCGAAAAGCCGAAGCCGTTGCGCATCCTCGCCATGCTGGTGCGCGCTGGCGCCGATCCGCTGCAACAGACGCCCGATCTCGGCAGCGTGCTCGGCGTCTCGCTGCGCGCCAGGAGCCCGCTGTACATGCAGGCGCTGCTCGACGCCGGCGTCAGCCCCGATACGCTGCGCGATGGCACGCCGATCCTGTTCGACGCGGCCACCGCGCACACCGCCGACACGCTGGCGCTGCTCTTGGATCGCGGCGCCCGCATCGACCGCAGGGATCGACTCGGCAACACCGCGCTGATGGCTGCGCTGCGAGGCATGCAGCTCGACCAGGTCACGCTGCTCCTCGATCGCGGCGCCAGCCCGCGTTTCGTCAACATCAACGGCGTCTCGTTCGCGGGGCAGTTGCAGTTCCAGATCGAGCGTCAGCAGGCCGGCTCGCGCGCGCAGCGCAAGATGCTGGAAATCCGAGACCGCATCGTCGCATCGGGCGTGGCATGGCCGCCTCCGCCACGCGAGGAAGAACGCCAGCGCATGCGCCAGCGTGGGCAGGAACCAGACCAGTTGCTGCCGCTGCAGTAAGACGAAGCGCCGACGCGATCGAAGCGTCAGACCACGTACATCCGACGATGGGACAATGACGAGTCCTTCAGCGGAGACTGCTGCGCGGAAGCACCGCCGCGCGATCCGGATCGTGACGTCACGTCCCCCTCCCATCGATGCCATCGCACCGGTACCGTTGTCGATGCCGCCCTTGCCGGCGCCCGGCCGCGTGGCGTTGTTCCTCGACATCGACGGCACCCTGCTCGACTTCGCCGCGCGGCCCGACGCCGTCGTCGTCGATCCCGCGTTGCCGCCGTTGCTGCGCCGGTTGCGCGAGCGCCTCGATCATGCGCTCGCGCTCGTCAGCGGACGTCCGCTCGAACAGATCGACGCGCTGTTCGGCTGGCGCGGCCCGGCCGCGGGATTGCACGGCGCGGAACTGCGCCACGCAAGCGGCCGCGTCGAGCGGCACATCGGCGATCGCGCGCATATCGCGAGGCTGATGCGCGAAGCGCGGCGGCTGACGGCGACGCTGCCCGGCGTCTTCGTCGAAGACAAGCGCGACGCGTTCGCGCTGCACTTCCGCAACGCACCCGATTTCGCCGACGCGGTGCAGTACGTCGCCACCGAACTCGCCCGCGACGCCGGCGGCGACTACGAAATGCTGCCCGGCCACGCCGTCTTCGAGATCAAGCCGCGCGGTGCGAACAAGGGCCGCGCGCTCGACGCGCTCATGCGCGAGGCGCCATTCGCCGGACGCGTGCCGTGGGTGATCGGCGACGACGTCACCGACGAACACGCCTTCGCCGCGGCGATCGCGCATGGCGGCGCCGCGATCCGCGTCGGCGCGTTGCGCCAGACGCAGGCGCGCTTCGCGCTCGAAACGCCGCGGGCCGTGCGCGACTGGCTCGCCGCATTCGTCATGCAGCCATCTCCTGCGGAGGACACGTCATGAACGAGACGACAAACCTCGACCTCGGCGCGATCGGCAACGGCACCGTCGGCGCGCTCGTCGACGCGCGCGGCCGCATCGCCTGGTGCTGCCTGCCGACGTTCGACGGCGATCCCGCGTTCTGCTCTCTGCTGTCGCCGCGTGACCACGACGCGGGATTCTTCGACATCGTGCTCGACAACCATGTCGACACCACGCAGCGCTATCTCGACAACAGCGCCGTGCTCGCCACCCGGCTCGACGCCGCCGACGGCAGCACGATCGAGATCGTCGATTTCGCGCCGCGCTACAAGGCGCACGGCCGCATCTTCCATCCGATGAGCCTCGTGCGCACGATCCGCCCGCTCGCGGGCACGCCGCGCATCACGCTGCGCCTGCGACCGCTCGCCGACTACGGCGCACGCGTCCCCGAGCGCACGTCGGGCTCGAATCACCTGCGTTTCCTGCTCGGCGATACCGTGTTGCGCGCGACCACCGACGTGCCGCTGCCGATGCTGCGCGACGAGCTGCCGTTCCTGCTCGAACGCGACATGCACGTCGTGCTCGGCCCCGACGAAACGTTCGCCGACGCGCCATCGGCGTATGCGCGCGGCGCGCTCGAATCGACGCTCGACTACTGGCACGAATGGGTGCGCTATCTGTCGATTCCCGCCGAATGGCAGGACGCGGTGATCCGCGCCGCGATCACGCTCAAGCTCTGCCAGTACGAAGGCACCGGCGCGATCGTCGCCGCGCTGACCACCTCGATTCCGGAAGCGCCGCACACGGTGCGCAACTGGGACTATCGCTACTGCTGGCTGCGCGACGCCGCGTTCGTCGTGCGCGCGCTCAACCGCCTCGGCGCGACGCGCAGCATGGAGGAATACCTGCGCTACCTGTTCAATCTCGCCGCCGGTGCCGACGGCGAACTCGGCCCGGTCTACGGCATGCACTTCGAGCGCGAACTGCTCGAAACCGAAGCGACGCATCTCGCGGGTTATCGCGGCATGGGCCCCGTGCGCATCGGCAACGACGCGTGGCGGCAGCGCCAGAACGACGTCTACGGCAGCGTCGTGCTCGCCGCCACGCAGTTGTTCTTCGACCACCGCCTCAACGTGCGCGGCGACGCCGCTGCGTTCGCGCGACTCGAACACGCGGGCGAAGCGGCGTGGCGCATGCACGACCAACCCGATGCTGGCCTGTGGGAATTCCGCGGCCGCGCGGCCGTGCACACCTATTCCGCGGTGACGTCGTGGGCCGCGTGCGACCGGCTCGCGCGCATCGCCGCGCAGTTGTCGCTCGACACGCGCGCGGCGTTCTGGGCCGATCGCGCCGCGCACATGCGCGAGCGCATCCTGCGCGAAGCGGTCGATCCGAACGACGGCCATTTCGTCGACGCATTCGGCGGCGGCGGTCTCGACGCGAGCCTGTTGCTGCTCGCCGATCTCGGCTTCGTCGCCGACGACGATCCGCGTTACGTCGCGACCGTCGACGCGATCGGCCGCGCGCTGCGCCGCGGCGGGCACATGCTGCGCTACGTCGTCGCCGACGATTTCGGCTTGCCGGAAACGAGTTTCACGATCTGCAATTTCTGGTACGTCGAAGCGCTCGCGCGCATCGGCCGCGCCGACGAGGCGCGCACGCTGTTCGAACAACTGCTCGCGCGGCGCAATCCACTCGGCCTGCTTTCCGAGGACGTGCATCCCGACAGCGGCGAACTGTGGGGCAACTTCCCGCAGACCTATTCGATGGTCGGCCTCATCAACGCGGCGATGCGCCTGTCGCGCAGCTGGGAGAGTTTGCTGTGAGCCGCCTGGTCGTCGTCTCCAACCGCGTCGCGCTGCCGCGCGAGGCGCGCGCGGGCGGGCTCGCGTCTGCGATGCAGGCCGCGCTCGCGGAGAAAGGCGGACTCTGGTTCGGCTGGAGCGGCCGCACGGTCGCCGAGCCGGAACGTTCCATCGAAACCTTGCGCGACGGTCGCGTCGAATTCGCGCTGCTCGATCTCACCGCGGCCGAGCATCGCGAGTACTACCTCGGTTTCGCGAACCGCACCTTGTGGCCGCTGTTGCATTTCCGGCCCTCGCTGCTCGACTACCATCGCGACGACTTCGCCGGCTACCGGCATGTCAATGCGCTGTTCGCGCGGCATCTCGCGCCGCTGCTGCGCGACGGCGACAGGGTCTGGATCCACGACTACCACCTGATTCCGCTCGCCGCCGAATTGCGCGCACTCGGCGTCGGCGCGCGCATCGGCTTCTTCCTGCACGTGCCGTTTCCGCCGGCCGCGCTGCTGTCGATGCTGCCGCACCACGAGAAGCTGTTCCCCGCGCTCGCCGCTTGCGATCTCGTCGGCGTGCAGACGCAAACCGATCGCGCCGCGTTGCTCGGCTATTTCCGCGACGAAACGAACGCGCAGGTCGATGGCGACGTGGTGACGATGCCAAACGGCCGCCGTTTTGCCACCGCCGCGTTCCCGATCGGCATCGACGCCGATCGCGTCGCCGCGCAGGCGCGCAAGGCCGAAAGCGGCGCCGCGACGAAGCGGCTCGTGCGCAGCCTCGAAGGCCGCCAGCTCGCGATCGGCGTGGATCGGCTCGACTATTCGAAGGGATTGCCGCAACGCTTCGATGCGTTCGGCCGATTCCTCTCGCGCTTGCCGGAATGGCGCTCGCGCGTCTCGTTTTTGCAGATCGCGCCGCCCTCGCGCGAGGACGTGCCCGAGTATCGCGACCTGCGTTCGCGCCTGGAACGCATCGCCGGCGCGACCAACGGCCGCTATGCGGAGCCGGACTGGGTGCCGATCCGCTACGTCAACCGCAGCTTTGGCCATGCCACGCTCGCCGGTTTCTATCGCGTCGCCGACGTCGCGCTGGTCACGCCGATCCGCGACGGCATGAACCTGGTCGCCAAGGAATTCGTCGCATCACAGCCGGCGGACGATCCCGGCGTGCTCGTGCTGTCGAGCTTCGCCGGCGCCGCGGAGCAGTTGCGCGAGGCAATCGTCATCAATCCGCTCGATGCAGACGACATCGGCGAGGCGCTCGAACGCGCGCTGACGATGCCGCTACCCGAACGCCGCGAACGCTGGGCCGCGATGTTCGACACCGTGCGCACGCAGGACATCTCCGCCTGGCGCGAGGCGTTCCTGCAACGGCTCGCCAGCACGTAAAATGCGCCGCCGACACGCGTCGGCGCCATCGCACCGGAGCTGCCCATGCAACGCTGGATCAAACTGCCCGACGGCCGCTTCGTCGACGCCAACCGCATCGTCTACGTCGGCAAGACGGAAACCTTCACGCGCATCGACGAGGACGGCAACGACCTCGGCGTCGGCTACGCGGTCAACATCGGCACCGGTATCGAGCGCGAGACGCAGCTCACCGTGACCGGTTCGCGAGACGAAGTGCTCGGCGTGCTGCGCACGATCCTCGGCCGCGGCGAAGCGCCGCCCGCAGCCTGATTCCGGTCGTCACGATCCGCGCGCGTCACCAGCGCCGCGCGATCGCGACATAGATCCGCCAGCTCGCGAGGCCGAGCAGCGTGACCACGCTCGCCGCGATGGCCAGACGCAACGCATCGTGCGAAAGCACCGGCGCGAGCACGCCCGCGATGAGCGCGCTGATGAGCAGGCTCACGAAGGCCTGCACCGATGACGCCGCGCCGCGGTGGTGCGGGAAACGATCGAGCAGCAGCAGCGTCAACGTCGGGAAGCTCATGCCGATGCCGATCGAATGCAGGCCGATCGGCAGCACCGACCACGGCACGCGCGGCTGCGGGAACACGAACGTCACGGCGAGATTGATCGCGCAGGCGACAACCATGATCGTGTAGCCGATGCGCACCGTCGCCGCCGACGTCAAGCGTCCGGCGAAACGGCCGGACAGGAACGCGCCGAACATCATGCCGCTGATCGCGGGCACGAAAAGCCACGCGAAATGCTGCGTGTCGAGCTTGAGCAGGTTAAGCACGAACGCGGGCGCGGACGAGATGTAGACCCACAGCGCGTTGAAGTTGAACGATCCCGACAGCACGAGCGGAAAGAACGCGCGGTCGCCGGCGATCGTGCGATAGGTCGCGCCGAGTTCGCGCAGGGAGAGCGGCACGCGGCGCTCGCGCGGATGCGTTTCCGGCAGCCACGCCGCGCAGGCGAGGCAGAGCGCGATCGCGAACGCGGCGAGCAGCACGAAGATCATCGGCCAGCGCGCGAACGCGACGACCCAGCCGCCGACGATCGGCGCGATCGCGGGCGCGACGCCGAAGATCATCGACACCGCCGCCATCAGGCGCTGCGCTTCCGCGCCGTCGAAGCAGTCGCGGATGATCGCGCGGCCGACGATGAGGCCCGCGCCCGCCGACATGCCTTGCAGCGCGCGGAACACGAGCAGCATTTCGAGCGAACGCGCCATCGCGCAGCCGATCGACGCGAGCGCGAACACGACGACGCCGGCGAGGATCACGCGGCGCCGGCCGAGTGCGTCGGAAAACGGCCCGTGCAGCAGCGACATTACCGCGTAGGCGATCATGTACGCACTGATCGACTGCTGCACGGCGAGCGGGCTCGCGTGCAGGTCGGCTTCGAGCGCGGGAAACGCCGGGAAGATCGTGTCGATCGAAAACGGCCCGAACATGGCCAGCGCGCCGAGCAGCGGCGCGAGCAGGCGGCGGCGCGGAGACGGCTCGGGAATCGCGGGCAACGGCTCGCTCATTGCGATGTGCTGCGCGGCGTTTGCGCCGCTTCGCGCGACGCGCGTGGCACGCGCACGTGCGAACCGTGCGCCGGCGCGTCCGCGCGAACGTCGCCCCTGCGACGTCGCTCAGATCTCATCGAGGATCGCCGCGCGGCGCTGGTCGTATTCCTCGCGCGTGATCGCCTTGCGTTCGTAGAGTTCGTCGAGTTTTTGCAGGCGGATTTCCAGATTGCGCGCCGAGCGGGCGGGCGGTTTCTCCGCCGCGCGCTCGCGCTTGGCGGGCTTGGCCGCCTTCGCGGGCGCGCTCGCGCGTGGCGCCTCGACGACGCCTTCGTTCTGGAAACCGTCGGACCAGAGCTTGCGGAAACCGGAGTCGTTGGACAGTTGCGCAAGCGCGTCCTTGAGCGCGTCGGAAAGCGTTTCGCTGATGTTCTCGGCGCTGCGGCCGCGGCCGTAGTGGTCGGTCGAGCCACGGACGCTGCCGTGCGCGACGTCATTTCCGGCGCGATTGAACAGCGTCCAGTCGAGCTTGACGTCGGCGACGTAGGTTGCGCCGACGGCGCGGTTCTTCTCGTTGATGTCGAACTGCGAATAGCGCAGCTGCAACGTGGCGTCCTTCGCGGCGGCGGTGTCGATGTTCCAGCCCGACAGGGATTGCCGCACGACGTCCTGCACGAACGGCGTCACGGCGTTGGACGCGATGATCGGGAACAGCACATCGTCGTCGCTCGTCGCGCGGCCGATGACCGCGCCCGCGGCATTGCCGCGGCCGTCTTCGATGCGAACGCCGACGCCGCGCGCGGGATCGTTCGTCGCGGCCTGCTTCGCCGCCTTGACCACCGGCATCTTGAGTTGCACGTGCAAGGGCTCGCGGTTGTCCGCGGCGTGCGCCGCCGAAAGCACGAACAGGCCGGCGAACGCCAGCGCGAGCTTGGTCGAAGGTTTCATGGTCGCTCCCGTTGCATCGGAGCAGGAATCTAGCATGGCATCGCGCATCGGCAATGCGATGCGAGGCGCGTTGCGGACGCCGCATCGCTGAGCGGGTCGCGACGGGCTTTCGCGTCGGACCGACAGGCCTCTCGGCAAAGAAAAAAGCCCGCCGTCGAAACGGCGGGCCACGAAGCATGCGCAAGCCGTCCATGCGGACGGCTTGCGTGAGTCGCGCTATCGCACGGCCGGGTCGAAACCGTTCTTGAAGATGGTGTCGTCGATGGTCGCCGCGCAGTCCACGTCCACGTTGGTCACGGCGTAGTTGGGCATCGTGCCGGTGCCATTGGACACCACGCAGGTTTGTCCGGCCGGATGCGTCATCACCGTGATCGCATAGGCCGCACCCGCGGGCAGGCCTGGAACGAAGTTGTACAGGCCGTTGTTGTTCTGCGTGAGGGTGAGTCCGCCGTTCAATTGCAGCACGAGGCCCGGCGCGGTCATGCCGCGTACGCGACCGCCGATGGTGTTCGCCGTGGGCGGAAGATCGACGCAGTTCACCGCCACGTCGTTCACGTCCGCCGCGTTGATCGTGCCGGTGCCGTTGGCGACCGTGCAGGTCTGGCCGGCAGCGGAGGTTCCGATGGAGACGGTGTAGCCGGTACCCGTCGGCAGGCTGTTCGGGAACTGGAACGTGGTATCGCCCTGGGCGACCGACAGCGGCGTGCCGTTGTTGAGCTTGAGCGTGAGGCCGGGCCCGGTGAGGCCGTTGACGGTGCCACCGACCTTGTAGCTGCCGCCCGTGACGAAGCTGAAGACCGGCGAAGAACTGCCGTCGCCGCAGAAATTGGTTGCCTTGACGCGCCAGTAGTACGTCGTCAGCGGCGCCAGCGACGTCGGCGACGTCCAGCTGTTCGTCGTGGGCGTACCGCTGGCGACAATGGTGGCG
>JAKPAN010000277.1 GCA_029779475.1 Pseudomonadota bacterium
GAGGACGCGGGCGATCTCTACGACGTGCTCGATGCGGCCGCGAAGTTCTATCGCCGCCAACTCGATGCGAGCGACACCGCGCGCGCCTACTTCGACTCGCGCGGACTCGACGCAGCGATCGTCTCGCGCTTCCGTCTCGGCTACGCGCCGAACCAGTGGGACGCGCTCAAGAACGCGCTCGGCACCAGCGCGCCGCGCATCGCTCTGCTCGAAAAGACCGGCATGCTCACCAGCGGCGAGCGCGGATCGAAATACGACCGTTTCCGCGACCGCGTGATGTTCCCGATCCTCGATCGACGCGGCCGCACGATCGCATTTGGCGGAAGAATCCTGACCGCGCCGAAGGTGAAGTCGACGGCTTCCGATGCGGGCGAAGGCACGGAAGCGCCGGAGCCCGCGAGCGCCGTCGACGCACGCGCGGGCGAATCCGCGCGCAAAAGCGATCCCGGCCCGAAATACCTCAACTCGCCCGAGACGCCGTTGTTCCACAAGGGCCGCGAATTGTTCGGCCTGTGGCAGGTGCGCGAGGCGCACGCGAAGATTCCGCGGTTGATCGTCGTCGAGGGCTACATGGACGTGATCAGCCTGCATCAAGCCGGCGTCACGCAAGCCGTCGCGACGCTCGGCACGGCGACGACAAGCGACCATGCGGAAATCCTGTTCCGCCAATGCGCGGACGTCTATTTCTGCTTCGACGGCGATCGCGCCGGACGCCAGGCCGCGTGGCGCGCGGTCGAATCCGTGCTGCCGCGCATGCGCGATGGGCGTCAGGCGCTGTTCCTGTTCCTGCCCGATGGCGAAGATCCCGATTCGCTCGTGCGCAAGGAGGGGCTCGACGGTTTCGAGTCGCGATTGAAGAACGCGACGTCGCTCAGCGAATTCTTCTTCGCCGAGCTCGGCAAGGACGTGAATCTCGGCACGCTCGATGGCCGCGCGCGGCTCGCCGAACGCACGCGGCCGCTACTCGGCCAGATTCCCGACGGTGCATTCCGCGATCTCATGTTCGGCGAACTCGAACGGCTCAGCGGCGTGAAGACGGCGCTTGCCGCCGCACCGAGCGAAGCGCCCCGCACGGGCAACCGCAACGCGCGTCCGCCGCAGCGCTCGCTGGTGCGCGCGGCGATCACGCTGCTCGTGCAACAGCCGTCGCTCGCGCGCGCGATCGAACCGCCGGGGCCGTTCGCGACGCTGCGCCAACCCGGCGTCGCGCTGCTTGTCGAACTCAGCGAACTCGGTCGCGCGCGGCCGGATTTGTCGACGGGCTCGCTGCTCGAACATTTCGCGCAGCGCGACGAATCCGGCGCGCTGCAGAAACTCGCCGTCGCCGATTTTCCCGGCGGCGTCGCCGAAGCGCGCGCGGAATTCCTCGATGCGGTCCGCCAGCTCGAACGGCAGACGCGACAGCAGCGCATCGAGGAGTTGCAAGCCGATCACGCGCAAGGCGACCTCTCGGACGCCGGCAAGGAAGAGTTGCGGCAGTTGCTCAGCGCGCGCACGAAAGACACGCGCTGAGGCGCTCCCTCTCCTGACGCGGAGAGGGAGAACAGCGGATCAGCGCGAGTGCTGTTCGCGGCGACGCCAAGCGACCATCACGAGTCCCAGCGCCATCAGCAACAGGGCGACATTGCCCGTCGCGGGCACGTTGCCGACGGCTTGCGGCACGGCGACCGTGACCGTCGCGGTCGCGTCGCAAGGCGCGGGCGTCTGCTGCGGCATGCACAGCGCGCCCTGCGTCGGCGTGACGACGACGGAATTGAGCACGCTGCCGGTGGCGTTCGCGGCGAGCACCGCGGTCACCGTGTAGACGAGTCGGCCGCCGACCGGGAACGCGGCGATCGATTCGTTGATCGCGCCGCTGCCTTGCGCGTTCGCGCACGCCACGCCGCCGCTCGCCGCGCAGGTCCACGCGAAGCTCGCGATGCCGGTCGGCAACGGATCGGAGATGCCGACATTGCTCGCCGGGCCGGTGCCGACGTTGGTCACGGTGATCGTGTAGGTCACGGTCGCGCCGGGGATCGAGTTCCCGGCCGAAACGGTCTTGGTCACCTGCAACGCCGGCGTCAGCTGCGAAGGCGTGATGACGCACGCGGCGGGCACGGGCACGACGTTGCAATCGGGCGGCGTGGAACCGGTCTTGTAGGCGAGATTGACGACATGCGTCGTCGCCAGCGGCAGCGGATCGGCGACGCGCACGACGACTTGCAGCACGAGATTGCCGGCCGCCGGGATCGTCAGGTTCGACCAGCCGACGATGCCGCCGTTGAGCACGCCGCCGTGGTCGGCGCTGACGAAGGCGACGTTCGCGTCGAGCGGATCGCTGACGCCATAGCCGGTGACGGCCGAGCCGCCGTTGTTGGTCAGCGTGATCGTATAGGTCAGCGTTTCGCCGGGCTCGGCGACGCCGGCTTGCGTGCCGCTTTCGGCGACGAGCGCCTTGGCGATCTGGATCGCGCCGGGCGTCGGCGTGTCGACGCAGCCCGCGGGCAACGGCGCCGCAGTGCAGTTGGGCGGCGTCGTGCCGGTGACGTAGGCGAGGTTGAGCACGCGCGTGGTGCCGCTCGGAATCGGATTGGCGACCGTCACGGTGACGCTCAGTACGAGACTGCCGTTGCCCGGCACGGTGAGGCCGGACCAGGTGACCGTGCTGCCCGACAGCGCGCCGCCGTGGTCCGCGCTGGCGAAGACGACGTTCGCGTCGAGCGGATCGACGACGCCGACGTTGAGCGCATCCGCGCCGCCGCTGTTGCTCAGCGTGATCGTGTAGGTCAGCGTCTCGCCCGGTTCGGCGACGCCGGTGACGCTGCCGGTTTCGCCGGTGAGCGCCTTGGTCAGCGTGACGTTCGCGGGCGTCGGGATGACGATCGCCGATGCACCGCTGCCCTGCACGGCACCGCCGATCGGCGGCTGCGCTGTGGCTTCGACGAGGTTGTCGGCTTCGCCCGCCGAGGCTTCGGTGGCGCTGATCGTGTGGTCGGCCGTGCACAGCACGACGTCGTTGGAAGCGAGCGCGCCGCTGCCGAGACCGGCGAACGGCTGGCCACCGAGCGTGGTACCCGCGCAGGAGATCGAGCCGTCGATGTGTGCCGCGTCGTCTTCGGCGAGATTCACCAAAGCCAGCGCCTGCGCGTTGTCGTTCTTGACGACGAAGGTGTAGCGCACGAGATCGCCCGCGCTCGCGTAGCCGCTGGCGTCGGCGTCGTCTTCGAGCAGCGGGCTCTTGAACACGCGGATGCCGGCGTCGTTGTCGAGATTCTGCGTGACGACGAAATCGCCGGCGAGCACCGGGCCGTTGCCGGCGTCGATCGCGCTCATGTCGACCTGGTTGAACACCAAGCCAGCGCTTTCCTCGCCGGCGGTGATCGTGTGCACGTGCGTGCAGGTCGTCCATGCGCCGACGGCGAGCGTGGTCTGCGCGCAGGTCTCCGCGCCATCGATGTCGGCGAGCGCGATGTTCGACAGCGCGAGCGTGCCGACGTTGAGCAGCGTGTAGTCGTAGCTGATCGTCTCGCCAGCCTGCAGCTTGCCGTCGCCGCTCGTGTCGTTGTGGATGCCGCCCGCGGCGAGCACGGCGATGCCTTGCGCGGGCGTCAGCGCGGCCGGCTGCGCGAACGAGAACGTGCGGCTGGTCGGATGGCCGGCCGCGTCGCGCGCGAGCACGACGACGCTCGCATTGCGCGTGCGCGACTGCGTGAGCGGACGCGCGACGCAACGCACGCTGTCGCCGGCATTCAACGATCCAGCGGCAGCAAAAGCGCTGCCGTGGACGGTGACGCCGGAACACTGTGCCGCGTGGCCACGGTCGGACACGATGCGCACCGCATCGAGCTGGCCGCTGCCGACATTGCTGACGGAAAAGCCGTATTCGCCGGCGGGGGCGTTGACGGGGCTCGATGCGCTCGCGTCGGCGGTGACGCGCAGCGTGCCCGCGGCGGCGGGCGCGGCGATCAGCGCGGCGAGGAGAAGGACGCTCGTGGGGATGTGCTTGGTCATGTCCTTGGTCCTCAACGGAACTGCGTGAAGATGGCCGTGGAGACCGACGAAACGGCCTGCCCGCCCGGTGCGTTGCCGGTCGCCGTCGCCGAGTTCACCACACGGCGGCGCGCGACGTCATCCGCGGTCAGCGTGTAGCTGCCCGAACACGCGACTGAATCACCCGGCGCGAGCGTGCCGTTCGGCGGCGCGGTGAACGGCCCGAAGAAGATCTCGTCGCCCGGAATCACGCGGAACGCCACGCCATTCGCGGTCAGCGGATCGCAAGTCAGGCTCTCGATGCGCGGATCGAACAACTGCACCGCGGACAATGGCAGCGTACCCGGATTGCTGATCACGAACCGGTAACCGAGCACGTCTCCGACGTCGCCGTAGTGGTTGCCGTTGACGTCCTGCGCGAGCGAGACCGTCTTGACGAGGCGGATCAGCGGCACGTCGCCGTCGATCGGCGCGCAGGCCGCGCTGTCCAGGCTCAACGTGCCGGCGAGCGAGGCTTCGTTGTAGAAGCCGTGACCCGCCGCGCCCGTACAGGCGCCGTCCACCAGCGAACCCGGCTGCACGCCGACGTGCACGCTCACCGTGTAGGTGTGCGTCGCGCCGGCGGCGATGCTCGTGCCGGTTGCCGAGAGCTGCTCGATCGTGCCGTTCGCCGGCGTGAACTGGCCGCCGGACAACGCGGGATTCAGCGTGCCGCCCGTCGTCGCGACCTGCGCGTTGCCGATGAAGGCGACGCCGCTGTTCGGGAAGCCGAGCGTGTCGGTGAGCGTGTAGGTCGCCGCGGAACCGCCGACGTTGACGACGTCGATGTCGTAGTTGACCTGGTAGCTCGCCGCACCCGTCGCGACGACCGAGGCGACCGTCTTGGTCATGCGCAGGTTCACCGTCGTCACCACCGCGCAACCCGGCGCGGTCGGCAGGTTCGCGCAGTCCGGCGGCGTGCCGTCGTCGATGGCGACTGCGTTGAGGATCGACGTGACGTGGT
>JAKPAN010000285.1 GCA_029779475.1 Pseudomonadota bacterium
CCTCGTCATATGTGCTGACGCTGACTTATCCGGACCGCCGTTCGCCCTGAGCCTGTCGAAGGGCGAGTTCTCCACGCAGTGCGCCTGTTCATGGTTCGACGAGCTCACCACGAACGGGAAACCGATTTCTGGTCACATTGGCAATTTCGTCACCGGGCTTCACCATTTCCTTCCAATACGCCTCCAGCGCCGCCGGAAAGCACTCCAGCGCGCGCTCGATGACGCCCTGCGACACCGAGATGGCCATGCCGTAGTTGGTCATCGGCACGCCTTGCCGCGCGGCGCGGTACTGGCGCACGAGGATCTGCTTGCGCGTGACGGTGCAGCCGCCGCACTGCACCACGATGGCGTACGGCGTGAGGTCTTCGGGGAAATCCTTGCCGGCGCGAACATCGATGTCGAGCGCGCCGCCGGCGTAGTGCGCGAGCCAGCGCGGAATCTTCACGCGCCCGATGTCGTCTTCGCGCGGATGGTGCGTACACGCTTCGGCGATCAGCACGCGGTCGCCCGGTTTGAGCCGCGACAGCGCCCCGGCGCCGGCGGCCAGTCCGAGCATGTCGCCTTTGATGCGCGCCATGAGGATGGAGAAGGTCGTCACGCGGATGTCCGGCGGCGTTTCAGCGGCAACGCGCTGCACCACTTGCGAGTCGCAGACGACCAGCCGCGGCGGCGCATTGAGCCGCTCCAGCGCGGCGGCGAGCTCGCTTTCCTTGACGATCAGGGCCAGCGCATCGTGATCGAGCAGGTCGCGCAGCGCGTGGACCTGCGGCAGGATCAGGCGGCCCTTGGGCGCCCCCAGATCGATCGGCACAACGAGCACGACCGTGTCGCCCGGCGACACGAGGTCGCCGACGAACGGCGGATCGACGAGGCACGCGTCCGGCACTTGCCGGAACAGGCCTTCCTTGACGCGTTCGATGCCGTCACCGCAACGCGCCGCCGCGATCCCGCGGTCGATGCCGTCCTCTTCGAGCCGAGCCAGCGGTTCCACTGCGGGCCGCGCGAGATCGGACTTGTTGAAAACGACGAGCAGCGGCGTTCCGGCGGCGCGCAGGGCATCGATGATCTCGTGTTCGAACGGCCCCAAGCCCTCCGCGCCGACGACGACGAGGCCGACATCGACGCG
>JAKPAN010000301.1 GCA_029779475.1 Pseudomonadota bacterium
TGTCGGGCTCGCTCGACGCGCTCGGCGCGAACCGCGCGAGCCTCGCCGCGCAACTGCCCGAGGCGCTGCGCGCGGCCGAGCAGCGCGCGCGCGACGACGATGCCGGCCAGTTCGGCCTATTCGGTGGTGGTGGCAACACCGCAGCGCCGGCGCAAACCGTCGCGCCGGTCGAAGTGCCCGAATGGCCGATCGCGCAGCGCCTCGCCGGAGAACGCGACACGCTCGGCCATTACCTGTCGGGCCATCCGGCGGACGCGTGGCGCGAGCTGTTCGCGCAGATCACGAGCTGCGCGATCGGAGAGATCGACAAGCACTACAAGCCGCCGCGCGAAGGCCGTCTGCGTTTTTCCGAACTGCCGCAGTTCACGCTCGCCGGCAGCGTCGTCGGTTTGCGCAAGCAGGGCGACAGCCGCGCCTTCGTCACCGTCGAAGACGGATCCGGCAAGTTCGAAGCCGTGCTCTACCGCGAGACGTGGATCGAATACGGCCCGCTGCTCACGCGCGACGCGATGCTCGTCTTCGAAGGCGGCCTCAGCGTCGACGACTTCACCGGCGGCTACCAACTGCGCGTGAACAGCGTGTCGACGATCGATGCGGCCTGCGAGAAGCGCGCGCGCCTGCTGCGCGTCAAGCTCAACGGCATCGACGGCGACTTCGTCGCGCATCTGCATCGCGCACTCGCCGGCCATCGCGGCGGCCACACGCCGGTGCGGCTGTCCTACCGCAACGCCAACGCGAGCGTCGACGTCGAACTCGGCAACGCCTGGCGTGTGCGCGCGAGCCACGCGCTCGCCGATACGCTGCAGAACCTCGACGGCGTGATCAGCGCCGAGATCGTGTTCAACTGACAGCCGCAGCCGCGCATTACGCCCACAGACGTATTGCTGCCGAGCCGCCAGGCCGATTTTCGCCCCCGCCCGTTCTCCTAGACTCGATCAATGCCTCATCACTCGACGAGGCCGATTTCTGGGGAATCGACATGTTGTGGAATCTGACGCGCGGCGCCTTCGCCGCGATCCTGAGCGTTGCTGCCTGCACGACCGCGCCCGCGCTGGCGGCGGGAGAACCCGATAGCCTTGCCGAACGCGAGGATGCCGAGGACGGTGGCGGCGAGCGACGCGGCGACACGACGGATGCATGGCACGGCGACACCGTCCATGTCACCGCCAAGGGCACCGCCGCCGATGTGCCCGACATGCTCGCGACCGATGTCGTGCGCTGGGACGAGGCGATCGCCGCTCCGCCCGACGTGCAGGATCTCGTCACTCGCATGCCGGGCGTCGGCGCGACCGGGCAGAACGGCCTGTTCGAAACATTCTCGATCCGCGGCAGCGGCGCGAACGGCATCCTCGTCCTCCTCGGCGGCATGCCATTGAGCGCACAGCGCCGCGCCGGCGTGCCGATTTCCTTCGTCGAACCGGCGCTGCTCGGCGACATCCGCGTCACCCGCGGGCCGGCGGTCGTCCACTACGGACCGGGCGCGCTCGGCGGCGCGATTTCGATCGAACCGCGCTGGTTCGACGCCTCGTTCCTCGAAGCCGGTTACGCCAGCGCCGGCAACGACGCCAGCCTCGTCGCCGGACTCGGTTCGGACGCGTTTTCGCTCGGCGTCGCGCGCCACCAGTCCGGCGACAGCCAATCGCCCGACGAGGTGCCGCTGAACACGAGTTACCGGCGCGAGAGCGCCAGCCTGCAATACCGCAGCCGCTTCGGCGCGTTCGAAGTCGACGCATTGCTGATGCCCTCGCGCACGGAAGACATCGGCAAGTCGAACAGCCGCTATCCGGCGCGCGATTCGACCTATCCGGAAGACAGCCACACGCTCGGCCGCGTGCGCGTGCGCCACGACGGCGGCTTCGAGGCGAGCGCCTACGCGCACGATCAGTACCTCGGCACTTGGAACCGGCGTCCCGGCTCGCCCGACACGTTCGCCGGCGTGCGCAGCCTCGACGCGGGCACGACGGTGCAGCAGACGTTCGAGACCGGCGCGCTCAGCCACGACATCGGCATCGAATATTTCGGCCGCCGCAACGTCACCGCCTACGACGCGACGGGTTCGGTGATCAACCGCCGCTACAGCCTGCGCGACGCGAAGGAAGACACCTGGTCGTTGTTCGCGGCGAGCGACTGGCGCGTGTCGGATGCGTTTGCGCTCGAGTTCGGCGCGCGCCGCACCTGGATCGAACAAGAGCAGCGCGGCGCGGGCGCGAGCAATGCCGACCATGCCTTCACGACCGGCGCAGCCTGGACGCCCGGCGGCGGACATCGCATCACGTTCAATGCGTCGACCGGTTACCGCTTCCCGACGCTGGAAGAGCGCTACTACAGCGGCGTCACCGCGCAGGGCGGAATCGTCGGAAACCCCAACCTCGGCTCGGAACGGTCGCGCGGCGTGGATCTCGGCTACGCCTGGCACGCAGGCGCCTTGAGCGTCGAAGCGCATGCCTGGCGCAACGCCGTCGACAACCTGATCCAGCTCACCCGCCTCGCGCCGGACGTGAACGGCTACGGCAACGTCGGCGAAGGCACGTTGCACGGCGCCGAACTTGCGCTCGGCTGGATGCCACCCGCGCCCGGACTGGAACTGCGCGCGACCGCGGCCATCGTGCGCGGCCACGACGAAACGGGCCGGCCGCTGTACGGCATCCCGCCAGTCACGGCCGGACTCGAAGCACGCTATGTGCGCGACGCCTGGAGCATCGGCGCGCGTTACGACCATCGCTGGAAGATGGATCGCCCCGGCTTCGAGGAAGCCGCGCGCGATGCGGTCGACGTCGTCGACGCCGACCTGCGCTGGCAGGTGCACCGCGAACTCGCCTTGCAGTTCTACCTGCGCAACGCCTTCGACGAAAACTACTACGCGACGGCTGATGAGCTGTCGACGTTCGCGCAGGAGCGCTCCGTCGGCGTCAACCTGGTGTGGTCGCTGCATTGATTCGACGGCGCGATCAGCGCCGGGATCCTGCTCAACTGACGCGAGGCCAGACCTTCCCGCGACGACGTTCGCGTCCGCACCGCGCCATGCGCATGCACTACGCCGCGTAGTGCAGATGCACTTCGTGCGCGCTGCCATGCCTGTTCAGAATCCGCTCGCCCACGTTGCGCTGCGCGACGCGGCAGACAAGGAACGACAGCATGACTGCAAGTCAAAACGGAGAGCGTGTGGGTTGCCTTAGCGATCCGCTCGCGCAACTGGCCATTCGCATTGTCGAATACATCGCAACACGCATGTCGACGGTATGGGTGGACGATCTCAGCGAGGTATTCGTCGCGACCAGCGATTCCGCGCGCAGCATTCCCGCGCATTGGCTGGTCGGCACCTACAGCAGCGGCATGTGCGCACGCGACATCGAGGAAGACTTGCGCGCCGTGCTCGCGGAACGCGCCAAGGACTGGATCATCTCTTGACCCGGCGGCGAGGCTTCTCGTAACCGATGAAGCCGCGCTCGCGGCCCCAGACGATCGCATCGCCGCGGCGGTGAACATCGAGTTTGGCGTACAGCGCGGATACGTGATTGCGCACCGTGTTGCGCGAGACGCCAAGCGCGACGGCGATCTGCGCGTCGCTGCGCCCTTCGCACATGAGCCCGAGCACTTCGCGCTCGCGCGAAGTCAGCTCGGCGAGCTCCACGCCGTCGCGCGACGTGGCCGGGTGGCGAATCTGCGCAAGCTTCTCGATGACCGTGCGGCTGAACCAGGACGCGTCCTTCATCACCGCATCGAGCGCCGAGACGAGTTGCGCGTCGGAGCGCTTGCGCTCGGAAACATCGTGCACGACGCCGAGCACGCAGGGCCGTTCATCGATGGTGACCATTGCCGCTGCGAGCTGCGCCTGCAGCGCGACACCTTCGCGCGTGCGCAGCGAAAAATCGAGATCACGTACCGTGCCGTGCCGTTCAAGCGCGGCGACCAGCAGGCGGCGCGTGGCTGCGTCGATCCACGCGCCTATCGCGGCGGTATCGGCATTCTCGTCCATGCCCGTGGTTTCGCGGAACGCATCGTTGACGTCGAGCAATCGCATGCGTTCGAGCGAGGCCAGGAACATCGGCGCCGGCGCGAGGCGGAACGCCTTCGAAAAGCGTTCTTCGCTGTGGCGCAGCGCCATTTCGGCCTGCTTGCGCGCATCGAGATCGATGAAGGTGAAGAGCATGCACGATTCTTCGCCGACCTCGATCGGCTGACCGGCAACGATCACGAACTTGGCGCCGCCGCCGGCCATGCGCAGAACGGCTTCGCGTTGCGAAATCGTGAGCCCGTCGCGCAGCGCGAGCTTGGCTTGGTCGCGCGCCTCGGCGTTTTCGAGCACGTCGATTTCGTAGGCCGAACTGTCCAGCACGGCGGCGCGGTCGTAGCCGCTCATTTCGAGGAAGCCGGTGTTGACCATGATGTAACGCAAGTCGGACAGGCGGCAAATCAGCGCGGGCGCGGGATTGGCGGAGAAAGTGCGTTCGAAACGTTCCTCTGCGCTGAACCGCTCGGTTTCGTCGCGGATCACCAATGCAAGCAATTGCGGCCGGCCACGCGCGTCGGCGAGCACGATCCCGCGCAGGCGCTGCACGCGACGGAAATCGTCGTTGCCGCGTCGGCGCACCTCGACGACGACGTCGTCGAACGACTGTCCGGCAAGAAGCCGCTGCAGCGGATACTGGGCCGCCTTCAGCGCGCGATGGTTTCGGTAGTCGAGGCGAAAGCGACGCCGGAATCCAGCGACCGTGCGGCCCAACTCATCGGGCGATGCGAGATCGTACGCCTCCAGCGCGGCCGGATTGGCCCAGGCGATGACGCCGTCCGGGTCGACCAGAATGACGCCTTCGGACAACCACGCGACGAGCTGCTGCAGTTGCTCGCGATCGATTTTCGGCAACACTGCGCGCGGCAGCGGCTTGACGGTCTTCATCCACACGTCTCCCGTATCGCCTCGTCGAGATCATTCCACACGCCGGCGCATGTTCCCTGAATGCGGCTCGCGGCCTGCGACCGGCCGGCCGTCGTGTCCGCTTGCGGCCGAGCCGGTATACTTCCACGCTTTGCGCCGGCGTCCGGCGCCATGCGGCCCGCGCCGACGAATGAATCCGAATTTCCTAGATTTCGAACAACCGATCGCCGATCTGGAAGCCAAGCTCCAGGAATTGCGCAGCGCCAGTCGCGGCCACGCGCTCGACATCGACGACGAGGTCGCCACGCTGCAGGGCAAGTTGCGCGTGAAGACCGCCGAGATCTTCCGCAACCTCACGCCATGGCAAGTGGCGCAGCTGTCGCGCCATCCGGCGCGGCCGTACACGCTCGACTACGTCGGCGTCATCTGCGAGGAATTCCACGAGCTCGCGGGCGATCGCGCCTACGCGGACGACGCGGCGATCGTCGGCGGGATCGCACGCATCGACGGCCGCAGCGTCGTCATCATCGGCCACCAGAAAGGCCGCGATACCAAGAGCAAGATCAAGCGCAACTTCGGCATGCCGCGCCCGGAGGGCTACCGCAAGGCGCTGCGCCTCATGCAGCTCGCCGAACGCTTCAAGCTGCCGATCCTCACCTTCATCGACACGCCCGGCGCGTATCCCGGCGTCGGCGCTGAAGAACGTGGCCAGAGCGAAGCGATCGCGCGCAACCTGCTCGAGATGGCGCAGCTGCGCACGCCGATCCTATGCACGGTCGTCGGCGAAGGCGGCTCCGGCGGCGCGCTCGCGATCGGCGTCGGCGACGTCACCAACATGCTCGAATACAGCACGTATTCGGTGATCACGCCCGAGGCATGTTCGTCGATCCTGTTCAAGACGCCGGAACGCGCGCGCGACGCGGCCGGCATGCTCGCGATGACCGCGCCGCGACTCAAGGAATTCGGCCTCGTCGACAAGGTGATCCGCGAACCGCTCGGCGGCGCGCACCGCAACCCGCGCGGCATGGCGATCCGCCTCAAGGCGATCCTGCTCAACCAGCTCGACGAGTTGGAAAAGCTCGACGACGCGACGCTGCTCGATCGCCGCTACGAACGCCTGCGCGGCTACGGCGCGTTCATCGGCGCGTAGCGCCTCCGGCTAGCGCGAATGTCCGATTCCGCGCTTCTTCGCTCCCGTACTGCCGAGCTGATGCCACTGACCGGCCTGCGCGGCTTTGCCGCGCTGTGGGTCATGCTGTATCACGTCTGGGTGGAGGCGACGCCGCGCCTGATGATGCTCGGCCCGCTCGATCTCACACCGCTGTTCTCCGCCGGCTGGGCCGGTGTCGACATCTTTTTCACGCTGTCGGCGTTCCTGCTCAGCCTGCCCTATGCGAGCCGGCATCTCGAACACGCATCACCACCACCGCTGCGCACGTTCTGGTTGCGCCGCGTGCAGCGCATCCTGCCCGCGTATTACGCGCAATTGTTCGTCCTTGCGGCGCTCGCGGGCTTGCTCGGCATCGGCATGTTGCCGGATGTGCCGCAATTCCTCGGCAATCTTCTGTTATTGACCGACTTCGGGCCTTACGGCGCTGCGCCGATGAACCCGGTCACCTATACGCTGCCGATCGAGTTCGGCTTCTACCTGTTGCTTCCGCTGCTCGCGCGTTGGCTGCGACCAGGCCGTTGGCCGTGGCTGGCATTGTTCGCGATCGTCGTCACCCAGCTGTGGCGGCATCTGGTCTTTCCGCAGGTCGCGCACCTCGACGTGCCTTTGCGCGTCATCGCCATGGAGCAATTGCCTGGCCGCCTCGACCAGTTCGTCGCAGGCATGCTCGCCGCTTACGCATACACGCGCGCGGTCGCCCACGGGCACGCTGCGAACGCACGCGCGAACGACACCTTGCTGCTGCTCGGCGCATTGCTGTTCGCGTTGCTGATGTGGGCCGGACATTACGCCGTCGCCACGTACTGGGAAGGCCATCCCCTGCTGTTCGTCTGGCACAGCCTCGCCGGTGTCGCCGCCGCGGCGATGCTCTACGCGAGCGCGTGCGGCAGCCGAATCGCACGAGTTCTGTTCGACAACGCACCGCTGCGCTACATCGGACTCATCAGTTTCGGCTTTTATCTCTGGCATTTCCCGGTGATGCAATGGCTCGATCGAGCCCACATCTTCGATGCGATCACTGGCTACCGGCTGCCGTGGATGCTTGCTGCCGTTCTCGCCATCACCTGCGCGATCGCCACGCTCTCGTACCGCTTCATCGAATTGCCGTTCCTGCGCCTCGGCCGCAGTCGTAAAGACCGCCCCCAGTTGACGACGGAAATGGTCGCTGCGACGGACGCTGGCGGCGCCACGCAGTGCGAAAGCGTGCGCTGAGGCACCGCTCATGCGCCGTACGTCGATGCTGTCCAGAATCGTCCGCACCGCAATCCTCGTTTGCGCAATGTCCGCATCGTTGCGCGCGGCGGCGGCCGTGCACACCGAGGAAGAGCCCGTCGTCGACGCCGCTTCGCTGGTCGAGCCGGCGCTGCTGTCCGGGCCGGGATTTTCGGTCGATCCGCACGTCGAACTGCGCGGCTACATGGCGCATTTCAAGCTCGACACGCGATTCGGTTCGTTCGACGCGCCGAGCGTGGAAATCCTCGCCGAACGCGAGGCGGAATTGCCGGCGCTCGAATTGCTCGACGCAGCGACGCATTCGGAAGCGTTCACGCGCGCGGCGGGCGATCGCTTCGCTAGCACCGGAAAGTCGCTAGCCAAGATCGTGATGCACCCGGTCGACACGATCACCGGCATTCCGTCCGGCGTCGCGCGTTTCCTGCGCGACAAGCTCGTCAAGCTCGGCAACCAGGCGCAGACGCTGTCCGATCGCGCCGCGCGCAAGCTCGGCAGCAGCGGCAATCCGTATCCGTCCGACGACGGCCCGATGACCGATGCGCGTGCCGGCGACGCGGAGGATGCGCCACCGAGAAGGCGCAAGAACTGGTTCACGCGCGTCACCAGCGAAGGCGAGCGCTTCGTCAAGCGCGAGATCAAGTACAACACGGTCAAGCGCGAGATCGCCAAGCGGCTCGGCATCGACCCGTATTCGAGCAATCCGTACGTGCAGGAGCGCCTGTCGTCGCTGGCGTGGGTCGGCACCGCCGGCAGTTTCAGCGCCGGCAGCGCGCTCGGCGCGGTGGGCGGTGTCGGCGCGGAGGTGCTGTCCAAGGGCGGACGCATCGACGAAGTCGTCTGGCGGCTGTCGCCCGACGACCTGCGCGCACGCAACGAGACGCGCCTGCTCGCGCATTGCCGCGACAACCTGCTCGTGCGCCAATTCCTGCGTCGCGGCGCGTTCTCGCCGACGTTGCAAACGGCGCTTGCCGACGCGCTTGATGCGTTGCAACCGAGCGAGGGTTGCGACCTGTTCCTCGAACTCGCGATCACCGCGCAGAACGAGCTGGAAGCGCGCTACATCGTCAATGGGCTCGACCTCGTGCGCACATACCTGGGCGCGCGTGAGAAGCGCGGGCGTATCGTTACGGTCGGCGCCGGCTTCGCCTACGTCGCAGCGGATGGCGAACTCGTATTGCCGCTTGCCGTCGATCGGCTGATCTGGACGAACGAAGTCGCCGCTTTTGTCGCGCGGCGCGATTTCCAGGTCGAGAAAAAGACGGCGCTCGTCGGTGGCGACGCGAGCCCGCTTGCACGGCGGGGGCTGGCGCAGAACGGTTGGAACGTGATCCTGCGCGCGCCGCGAAAGAATGCACCGCCGTATGCGAAGAGCGAGCCGGGCGCGTCCGGCAGCGACGATTGATCCACATCCTGCACGAATCCCGGTCGCGCCTCGCGGCGCTCCTACGGTTTCAACACTGTAGGAGCGCCGGAAGGCGTGATTTCACCGTGATCCCAGCGCGCTCGCGCGCGAAGCACTTTTACGGTTTCGCGTGCGGCTTTTTCGCCTTGGCCGGCGCCGTGCCGGCCGGCGCAGTCGTCAAACCACGACGCACGAGCAGCGGTTCGATCTCCGGGCCGTGGCCGGTGAAGTCGCGGAACAGTTCCAGCGCGTCCTTGCTGCCGCCGCGCGAGAGCAGCGTGTCGCGGAAACGGTCGCCGTTCTCGCGCTTGAGGCCGCCGTGCTGCTTGATCCATTCGACGGTGTCGGCGTCGAGCACTTCGGACCAGATGTAGGCGTAATAGCCGGCCGCGTAGCCGCCCATGATGTGGCTGAAATACGGCGTGCGATAACGCGGCGGCACTGGCTTGTAGGCGATGCCGTCTTTTTCGAGAGCGGCCGCTTCGAAGGCCATCACGCCGCTCGCCGCGGCCACGGCGTCGAGGCTGTCGATCTGGTGCCAGTTCTGGTCGAGCATCGCCGCGCCGAGGTATTCCGTCGTGCGGAAGCCTTCATTGAATTGCGCGGCGGCCATGACCTTGTCGAGCAAGGCCTGCGGCATCGCCTCGCCGGTCTGGTAGTGCTTGGCGTAATGCGCGAGCACGCTCGGCCAGTCGGCCCACATCTCGTTGACCTGCGAGGGGAACTCGACGAAGTCGCGCGGCACCGCGGTGCCGGAGAAATACGGATACGTCACGTTCGAGAACATGCCATGCAGCGCGTGGCCGAACTCGTGGAACATCGTGCGCGTCTCGTCCCAGGTAAGCAGCGTCGGCTGGCCGGCCGGCGGCTTGGGAATGTTGAGATGGTTCGCGACGACGGGCAGCGTGCCGAACAGCTTGTTCTGGTGGACGTAGGAATTCATCCACGCACCGCCGCGCTTGGACGGTCGCGCGTATTCGTCGGCAATGAAAATCGCGAGCTGCTTGCCGTCCTTGTCGAAGACGTCGTAGACCATGACATCGGGCTCGTACACGGGCAGGTCGGTACGCTGCTTGAACGTGATGCCGTACAGTTGGCCCGCGGCGTAGAACACGCCGTTTTCGAGCACGTTCTTCATTTCCAGGTACGGCTTGATCTGCGATTCGTCGAACGCGTATTTCTTCTGACGCACCTTCTCGGAATAGAACGCCCAATCCCACGGTTCGAGCTTGAAGGATTTTTCGTGTTTCGCCTTCTGCTCGGCGTCGATGACCTTCTGCAGGTCGGCGGCTTCGCGCTTCGCGTTCGCCACCGCGCGCGGGGCGAGCTTGCCGAGCATGTCGTTGACGGCCTTCGGCGTCTTCGCGGTCTGGTCGGCGAGACTGTACGCGGCGTAATTGGGGTAGCCGAGCATCTTCGCGCGTTCCAGGCGCAACTTCATGATCTGCGAGACGAGCGCGGTGTTGTCGTACGCGTTGCCGCGGCTGCCGCGCGTGACGGAGGCCTCGTAGATGCGCTGGCGCAACGCGCGGTTCTTCAGATAGGTCTCGGGCGCCTGGCCGGTCGTGTTCTGCAACGCGATCACGTACTTGCCTTCGAGCTTGCGCGCCTTCGCCGCGGCGGCGGCTGCGTCGATCGCATCGGCCGGCATGCCGTCGAGTTCTTCCTTCGCGTCGACGACGATCGCCGACTCGTTGACCTCCGCGAGCACGTTCTGGTTGAACTGCGTGCCGAGCTTGGCGAGCTCGCCGTTGATCTCCTTGAGGCGCGCCTTGTCCGCGTCGGACAGCTGCGCGCCGGCGCGCACGAAGTCGTCGTGGTAACGCTCGACGAGGCGCACGCCTTCGGCATCGAGGCCAAGCGTGTCGCGATGCGCGTAGAGCGTCTGGATGCGCGCGAACAGCTTCGGGTTCAGCGAAATCGCGTCCTGATGCGCGGCGAACCTCGCCGAATAGTCGGCCTGGATCTTCTTGCGCGCGTCGTTGGTGTCGGCGCCGACGAGATTGAAGAACACGCTCGTCGCGCGATCGAGGACGCGGCCGCTCTTTTCCATCGCCACGATCGTGTTGTCGAACGTCGGCGCTTGCGGATCGTTCGCGATCGCGTCGATTTCCTTGAGCTGCTCGGCCATGCCGCGATCGAAGGCCGGCGCGAAATCGCTGTCCTTGATCTTGTCGAACGGCGGATAGTGCAGCGGCAGCGTGCTCGGCGCGAAGAACGGATTGCCCGCCTCGTTCGCGGCGGCCATCTTTCCGGCGGTCGTCGTGTTCTTCACCGGCACCTGGCAGGCGCCGAGCGCAAGGGTCGACAGCGCCGTCGCCAGCGCGAGGGAGAGAGGATGCTTCATGTTCGTGGGCCCAGTCGTCAGGAATCGCCGAAGGTACAACAACCCGGCGCCGGAGCCCCATGACGAAAGGCATACGTCACTGCGCGGACTCCTCAGCTGCCCCGCAAATTGCCCGATGAATTGCCCGATAATAGGCGCTTTCCGACGCCACCGGACTCGATCATGGACTACGCCGCCCGCCCCCGCCTCGAACGCGAACTCGACTCGATCCGCGAACAGGGCCTGTACAAGACCGAACGCGTCATCACCACGCCGCAGTCGGCCGAGATCAGGACGACGGACGGCCGCGAAGTGCTCAACTTCTGCGCGAACAATTATCTCGGCCTCGCCGACAATCCGGACATCATCCAGGCCGCGAAGAACGCGCTCGACACGCACGGCTTCGGCCTCGCCAGCGTGCGCTTCATCTGCGGCACGCAGGATCTGCACAAGCAGCTCGAAGCGACGATCTCGAAATTCTTCGGCACCGACGACACGATCCTCTACACGAGCTGTTTCGACGCCAACGGCGGCCTGTTCGAGACGATCCTCGGCGACGAGGACGCGGTGATTTCGGACGCGCTCAACCATGCCTCGATCATCGACGGCATCCGCCTGTGCAAGGCCGAGCGCCGCCGTTACGCAAACGGCGACATGGCCGAGCTCGAAAAGCACTTGCAGGAAACGCAGGGCAAGCGCACACGCCTGATCGCAACCGACGGCGTGTTCTCGATGGATGGCTACATCGCCAAGCTCGACGAGATCGTCGCGCTCAAGAAGAAGTACAACGCGCTGCTCATGGTCGACGACTCGCATGCGACCGGCTTCGTCGGACCGACCGGCCGCGGCTCGGCGGAACTGCACGGCGTCATGGGCGAAGTGGACGTCTTTACGTCCACGCTCGGCAAGGCGCTCGGCGGCGGTTCGGGCGGCTTCACGACCGGACGCAAGGAAATCATCGACCTGCTGCGCCAGCGTTCGCGGCCGTACCTGTTCTCCAACACGCTGCCGCCGCCGCTCGCCGCCGCGTCGATCAAAGTGTTCGAGATGTTGTCGTCGAGCACCGCGCTGCGCGACAGGGTCAACGACAACGCGCTGTATTTCCGCAAGCGCATGACGGAAGCCGGTTTCGACATCCGCCCCGGCACGCACCCGATCGCACCGGTCATGCTCGGCGATGCCAAGCTCGCGCAGGCCTTCGCGCAGGAACTGCTCGCCGAAGGCATCTACGTGATCGGCTTCTTCTACCCCGTCGTGCCGCAAGGCCAGGCGCGCATCCGCACGCAGATGAGCGCGGCGCATTCGCACGAGCAGATCGACCGTGCCGTCGCGGCGTTCATCAAGATCGGCCGCAAGCTCGGCGTGATCGGGCACTGAAACAACGCGGGACGCCGATTTGCGGCGTCCCGCTATCGCGATTTCTTACGCGGCAATCGCCTCGCGTTCGGCCAGCGCGCCGAACACCTTGAAGCGCGCGGCGTCGTCGATGAAGGTCTTCTCGCCGAATGGCTTTTCGTTCGAACCGAACGGCATCTGCGCACGCAGCTTCCACGACGACGGAATGTTCCAGCGCGCGGCGACGGCGGCATCGATGAGCGGGTTGTAGTGCTGCAGGCTCGCGCCGATGCCGGCATCCGCCAGCGCGGTCCACACCGCGAACTGCGCCATGCCGCTCGCCTGCTCCGACCACACCGGGAAGTTGTCGGCGTAGAGCGCGAACTTCTTCTGCAAATCTTCGACGACGCCCTGGTCCTCGAAGAACAGCACGGTACCCGCGCCCGCGGCGAACGAGTCGACCTTCGCTTCCGTCGCGGCAAACGCCTCGGCCGGAACGATCTTGCGCAATTCCGACTTGACGATATCCCACAACGCGCGGCTTTCGTCCCCGTACAGCACGACGACGCGCGAGCTCTGGGAATTGAACGACGACGGCGTGAGCCGCACGGCTTCGCGGATGAGCGCGCTGACCTGCGACTCGGGTTGCGGCAGCGACGCGCCGAGCGCGTACTGGCTGCGGCGTTTGCGGATGGCTTCGATCAGGGCATTGTTCATGGCACGGCCTCTTGCGTTGAAGTGCCGGCACTACCGCGCCGGCTAGATCCGCAAGATGCGCCTGACGCCGCGGCTCCGGTAGACGGCGAATCCGCACGGGTGTGTTGCGCGCCGGTGAACGATCGGGCGCGCGCTCAGCGCTGCGGCGGCTTTGCGCCGAGTATTCGCAGTTCGTCCGCCGTCAACGCGCGCCAGCGCCCCTTCGGCAAATCGCCCAGCGCGAGCGCGCCGATCGAGACGCGCACGAGCCGCAGCACGGCGATGTCGAACGCCGCGAGCACGCGGCGAATCTGCCGGTTGCGGCCTTCGTCGAGAACGATGTCGAGCCACGCGTTCTTTTCGCCGCGACGCAGTTCGCGCACCGATTTCAGCGCGAGCCGTTCGCCATCGTCTTCGACGCCCGCAACCATCGCCGCGAGCAGGTCGTCGTTGGGCAAACCGTCGACCTGCACGTGATAGGTCTTGTCGAGATGCGTTTCCGGTGCCGTGATCGCCGCGGCCCATTGCGTGTCGTTGGTGAGCAGCAGCAAGCCTTCGCTCGCCTTGTCCAGACGACCGACCGGCGCGAGCCACGGCAAATCCGCGCCTTCGAGCAGCGTGTACACCGTGTCGCGCCCGCGCTCGTCCGATGCGGTGGTGACGATGCCGCGCGGCTTGTTGAGCATGATGTAGACACGCTCGCTCGCCGCGACGTCGACACCATCGAGCGCGATGCGATCGCGCGCGAGATCGGTTGGTGACTCCGCGTCGCGCACGATGCGGCCATTGACGGCGACGCGGCCTTGCGCGATCCATGCTGCCGCTTGCGTGCGCGAGGCGATGCCCAGCTTGGACAGCACGCGCGCCAGGCCATGTCGCGGCGCTGCAGGCCGCGATGCCAATGGTCGCGACAGCGTGCGCGTGCGGGGCGCGGCGGGGCGCCGCGGCGGACGTGGCATCGGCGTCAGCGCGTGTCGAAACCGCGATGGCCTTGCGCAGGCATCGCGGTGCGCTCGATGCGGTCGACGCGCGCTGCGGGCGGGCCTTCGTGCAGCCATTGCTCGAATTGCGCGAGTGCGGCCGCCTCGCCTTCGGCGACGACTTCGACGCGGCCGTCGGCGAGGTTGCGCGCGTAGCCGGAGACGCCGAGCGCCAGCGCGCGATCGCGCGCCGAGGCGCGGAAGTACACGCCCTGCACGCGACCGGAAACGAAGAATCGAGCCGCCGCCATCGCCGCTACTTCTTCGCGCCGGCGGCGATCGCCTTGGCCAGATCGTCGCCCGTGAGCGGGCCCGTGAACGTCTTCGCGACGCGGCCGTCGGGCGCGATCAGATAGGTCTGCGGCAAGCCGCGCGGCGTGTCGAAATCGGCGGGCGGATGATCGAGGTCGACCTGCGCGAGCGGATAGCTGACCGGATGCGATTTCGCGAACGCCTCGACCTCGGCCTTCTCGGTGTCTTCCCAGGCGAGCCCGATCGCGGCGACCTCCTTGTGCGCGGCGACGAACGCGGAAATGTCGGGCATTTCCTTGATGCACGGCGAACACCACGTCGCCCAGAAATTGACGATGACCCATTTGCCTGTCTGCGCGGCGAGATCGAAGGTCTTGCCGTCGAGCGTGGCGATCTTCAGCGTCGGCTTTTCGGCCGTCGCTGCGAAAGCGGGAACGGACAACGCCGCGAACAGCGCGGCGATCAGGAAACGTTTCATGCGGACTCCGGTTTCGTTGGATTCGATGTCGGCGCAGGCGCGGATTCCGCCTTCGCCGGAAACACGTTCGCGAGCGACACGCCGAGCGCCTCGCCCATGCGCGAGCCGAGCGCATCGAGCAGCGGCGTCGCAGGGCTGCGCACGAGCGCGTTCGGATCGTCCGCGCGCAGCGGCAGACGATAACCGCCTTCCTCGTACAACTGTGCGAGCGTCGCCGTCGACAAGTCGCGCGCGACGAGCCATTCGCCGACTTCGCTGCGGCGGATCACGCTGGCGCGCTGCAAATCGCCGAGATAACGATGCAGCAAATCGTCGGTGAGGAAGGGCTCGGCGTGCAGCAAGGCCTCGCTGTGCAAACCGAGACCCTCGCGCTGCGCGGCGGCGAAATGGCCGACCACGCGCACGAGCCCGGCGAATTCCTGCCCTTGCGGCAAACGCAACGCGAGCGGCCGATACTGGAACGCGGACAGCGAGGCCGTGATCGATGCGCCGAACAGCACGATGATCCACGACAAGTACACCCAGAAGATGAAAATCGGCACCATGGCCAGTGCGCCGTAAACCTGCTGGTAGCTCGCGTATTTCGTCGCGTACAGCGCGAAACCGCGCTTGGTCGCTTCGAACAGGATCGCCGCGATGAACGCGCCGACCAGCGCGAAGCGCAAGCGCACGCTGCGGTTCGGAATCACGACGTACGCCGCGACGAGCGCCGCGAACACGATCAGGAACGGCAGTACCGACAGCACGCGCGCCTTGATCGAGAACTGCGCCTCGGCGGCGTCGATGAACGGCAGCGCGAGCGCATACGAGCTCACCGCGAGCGCGGCGACGAGCAGCAACGGCCCCGCGGTCAGCGCGGCCCAATAGACGAGGAATCGCGCACCCGTGCTGCGCGAGGCGGTGACGCGCCAGATGCGGTTGAACGCGTCCTCGATGCTCATCATCAGCGAGATCGCGCTGAACAGCAGAACGAGAATGCCGACCGCGGTCGCCTTGCTCGCGTTGTCGGCGAACTGCGTGATGTATTCCTGCACCGTGCCGCCTGCCGCAGGCACGAAGTTGTCGAATACCCAGGCGGTGAGCTTGTCGCGCCAGCCTGCGAACCCCGGAAACGCGGCGAGGATGCCGAGCACGGCCGCGGTCAGCGGCACCAGCGCGAACACCGAGGTGTACGACAACGCGCCCGCGGTCTGCATGCAGCGGTCTTCGAGGAAGCGGTGCCAGGTAAAGCGCAGAAACGTCAGCACGCGCTCGCGGTCGCGCAGGGTTCTGGCAAACTGGCGCAGGCTTTCGAGCATGCGGCGAGCCTAGCAGATCGTCGCGAAACGGCGCTCCGCCGATGCGTGAAAATCAACGAATTTCCCACGGAAAACCCGCCATGCCCGACATCCTCGTGCTTTATTACAGCCGCACCGGCAAGGTCGCGCAGCTCGCGCGTCTCGTCGCGCGCGGGGTCGAGGAAATCGACGGCATGCGCGCGCGACTGCGCAGCGTGCCGCCGGTCGCGGCAGTCACCGACGTCGCGCAACCGCCCGAGCCTGACGATGGCGCGCCCTACGCGACGCAAGCCGACCTCGACGAATGCGCGGGCCTCGTGCTCGGCAGTCCGACGCGCTTCGGCAACATGGCCGCGCCGGTGAAATTCTTCCTCGATTCGACCGGCGCGCAATGGGCATCGGGCGCGCTCGCCGGCAAGCCGGCCGGTGTGTTCACCGCGACCAACACGATGCACGGCGGTCAGGAATCGACGCTGTTGTCGATGATGCTGCCGCTACTTCACCACGGCATGCTCATCGTCGGCCTGCCTTACACCTTGCCCGAAGTCACGACCACGCGCGGCGGCGGCTCGCCCTACGGCGCGAGTCACGTCGGCGGCCCGCGTGGAGACAACGCGCTCGACGACGACGAGCGCACGCTCGCACGCGCGCTCGGCCGGCGCGTCGCGGAGGTCGCGTCGCGACTGGGCGCGCGCGCGTGACCGGCGAACGCATCGCGCTCGGCGCGTGGGCCGCGCTCATCGTCTTGCAGCCCATCTGGTATTTCTGGCTTGCGCCGCCCGCGAACGGACAGTCCTGGTTCGCGCTTGCGCTGACCTTGCCGCCGTTGCTGCTGCCGCTGCTCGCGTTGCGCCGCGGCGCCAGCCGCGCGCTGCTGTGGATCGGCATCGTCGCGCTGTTCTATTTCTGCCACGGCATCGTCGCCGCGTGGACGACGCCCGCGGCGCGCGTTCCCGCCGTCGCCGAGGCGGCGCTGTGCGTCATGCTGATCGGCGCGATGGGCCTGCGCGTGCGCGAAAGCAAGCGCGCGATCGCCGCGCGCGGCTAGCGTTTGCGCCGTTGCGCACTGACCGGCGCGTTCGTGGCGACCTGTCCCTTCGAGCACTGCACGTGCTTGTCCTGCACCGCGTGCGGCAGGCGATCGACGAGGAATTCGACGAGCGCGCGCACGCTCGGCAGCTGCCCCCGGCGGCTCGGGTAAACAAGGTGCATGATGCCCTGCGGCATGTTCCAGCCGGGCAGCACGACTTCGAGTTCGCCGCGCACGATCGCGGGCGCGCAGACGAACTCGGGCAAGGTCGCGACGCCGATGCCGCGCACGGCAGCGCCGAGCAGCACGGCGAATTCGCCGCAGGTCACGCGCGCGCTCATCTCGACGGCGCTCTTGCCGCCTTCGGCGCCGTACAACTCGAGCGTCTGCGCGCCGTCGTGTTCGAGCATCGACAGCAGCGGCAGCGATTCCAGTTCGCTCGGCGTCTGCGGGCGACCATGTTCGTCGAGGAAAGCTGGACTTGCGACCAGCAACACGCGCGACTGGCCGAACGTGCGCAGGATCAGCGAGGCGTCGTCGTCGAGCTTGTCGCGCACGCGGATGGCGAGATCGTAGCCTTCGCCGATGAGGTCAACGCGGCGGTTGCTGGCCAGCACGCGCACCTGCACCCTCGGGTTCGCAGCGAGGAAATCCGGCAGCACATGCGCGAGGATCGTCTGCGCCAGCGACACCGGGCAACTCATGCGCACGACGCCGCGCGGCTCGGCGCGCAGTTCGGCGACAGCGTCCTGCGCGGCCTGCGCCTCGTCGAGCATCGCGCGGCAATGCGCGTAGAAACGCTCGCCGACTTCGGTGACGGCAAAGCGTCGCGTGGTCCGCTGCAGCAGGCGCACGCCGAGCCGATCTTCCAGCTGCGCGACGCGCTTGGACAGCCGCGACTTGGGCGTGTTGAGCGCGCGCCCCGCCGCGGAAAAGCCGCCGTGTTCGACGACCGCGGCGAACAGGCGCAGGTCGTTGAGGTCGTGCAGGGCACCGTCAGCATTCATCGGCATGATCCGGAGCGTGGACAAGTTTGCGCATTCTCGCGGACTTCGCCCCGCGTTTTCCATGCGCGACGGCGAGCACGCTTGACCGGGATCAAGGCGGCCCATGCGGCGCAGTCCGAAGATCGAGGCATGGACAGCCTCCGCGCAACGCCCGTTTTCGACCGCGCCCTCGTCGCCCGCTACGACGTCGACGGGCCTCGCTACACCTCGTATCCGACCGCGCCGCATTTTCGCGAGGACATCGGCGAAGGCGCGCTGCGCCGCGCGATCCTCGACTCCAACGAGGAGCCGATCCCGCGCGACATCTCCGCCTACGTGCACCTGCCGTTCTGCCTGTCGCCATGCTTCTACTGCGGCTGCTCGCGCATCGTCACGCGCGACCGCAGCCGCATCGGCGGCTATCTCGCGCGGCTGTACCGCGAGATCGAAACGGTGTCGACGCTGTTCGCGCGCGATCGCAATCTCGCCCAGCTGCATTTCGGCGGCGGCACACCGAACTTCCTCGACGCCGACCAGCTCGCCGAACTCATCGACGCGCTCGGCCGCCACTTCACTTTCAGCCGCCGCGCCGACCGCGAATTCTGCGTCGAGATCGACCCGCGCTTCTGCGACGGCGCCTACGCTCGGCGCATCGCCGAGGCCGGCATCAACCGGCTTTCGATCGGCGTGCAGGATTTCGACCCCGACGTGCAGCGCGCGGTCAACCGCGTGCAAAGCGTCGAGCAGACGCGTGAAGTCATGCTCGCCGCGCGCGAGGCCGGCGTGCGTTCCATCAACCTCGACCTCATCTACGGCCTGCCGAAGCAGACCGCGGAATCCTTCGCGCGCACGCTCGACGCGGTGATCGCGCTGCGTCCCGAACGCATCGCCGCCTACGGCTATGCGCATTTGCCGGCGCGCTTCCCCGCGCAGCGGCAAATCGACAAGTTCGACCTGCCCAATGCCTCGGCGCGGCTCGGCCTGCTGCAACTCGCCGTCGAGCAGCTCACCGCCGCCGGCTATCGCTACATCGGCGTCGACCATTTCGCGCTGCCCGGCGACGACCTCGCGCGTGCCGCCGACGACGGCACGCTGCGGCGCAATTTCCAGGGTTATTCGACGCATGCGGCCTGCGACCTCGTCGGCTTCGGCATGAGCGCGATCAGCCACGTCGGCGACACCTACAGCCAGAATGCGCGCGACCTGCCCGGCTACTACGGCCCGCTCGACGAGGCTCGCCTGCCGACCGTGCGCGGCCTGCGCCTGTCCGACGACGACCGCCTGCGCGCCGACGTGATCCAGCAGCTGATGTGCGCCGGCACGCTCGATATCCGCGCCTTCGAAACTCGCCATCTCGTATACTTCGATACCTATTTCCGGCGCTCGTTCGAAAGACTGATGCCGCTCGCTGCGGACGGCCTCGTCGAATACACGCCGGAGCGCATCACGGTGACGCCGCGCGGGCAATTCCTGCTGCGCAACATCGCGATGTGTTTCGACGCCTATCTCGGCGCCGAGAACGGGCCCGCCCGTTATTCGCGCGCCGTCTGACCCGGAGCCGCCGCCAATGGGCCGAGCGATGTTGCAAGGGCGCATGCATGCCCCGAACCCGATCGCCAGCGATGGCGACGAAGCGCATTTCTGCTCGACCTGCGCCTTCGGCTCGGTGTGCATCGGCAGCGGCGTCGACAAGGTCGCGCTGCACGACCTGCATTGCCTCGTCGAACACGTCGGCGCATATCGATCCGGCGATGCGATCTTCCGCACCGGCGACCGCTTCAACGCGATCTACGCGGTGCGTTCCGGCGCGGTGAAGACGCGCGTGGTCGATCTCGAAGGCCGCGAACTCGTGCTCGGCTTCCACCTGCCCGGCGAGCTGATCGGTCTGGATGCGATCGATCCGGAAAGCTATCCCTGCGACGCGATCGCACTGGGCGACGTGGAAGTGTGCCGCTTCTCGTTTCCCGCGCTCGCCACGCTTGCCACGCGAGCGCCGTCGATCCAGCGCGAACTGTTCCGGCGCCTGTCGCGCGACATCGGCAATGCCGCACTGCTCGCGGGCGATTATTCCGCCGACGAACGCCTCGCCGCATTCCTGATCGGCCTCGGCCGCCGCTACGCCGACCGCAGCTTCCCGGTGCATACGTTGACGCTCGCGATGCCGCGCGGCGACATCGCCAACTACCTGCGCCTGGCTGCCGAAACCGTGAGCCGCGTGCTGCGCCGATTCCAGGATCGCGGACTCATCCGCGTCGACGGCCGCCATGTCTCGATCGCGAAACCCGCCGAATTGTTCGACCTCGCGCGGCCGATCCTGCAGCGCTGAGATTGCGCGTGCGACGGCAAGGAAAGTCCCCCGCTTCATCGCTTTCGCATATTTCGCCCTGAGCGTCACGACTTGCAGGGTCTGTGTGAGAGACGAATCCGCCGCCAATCGTGCGCTGAGGCGTGGCGACACCGATCGGCATGAGTATTCAAAGCGGTCGCGGCCCATCGCAGGTGGCGTTCTTCCGAGCCCGTTTACTCGGCGCGCAGCGAAGAAGCGCGTCGCCGTACCGCCAGTACCTGCCGCTTTCTGACCTGGATCAAAGCGGCCCTGCCAGCGCGGGCGCAGAGTCGGCGGATGAAAAGCAGCCCTGCTTCACCATCGCGCCTTTCGATCATGCCAGCAGCGCGCTCTTTGGCTGACTGGCCGACGATATTCGCCAGCGCCCCGCATCGCCTGATGTTCTTCGCCGGCGCGACAGCGGTGATTGCGACGATGTTGTGGTGGGCGTGTTTCCTCGCCGCCGGTTATTTTGGCCACGCGTTTCCCGCGGCGCCGGTGCCGGCCGGTTGGGCGCATGCGGTGTTCGCGCAGTACGGCATGCTCGCGCCTTTCATCTTCGGCTTCCTGCTCACGGTGTTTCCGCGCTGGATGGGCCAGCCGGCGCTGGAGTGGCGTCATTACGTGCCGGTCTTCATCGGCATTTTCGGCGGCTATCTGCTTGCGCAGATCGGATTGCTCGACCTGCGGCCGCTGCTGCTCGCCGGCATCGCGCTGATGCTCGCGGGCTGGATCGCGGCGCTCGTCGCGCTCGGCGGCGTGCTCGCGCGCAACGGCGCAAAGGATCGCCACGCGCTGTCGTGCTTCTGCGCGCTGGTGCTCGGCGCCTGCGGACTCGCCGCGTTCGGCGCATTCGCGCTCGGTGCGCCGTGGCAGTTCGCGTTCTTCGCGATCCGCATCGGCACGTTCGGCCTGCTCGTGCCGATCTATTTCACGGTCTGCCATCGGATGATTCCGTTCTTCAGCGGCAACGCGGTCGGCGCCGGCTATCGCCTGTTCCGTCCGGCATGGAGTCTGCCTGCGCTGTGGGTGTTGCTGCTCGCGCACCTGTTCCTCGATCTGCGCCACCAGCAGGATTGGCTCTGGCTCGCCGATGCGCCGCTGGCCGCGCTGTTCCTCGCGCACTGGATTGGCTGGCAGCCGTGGAAATGCCGCCGGCCGGGCCTGCTCGCGGCGCTCTACATCGCCAGCGCGTGGCTGACGATCGCGTTCGCGCTGTACGCGGCGCAGAGTGTCCTCGCGTGGAGCGGCCACGGCTTCCTGTTCGCACGCGCGCCGGCGCATGCGCTCACGGTCGGCTTCTTCGGCTCGATGCTGGTCGCGATGGTGACGCGCGTGACGCAGGGACATTCCGGCCGGCCGCTGGAAATGGGTCGCATCCCGTGGCTGACGTTCTGCCTGCTGCAGGTCGTCGCGCTGATTCGCCTGTACGCGGAAATCGCGCCCGACGCGCCGCGCTGGCTCGTGGTCGCCGCATTCGGCTGGATCGTCGCGTTCCTGCCGTGGGTGCTGCGCTCGCTCTGGATCTACGCGACGCCGCGCGCGGACGGCAGGCCCGGCTGAGCGTGAGCCCGTGATCGAGTTCTATCCGCAGATCAAGTTTGTCCACGTCGCCGCCGCGATCCTTTCCGGCAGCCTGTTCGCGCTGCGCGGGACGCTCATGCTGGCGCGTTCGCGCTGGACGAACCACGCCGCGTTGCGCGGCCTGTCCTACGCGATCGACACGACGCTGCTGACCGCAGCGCTGATGCTGGCGACGATCCTGCACCAGTACCCGTTCGTGCAGGGATGGCTGACGGCGAAGGTATTGCTGCTCGTCGTCTACATCGTGCTCGGCACGCTCGCGCTCAAGCGAGGACGCACGCGCGGCGTGCAGGTCGCGAGCTTTTTCGCTGCGCTTGCCGTGTTCACCGCGATCGTGGGCATCGCCCGTGCACACGATCCGTGGGGCTGGTTTGCACCGCTGCTATCCTGACCGCGCGCAGCACGGGATCGGACGATGGAACTGGAAGGCGTCGCTCTGCCGGGTTTTCTTGCCGCGATCGGCGGCGGCTTGCTGGTCGGCATCGAACGCGAGCGCAGTCTCGCGGCGAGCCCGCAACGCGCCGCAGCCGGCGTGCGCACGTTCACGCTCGCGGCGCTCGCAGGCGCGGTCGCCGCGCTGCTCGGACCGATCGCCTTGGGCGTCGGTGGTGCGGGTGTCGTCGCGCTGGCGCTGGCGAGCTATCTCGGCAGCCGCGACGAAGACCCGGGCCTGACCAGCGAGCTCGCGCTCGTGTTGTGCTTTCTGCTCGGCGCGTGCGCGCTGACGTCGGCGCAGCTTGCCGCGGGCCTGTTCGTCGGCGTCGCGGTGCTGCTGGCGAGCCGCGACGCACTGCACCGCTTCACGCGACAGGTGCTTAACGACGCCGAAGTCGCCGATCTGCTGCTGCTCGCCGCATCGGTGCTGATCGTGCTGCCGCTGCTGCCGGATCGCACGATCGATCCATTGGAGGTCGTCAATCCGCGCAAGCTGTGGTTGCTCGTCGTGCTCGTGATGTCGATCAACGCGGCCGGCTACATCGCGTTGCGTGTCGTTGGCGGCCGGCACGGCCTGCTGCTCGCGGGCCTGCTCGGCGGCTTCGTCTCGAGCGCCGCGACCATCGGCAGCATGGGCCAGCGCGCGCATGCGATGCCGGACTTGCGCCGCTCCGCGATCGCCGGCGCGCTGGCGTCGAACGTCGCGACGGTGATCCAGCTCGCCGTCATCCTCGCCGCGCTGTCGCCCGAACTGCTGCGCGCGTTCGTGCCGGCGCTCGTTGCGGCCGGGATCGCCGCGGCGGTTGCGGCCGCCGTGTACGCCGTGCGCGCGAGCCGCGAGCAGGCACCGCCCGCGACCTCGCTGGTGGGCGCACGTCCGTTCGACCTCGGCCACGCGCTGCTATTCGCCGCGATCGTCGGCGCCGCGCTGCTGCTCGGCGCCGCGCTGAACCGCTGGCTCGGCAGCGGGGGCGTGTTCGCGGCGGCGGCGGCGAGCGGTCTTGCCGACGTACACGCCGCGGCGGTTTCACTCGGCCAGCTCGCCTCCACTGGCACCGTGCCGATCGCCGACGCGCGCATGGCGCTGGCGCTCGCCTTCCTGGCCAACTCGGCGATGAAAGGACTCGCCGCATTCGGCGCCGGGGACGCGATCTACGCACGCGCGATGCTGGCCGGCATCGCGGTGATCGACGTGGCGCTCGTCGCCGCCCTGTGGATACCGTGAAGTGAAGTGACGCATCACGCCGTGCCGCAGGTTTCGACGCGGCCGGCTTGATCCAGGTCAGCGTGTCGCCGCCATCGACCGGCTACACTGAAAACGTCGCTCGCTTCCTCTGGCTGCCAAGGGAGTCACCATGAAAGGCCTGCTGTTCGTCTGCATCCTGCTTGCCGCCGCCGGCCTCGCCGGCTGCAACGCGCCCTCCGCTTCCTCTGCCTCCCCCACGACCTCCGCGGCGTCGACGCCATCGGCGACCGACGGCTCCAACAAGGGCGACTTCGGCCCGCCGCAGGGCGAGCCGATCCACGCCGTGCTGACTTCGCCGCCGCAGGTTCCGCCGCCGGTCAATCGCGACCACCCGGCCAAGGTCATCGTCGAACTCGAAGTGGTCGAGAAGGAATTGCCGATCTCCGAAGGCGTGACCTACACGTTCTGGACGTTCGGCGGCACCGTACCGGGCAGTTTCATCCGCGTGCGCCAAGGCGACACGGTCGAGTTCCATCTCAAGAACTCGCCGGACAGCAAGATGCCGCACAACATCGACCTGCACGGCGTGACCGGCCCCGGCGGCGGCGCGGCGTCGAGCTTCACCGCGCCGGGCCACGAATCGCAGTTCACGTTCAAGGCGCTCAATCAGGGCATCTACGTCTACCACTGCGCGACCGCACCCGTCGGCATGCATATCGCCAACGGCATGTACGGCCTCATCCTCATCGAACCGCCGCAAGGCTTGCCGAAGGTCGACCACGAGTACTACGTGATGCAAGGCGACTTCTACACGACCGGCAAATACCGCGAGAAAGGCCACCAGCCGTTCGACATGGAAAAGGCGATCGACGAGAACCCGACGTACGTCCTGTTCAACGGCCACGAGGGCGCGCTCACCGGCGACAAGGCGCTGGCCGCGAAAACCAACGAAACCGTACGCCTGTTCGTCGGCAACGGCGGTCCGAACCTCGTCTCGAGCTTCCATGTGATCGGCGAGATCTTCGACACGGTGCGGCCGGAAGGCGGCACCGTCGTGCAGCACAACGTGCAGACCACGCTGATTCCGTCGGGTGGCGCGGCAATCGTCGAGTTCCATACCGAAGTGCCGGGCAGCTACGTGCTCGTCGACCACTCGATCTTCCGCGCATTCAACAAGGGGGCGCTTGGCATCCTCAAGGTCGACGGGCCGGAAAACCTCGCGATCTATTCGGGCAAGGAAGTCGATTCGGTATACCTCGGCGATCGAGCCGAACCGAATTTGAAAGCCGTTACCACCGCCGCGAAGGCGCACGAAGCCGGCACGCTGACCAAGGACGAGCAGATCGCCGCCGGCAAGCAACTCTTCACCGGAACGTGCTCGGTCTGCCACCAAGCCAACGGCGAAGGCTTGCCCAGCGTGTTCCCGCCGTTGGCCAAATCGAGCGTGCTCGCGGACGATCCCAAGCGCATCGTGCAGATCATGCTGCATGGCCTGAGCGGCAAGATCAGCGTCAACGGTACCGAGTACAACTCGGTGATGCCGCCGATGACGCAGTTGACCGACGACGAAGTCGCCAACATCGGTACCTTCGTGCTCAACAGCTGGGGCAACCCGGGCGGCCGGATCACCAAGGAGGAGGCCGCGGCAGCGCGTGCGGCTAATCCGAACGCGACGCAAGCCGAACACTGACGAGACGACGATGCGACAGACGCGCATCCCCGGCAACGCAACGCCGCGCGTTTCCCGCGCGCGGCGGACTGCGCTGGCTGCCCTCCTGTCGGTCGCGACCAGTGCCGTGCAAGCAGCGCCTGCCTATGTCGATATTCCGCCGACTTCGTTCCTGAGCGTCATCGAAACCGAAGCGGACGCGAAGCCGCAGCCCGTCGCGGCTTTCGCGTTACGCGCCGAGCCGGTCACCAACGCTGAATTCCTCGCGTTCGTGAACACCCATCGCGAATGGCGCCGCGACCAGGTGCCTTCGCTGTTCGCCGACACGGGCTATCTCTCGCATTGGCCATCGGCCACCGAACTCGGCGGCAAGGCGCTGCCGAGCCAGCCGGTCACGCGCGTGAGCTGGTTCGCCGCGCAGGCCTATTGCGAATCGGAGAACGCACGCCTGCCGAGCTGGATCGAATGGGAACGCACCGCCGCCGCGAGCGACACGGTCGCCGATGCACGGGGTGATTCCGCGTGGCGCAGGCAACTGCTCGACTGGTACGCAAAACCCTCAACCGGCGCGCTCGCGAACATCGGCGGCGCGCCGAACCTCTATGGCGTGCGCGACCTGCACGGCCTGGTCTGGGAATGGGTCGACGACTACGCGGCGCTCATGGTGACTGCCGACAGCCGCGACCAGAACGATCCGGATCGCCTAAAATTCTGCGGTGCGGCGGCGCTTTCCCTGCGCGACCGCGACAACTACGCGTTGCTCATGCGCATCGCCATGCTGTCCTCGCTCAAGGCGGCCGATACGACGGCGAATCTCGGTTTCCGCTGCGCACGCGCCACCGATGCGAAGGTGATGCCATGAACACGACGCATGAATCCGCGACGCGAGACGCCACGGCGCGCATCGATTCGGAGCGCGATGCCCTCCCGTGCCTGTGCTGCGGCACGGCCATGCAGCGCTGCGAAGCGACAACGCCGACGCCGACGCGACACCGTTCCGCGCGATGGCTGATCGCAACGCTCGCGGCCATGCTGCTGGCGCTTGGTTTCACGCTCACCCACGCACGCGCAGCCGAAGCATTGCCCGGCGACTCGGTCTATCAGCTCGGGCTGCCGCTCGTCGACCAGGATGGCCAAGCGTTCGATTTCGCCGCAGGCCGCGGCAAGCCGCGCCTGATCAGCATGTTCTATTCCTCGTGCAAGTTCGTCTGCCCGATGATCGTCGACACGCTGCGCAACACCGAACGCGCGCTCGATCCCGCTCAGCGCAAGCAGATCGACGTGCTCCTGGTGAGCCTCGACCCGGACACCGACACGCCGGCCGCGCTCAAGCATCTCGCCGATCAGCGCCACATCGACACACCCCGCTGGCGTCTCGCGCGCACCGACGCCGCGCACGTGCGCCGCCTCGCCGCGGTGCTCGGGGTCCAGTACAAGCAGCTTGGCAAGGCGGATTTCAGCCATTCGACCGTGCTCGTGCTGCTCGATGCGAACGGGCGCATCGCGGCGCGCAGCGAAAAACTCGGCGATGCCGATCCGGCCTTCGTCGACGCGATCCGGCGCGTGCTGGCGCCGGACTGAAAACGCTCGCATCATCCCCGTACCGGCGACGGGAAGGCGTGCCGCCTTGACGCAGGTCAAGCGCTGCGCCGCGATGTTCGCCGAAAATGCGCTGGACTATTTCGGGGAGCCGTTCGATGCCGAAGACCGAAACCTATAACGACCAGGTCGTACGCCTGTTCCTGCTTGCCGCCGCCGTCTGGGGCATCATCGGCATGTCGGTCGGCGTGTGGATCGCCGCGGAACTGGCGTGGCCGTTCTGGAATTTCGATACGCCGTTCCTGACCTTCAGCCGATTGCGAGCCGATCACACCTTCGGCGTGATCTTCGCGTTCGGCGGCTCGGCGTTGATGGGTACGTGCTATTACGTCGTGCAACGCACCGGGCACACGCGGCTCGCGTTGCCGCGGCTTGCGAACTTCACGTTCTGGGGCTGGCAGCTCATCTGCGTGCTGGCGATGCTGACGATGCCGCTCGGCATCACGCAGAGCAAGGAATACGCCGAGCCGGAATGGTTCATCGACATCCTCATCGCGGTGGTGTGGGTCTCGTTCGGCACGGTGTTCTTCGCCACGCTCGCGCGGCGGCGCATTCGCCACATCTACGTCGCCAACTGGTACTACGGCGCGTTCATCATCGCGGTTGGCCTGCTGCACATCGTCAACAACATCGCGTTGCCGGTGTCGATGTGGAAGTCGTATCCGGTGTACTCGGGCGTCGTCGACGCGATGGTGCAGTGGTGGTACGGCCACAACGCGGTCGCGTTTTTCCTGACCGCGGGCTTCCTCGGCATGATGTATTACTTCGTGCCGCGGCAGGCGCAGCAGCCGCTGTGGAGCTATCGCTTCTCGATCGTCAATTTCTGGGCGCTGATCTCGGTCTACATGTGGGCCGGCTCGCACCACCTCATCTACACCGCGCTGCCGGACTGGGTGCAGTCGGTCGGCATGGCGTTCTCGCTGATCTTGCTCATGCCGAGCTGGGGTTCGGCAGCGAACGGGCTGCTCACGTTCAACGGCTCGTGGCACAAGCTCAAGACCGATCCCGCCGCGAAGTTCATGGTGCTTTCGCTCGTGTTCTACGCCGCGTCGACGTTCGAAGGCTCGATGATGGCGATCAAGACCGTCAACTCGCTCTCGCACTACACCGATTGGACCGTCGCGCACGTGCACTCGGGCGCGATCGGCTGGGTCGCGATGATCACGATTGGCTCGCTCTACGCGATGGCGCCGCGCGCGCTCGGCCGTCCGCAGATGCATTCGGTGCCGGCGATGGAGCTGCATTTCTGGCTGCACACGATCGGCCTGCTGCTGTACGTGATCGCGATGTGGGCGGCCGGCGTCACCGAAGGCCTGATGTGGCGCGCGACGAACAACGACGGTTCGCTGACCTACGCCTTCATCGACAGCCTGATCGCGATCAAGCCGTTCTACATGGTGCGCTGGCTCGGCGGCATGTTCGTGCTCGCCGGCATGGTGGTGATGGCGTGGAACCTCTGGCACACGGCGGCGCAGGCGCGCGCACACCTGATCACGCCGATTCCGGTGCCGATTCCGGAACCGGAGCACGACCAGACCCCAGCACCGCTGCCGGCGGTGGGTTGAGGAGATGACCATGGCAGGTGGCTACAAGTATTTCGAAGCGGTCGAGAAGCACGCCGGTCTGCTCGGCATCCTCACCGCGATCATGGTGTCGATCGGCGGCCTCGCCGAGATCACGCCGCTGTTCATGGCCGCGCACACGGTCAAGCCCGCCGACGGCGTGAAGCCCTACGACGCGCTGCGCCTGGCCGGCAAGGACATCTACGTGCGCGAAGGCTGCTATCTGTGCCACTCGCAGATGGTGCGTGCGCTGCGCGCGGAAACCGAACGCTACGGGCCGTATTCGGTCGCCGAGGAATCGGTCTACGACCGCCCGTTCCAGTGGGGCTCCAAGCGCACCGGGCCGGATCTCGCGCGCGTCGGCGGCAAGTACAGCGACGAATGGCAGCGCCAACACCTGCGCAATCCCCGCGCGGTCGTGCCGGAATCGAACATGCCCTCGTATGCGTGGCTGTCGCAGAGTTTGCTCGATGGCGCCGACATCGAAGCGCGCATGCGCACGCTGCGCCTGCTCGGCGATCCCTACAGCGACGCCGATATCGCCGGCGCCCGCACCGCTGTCACCGGCCACACCGAAATGGAAGCGCTGATCGCCTACCTGCAGGGCCTCGGCATCAACAACGAACCGAAGAAAGCCGCATCCGACGCTGCCAAACCGGAGGCCGCGCCATGACCGTGCATCCGATGTGGGCGCAGGTGATCGGCGCGTTCACGGTCGTCACGATGCTGAGCTTCATCGGCATCTGGGTCTGGGTCTGGAACGGCCGCCACAAGGCCAAGTACGACGCACTCGCGCGCATGCCGATGGACGATGATGTGATCGACAACGAGGAGACACGCGCATGAGTCCGTTCTGGTCTGGCTGGATCATGTTCCTCGTCGTGCTCAACCTCGGCATCACGCTGTTCCTGTTCCTGTGGGGACAGCGCGTGAAAATCCCCACGCAATCCGACGGCACCAGCGGCCACGTCTGGGCGCACGGCGTGCTGCGCGAGGGCGTGCGCACGCTGCCGTTGTGGTGGGTGCTGCTGTCGGGCGCGATGTTCCTGACCGGCTTCACGTACCTCTACCTCTATCCCGGTTTCGGCGCGTACACGGGCAAGCTCGGCTGGACTTCGCACCAGCAGCTCGCCAACGACGTCGCCGCGAACAACGCGAAACTCGATCCGATCCTGCAACGATTCGCCGGCCAGCCCGTCGAGACGATCGCGCGCGACGCGACCGCGACGCGCATGGGCGAACGCCTGTTCATCGACAACTGCGCCGCCTGCCACGGTCGCACCGGACACGGCAATCCCGTCCTCGGCGCGCCCAACCTCGTCGACCACGACTGGCTCTACGGCGGCGACGGCGCGACGATCCTTGCGAGCATCGAGGACGGCCGCCACGGCACGATGCCGCCGTTCTCGGGCAGCTTCGACAAGGACATGATCGAAGATATCGCCAACTACGTGCTGAGCCTGTCCGGCGCCGACCATTCGCCCGCGAAGGCGAAACTCGGCGCACCGCAATTCGCGCTCTGCGCCGCGTGCCACGGCCCGACCGGCACCGGCAACGTCGCGCTCGGCGCGCCGAACCTGACCGACCACATCTGGCTCTACGGCGGCGATCTCGCCACGATCGAGAAGACGATCCGCGACGGTCGCGGCGGCGTCATGCCCGCGTGGCGTTCGCGCCTGTCCGACACCGACGCGCGGCTCGTCGCGGCGTGGGTTTATGCGCAGTCGCACACCGACTGACAGGCTGTCGATTCGCGACGAGCCTCCGCGCTCGGCGTGGTATCGCCAGCCGGTGCTCTGGCTCGGCGCGTTGCTGTTCGCCGCCTCCCTCGCCGGCTGCGTGTGGATGATCGTGCTCGGCGCGCGCCATGCCGACGCGCCGATCGATACCGGTGCGGTCGAAGTCCTCAAAATGCCGCTCACGCGCGCCGCACCGGTGAAGCCGGAGACGCCGTGAACACGTCATGCTGGCATTGCGGCGAAGCGTTGCCGGCTGGCGACGTAGCGCATGCAGTCGTCGCCGGCGTGTCGCATGCGGTGTGCTGCCAGGGCTGCCGCGCCGCTGCCGAGTGGATCGACCAACTCGGCCTCGCCGACTACTACCGTTTGCGCAGCGCGCCCGCGCAGCGCCCGCCGGAGAACGCTTCGTCGAGCGATGCCGCATGGCAACGCCCGGAACTCGCGCGCCACGTCGTGCGCGATCTCGACGGCGGCCAACGCGAAGCGATCTTCCTCGTCGACGGCCTGCGCTGCGCGGCCTGCGTCTGGCTCATCGAACGCGCGCTCGGCGCGCTGCCCGGCGTCGCGCGCGTGCAGGTCAACGCCGCGGCGCAGCGTGCGCGCGTCGTCTGGAACGCTCCGCAGTGCGAACTCGCGGCAATCGTGGATGCGTTCTCGCGCGCCGGCTATCGCGCGCTGCCGCTCGACGCCGCCGCGCTCGACGATGCCCGCAAAAGCGAATCGCGCGCCGCGCTCAAGCGCCTCGTCGTCGCCGGTTTCGGTGCGATGCAGGCGATGATGGTCGCGAGCGGACTCTATCTCGGCGCGTTCTCGGCGATGGACACGAGCACGCGCGACCTGCTGCGCTGGTTCGGCCTGCTCGTCGCCACGCCCGTCGTGTTCTATTCGGCGCGGCCGTTCTTCACCGGCGCGCTGCGCTCCTTGCGCGCGCGACGGCTCGGCATGGACGTGCCGGTGTCGATCGCGATCGCACTGATCTATGCGGCGAGCCTTGTCGAAGCCGTGCGCGGCGGCCGCGAGGTCTATTTCGATTCGGTCAGCATGTTCGTGTTTTTTCTTTTGCTCGGCCGCCACCTCGAACTGCGCGCGCGCCACCGTGCCGGCGATCTCACCGACGCCCTCGCGCGGCTCACGCCGGCGTTCGCCGAGCGCATCCGCGCCGGCGGCACGCGCGAACGCATCGGCGCGGCGGAGCTCGCTCCCGGTGACCGTGTGCATGTTGCGCAAGGTGCATTGATTCCCGCCGACGGCGCGCTCGCCAGCGAACGCTGCCGCGTCGACGAAGCGCTGCTCTCCGGCGAGTCCGTGCCTGTCTCGAAAAAGCGCGGCGACGCGCTCGTCGCCGGCAGCGTGCTCGTCGACGGCCCTATCGAACTCGTCGTCGAACGCATCGGCGCCGACACCGCGCTCGCCGGCATCGTCGCGCTCGTCACGCGCGCACAGGCGGAGCGCCCGCGTCTCGCGCGCGCGGGCGAAGCCGCGGCGGCGCACTTCGTCGCGCGCGTGCTCGCGCTCGCGGCGCTGACCGCGATCGGCTGGAGTTTCGTCGATCCCTCGCGCGCGTTCGCGGCGACGCTGGCCGTGCTCGTCGTGTCCTGCCCCTGCGCGTTCGCGCTCGCGGTGCCGGCGGCGCTCACGCGCGCACTCGCCGTGCTCGCGCAACGTGGCGTGCTCGTCGTGCACGCGGATGCGGTCGAGACGCTCGCGGGCGCAAGCCACGTCGTCTTCGACAAGACCGGCACGCTGACCGAACCGCAAACCGGCGTCGAGCGCATCGATTTTTTTCGCGACCTCTCGCGCGACGACGCGCTTGCACTTGCCGCATCGCTCGCGCGCGGCAGCCGTCATCCGTTGTCGCGTGCGATCGCGAACGCGGCGGGTGATGCGCCAGTTCTCGTCACCGACGACATCGAGGAAATCGCCGGACATGGTCTGCGCGGCCGCGTCGGCGTGCGCGAATTGCGTCTCGGCCGCGCTGCATTCGCGTTGCGCGACGCAATGCACGATGCCGCGCTCGACGATGCCGTCATCCTCGCCGACGACCATGGCGCAATCGCCGCGTTCCACGTCGGCGAACAACTGCGCCCCGGCGTGCGCGCCGCGCTCGATGCACTCGCCGCCGGCGGACTCGCCGTCGAAATCGTCAGCGGCGATGCGCCGTCGAAGGTTGCCGCACTCGCGCAACGGCTCGGTATCACGCAATGGCGCGCACGGCAGACGCCGGCCGACAAGCTCGCGCGGCTTGCCGAATTGCGCGCAGGCGGCGCGCGCGTCGTCGCGGTCGGCGACGGCGTGAACGACGCACCCGTGCTCGCGGGCGCCGACGTCGCGGTCGCGCTCGGCGGCGGCAGCGAACTCGCGCAGGCGTCGAGCGACATCGTGCTCGCGCAGCCGCGCCTCGCCGCATTGCCGGAAACACTTTCCGTCGCACGCGAAACGATGCGCGTGCTGCGCCAGAACCAGCGTTGGGCGCTTGCCTACAACCTCATCGTCGTGCCGTTCGGCGCGCTCGGTTTCGTGCCGCCATGGCTCGCCGCGCTCGGCATGTCGGCGAGCTCGCTCGTCGTCGTGCTCAACGCGACGCGCATCGGTCGCCGCATGGCGCCGCGCCACGAAGCGGCGCCGCGCGAGGCGCTCGCGTGAACATCCTGCTCGTCATGATTCCGCTGTCGATCCTGCTCGCGCTCGGCGCGGGGATCGCGTTCTTCTGGGCCGTCGACCACGATCAGTTCGACGATCTCGACACGCCGAAGCTGCTGCCGCTGCTCGACGATCCGCATGCGGAAACGCGCCCGCGCGACGAAAGCGCGGAACGCGACGACGCGCCTCCGGACGCGCCATCGCAGGAGCCGCCGCATTCATGACCGCGAACGCGCCGACGCTGCTCGCCGCGTTGCTGCTCGGCCTCGCCGCGAGCGGGCATTGCCTGGTCATGTGCGGCGGCATCTCGGCAGCGCTCGGTATCGCGACCGCGAAACGCGCCAACGGTAAACCGCGGCGCGACCTGCTCGTCGCCTACCAGCTCGGTCGCGTGAGCTCGTACGTGCTTGCCGGACTGCTGCTCGGCGGCGTGCTCGGCGGCGCCATCGCGTTGCTCGACATCGAAGCGGTGCGGCGCACCTTGCGCGTCGTGTCCGCGGTCGCGCTGTTGCTCGGCGCGCTCGTCGCCAGCGGCCGACTGCGCGATCCCGGTTTTGGCATCGGGCGGAAAATCTGGCCGACACTCGCGCCGCTCGGCCGGCGCCTGCTGCCCGTCGCGAACCTGCCGCGCGCGTTTGCGTTCGGCATGGTCTGGGGCTGGATGCCGTGCGGTTTCGTCTACACCGTGCTGCTCATCGCCGCGTTGCAACTCGACGCATGGCACGCCGCCGCGATGATGGCGATGTTCGGCCTCGGCACCATGCCCGCGCTACTCGCCGCCGCGTTCGGCGCACAGCGCGTCGCCAGCCTCGGCGCACGTCCCGGCAACCGCCGTATCGCCGCCGCCGCGCTCGTCGCCAGCGCCGTGCTCACGCTCGCCGGGCCGTGGCTCGGCGCAAGCGCGCCGTGGCTGCACGGGTTGTTGCCGTTCGATTGCGTCGCCACCCGCTGAGTCGATCGCCGAATTCAGGCGTCGGCATCGCACACCGGCGGTATTGCCCTACTTCACTGCGTGCGCTGCTACCCACTCGTCGAGCGGTTTCGCGTCGACATGCCCGCGCAGCGCGCCGCATTGGCGCACCTGTTCGAGCGTTTGCGCGAGGCCGCGTTCGCCGCCGATCAAATCCTTGATGCGCGGTGCGAAGAACGCCGAAAGCGCATCGGCATCCGCGTCGCTGCAGCGGCCGTCGGAGAACATCGACGGCATGCGCGATTGCGCGAACGGCGACAGGCGCGCGCGGAACGCGTCGAAGTGCTGCGTCATCCATTGCCAGGTCGCGGCGCGGTTTTCCGGCTCGCTCATCTGCGCGTCGTAGAGGCGCGACATCTCGCCAATCTGCACGGCGCTGGTCAGGCCGTAGTCGCGCACGCGCGCGGCAAGCGCGGGATCGTGCGTGGCGCCGAGCGCGCCGATGAGCGCGTAACGCTGCGTGGTGTCGCGGCTGGCTTCGAACGCTTTTTGCGCAGCCTCGAACGCGGGCGCGCCGCCGTCCTGCACGGCGACTTTCAATGCGTTGCCGAGCAGGTCGGGATCGGCTTTCGACAAGTCGGCCTTGCCGGAGCCGTCGAGGCCGAGCGCGGCGCGACCCTGCGCGCCGAGCGCAGCGCGCGCGTCGCGGTCGCGCAGGCGCATCGCGAGGAAATCGGCGAGACGCGAGCGCAGCGCGGTGGTCGTGCCGCTTTCGCCGTCCTTGCGTTTCCAGCCGAGCGTCTTCATGCGCGGCGCGTACAACGAGGCGACCCACGCGTCGAGCACGGGACGCAACGCATCGCCAACGGCGTTTTCGCGAATCCATTCGTAGCGGCCGAACAGCGCGGTCGCGATCTGCGGCACGTCCGACTTCGCGAGCGCGGGCATCGCCTCGAGCAACGCGGTCGGCGCCAGCGTGCCGCGGTTGAAGGCGGACACGAGCGCATCGGCGTAGACGACCTGTTCCGGCGACGACAATTGCGCGCTTGCCTTGCCGAGCTTGGCGAAGTCGTTCGCATCGAGATCGAAGCGGTAGTAGCCACGCGCGTCGGCATTGGGCATGAACCAGTCCGGACACGCGCCGTCGAGCGCGAAACGCTGCTCGGGCTTGTCGAGCAGAAAGCATTGCGCGTCATCCTTTCCGCCACGGCCGAAACGCACGCACACCGGCGCCGACCATTGCTGCGCGTCCTTGGCGAGCACGCCATACGGCAGGTAGCGCGTCTGCGCGAGTTCGAGCGCGGGCTTGTCGCTCTTGCAGTCGAGGCTCGCGTGGATCAGCGGCACGCCGGGCTGGTCGAGGAAACTGCGCATCGCCTTGGCGAAGACGTCGCCCTTGCCGCTGCGTTCGGCGAGCGTGGCAATGAGATCGTCGGAGCTGCCGCTGCCGAACGCGTGCCGCGCGAGGTACGTGCGCATGCCATCGCGGAATTTTTCCTCGCCGATCCAGCGCTCGAACATCGCGAGCACGGCGGCGCCTTTCTGGTAGGTGATGCCGTCGAACGCGGTTTCGATGTCGCCGCGGCTTTCGATCGGCTGGCGGATCTTGCGCGTGCTGAGCAGGCTGTCGCCCGCCATCGCGTGCAGGCGGCCTTCGAGCGCGGCGAGATCGCCTTCGTATTCCGGGTGCAGCGCGACCGTGGCCTTGGCCTGCCCCCACGTCGCGTAGGCCTCGTTGAGCCAGATGTCGTTCCACCACGGCACGGTGACGAGGTCGCCGTACCACTGGTGCGCGATCTCGTGCGCGTTGATGTTGAACACGCTGCGATAGTGCTCAGCCGCCGAATGCGCGTCGGTGAGCAGGTACGCATCGCGATAGACGATGAGGCCGGCGTTCTCCATCGCGCCCGCGGAAAAATCCGGCGCGCCGAGCAGGTCGAGCTTGTCGAACGGATACGGCTGTGCGGTGTAGCTCTCGAAGAACGGCACGATCGCAGCGGCGCTTTCGAGCGCCCAGCCGAGCTTGTCCTTGCTGCCGCGCGGGCCGATACCGCGCAACGGCAGCGGCGTCTTGCGCACCGCGTTCGCCGGGATCGGTTTCGCCTCGACGACGTCCCATGGCCCGACTGCGAACGCGACGAGATAGGTCGGCAGCGGTTTCGTCGTCGCGAAGGTCAGCGTCTTCCATTTTCCGTCGGCGGATTTCGTTTCCCCGGTCTGCTGCGTGTTGGCGACGGCGACGTCCTGCGTCGGCACGGTCAGCGTGATGTCGAACGGCACCTTGAAGCGCGGCTCGTCGAAACCGGGGAACGCATAGCGCGCGCTGACCGGTTCCATCTGCGTGACCGCGTAGGCGTCGTCGCCGACCTTGACCTTGTAGAAGCCCTGCAATTCGCGGTTGAACGGTGCGGTGTAGTCGAAGTCGAGTTCGATCTGCTGGGCGGCCAAGCGCTTGCCGAAGCGCACTTCGAGCAGGCCGCTGTCGTCATGCGCGAATTTGCTCGCGTCGATCGGCTTGCCTTTCGCGTCGGTCGCGCGCACGCGCGAGAGGTCGATTTGCTGCGCGTGCAGCCAGACGTGGTCGGTCGGCTTGTCGAGGCGGACGCGGATGCGCGTCTCGCCACGGAAACCTTCCTGGCGCGGATCGGCGGTGATGTGCAGCGCGTAGCCGAGCGGCACGACGTCGGCGGGCAGCTTGCCGGTCGGCAGCGCGGAATCGCCGGCCGCGAACACCCAGCGCGCGGACAGCAGGAACAGGGCGACGGCAACACGGCGCATGGCGACTCCGGACGGCAAAAGGAGGCGCACTATGCCATCGGCGGCGCGCCAACGTGACGCGGCACGCATTTCCCGCGTGACCGCGCGCAGCAAAGCCGCCCTCCCGGCGCAGGACGACGCGCCGCGCCACTCCAGACCGACGGCCCCGTGAACCCCGGCTTTCGATCATCGCCCGCCACGGCGTTCGCGGCACTCCCGTGCGCGGCATCGGCGACGGCGCACGCATCATCGCGCGCGTCGATCGTTGAATTGCATTCGATAGCCTGCTCCAATGCCTGCATGAACCTGCGCGATCTGCGTTATCTCGTCGCCCTCGCCGAGCACAAGCACTTCGGCCACGCCGCCGAGGCGAGTTTCGTCAGCCAGCCGACGCTGTCGACGCAAATCAAGAAGCTCGAAGACGAACTCGGCGTCGCGCTTGTCGAGCGCACGCCGCGCAAGGTGCTGCTCACCGAGGTCGGCCGCGAGATCGCACAGCGCGCACGCGGCGTGCTGCGCGAGGTCGACGAGATCAGGTCGATCGCGCGGCGCACGACCGATCCGGAATCCGGCTCGCTGCGCCTGGGCATCTTCCCGACGCTCGGTCCGTATCTGCTGCCGCATGTCGTGCCGCGCATCCGCGAGCGTTTCCCGCGGCTGGAACTGCTGCTCGTCGAGGAAAAAACCGAAACCGTGCTCGCGCAGCTGCGCGAAGGCCGGCTCGACGCGGCCATCCTCGCGCTGCCCGTGCACGACGACCAGTTGCATGTCGAACCGCTGTTCGAGGAACCGTTCCTGCTCGCCGTGCCCGACACGCATCCGCTGGCGCGGCGCAAGACGCTCAAGCTCGACGACCTCGCCGACGAAAGCCTGCTCCTGCTCGAAGACGGCCATTGTCTGCGCGACCAGGCGCTCGAAGTCTGCCAACTCGCCGGCGCGGGCGAGAAGACCGGCTTCCGCGCGACAAGCCTGGAAACGCTGCGCCAGATGGTCGCCGCGAACGTCGGCGTCACGCTGCTGCCGCTGCTCGCGGTGCAGCCGCCGGTCGCGCCGTCGGCGCACGTGCGTCTCGTCCAGTTCCGCGGCGACGTGCCGCGCCGGCGCATCGCGATGCTCTGGCGCAAGAGTTCGGCGATGACGCCGTTCCTGAAATCGCTCGCCGCCGTCGTGCGCGCATTGCCGAAGGAACTGCTCGATCCGCGCACGCTCGCGGACGTTGCCTAGGCGCTCTGGACGACGCGATGCGCCGGCGTCATGTGCCGATAGTCCGGCCGCGCAGCGGTTGACTTCGAGCCGGCGCAACACGCATATCGACCGGATGAACCGCAGCTACCGATTCGCCGATTTCCAGCTGGGTCCCGCGCGCCGCGAATTGTGGCGCGGCGGCGCACTCGTCGCGGTGCCGCCGCGCGCGTTCGACGCGATCGTCTACCTCGTCGAACACCGCGACCGCGCCGTCGGCCGCGACGAATTGATCGCCGCGGTCTGGGGCCGCACCGAAGTCAGCGACGGCCTGCTCGCGCAGACCGTGCTCGCGATGCGCCGCGCCTTCGACGACACCGGCAAGGAACAGCATTTCGTGCGCACCGTCGTGCGCTTCGGCTATCACTGGGTCGCGCCCACAGCCGAGGAAGCGGAAGCGACCGCAGCGGCCGTCGCGACGCAGGATGCGGCAGCGGCGACTATCGCGGAAGACTTGCCGGCGCCCGTCGCGAAAACCGAGGTCATCGAAACGACGTCCGAACACGTGCCGAGCCGCGCGTCGCGACGCGGCGTGCGCAACATGCTCGCCGTGGCCGCCGCGTTGCTCGTCGTCGCCGTGCTCGTCTTCGTTGTCGTCCGCCACGGCGACCGTGCGCGCACCGCTGCCAGCGCCTCGCCGCCGGAGTCGACGCACGCGCAGACCGCGCTCGTCCTGCCGTTCGAGATCGGCGGCGGCGCGGAATGGATGCGCCTGGGCCTCATGGATCACGTCGCCGCGCGGCTGCGCGCCGCGGGCTTGCCGGTGCTGCCGAGCGAAAGCGTTGTCGTGCTCGCCGCGCAAGCGCGGGAGCGCATCCACGCCGATCCCGCTGCGCTGGCTACGGCGGCCGGCGCGAGTCTCGTCGTCGAAACCCATGCCGAACCGATGCACGGCGGCTGGCGCGTGCGCCTGCATACGCACGGCGGCAGCGCGCTCGACGCGAGCGGCGAGTCGGACGACGTGCTCGTCGCCGCACGCATCGCAGCCGACCAGCTCGCGCGCGGCCTCGGCCTCGCGCCGATCGCGACCGCCGCAGCCGAGCCCGGGCTCGACGCGCTGTTGCAGAAGGTCGAGTCGGCGACGCTCAACGATCGCCTCGACGACGCACGCGCGCTGCTCGCGCCGGCAACCGCCGCGCAACGCGAGTCGCCGGAGGTGCGCTTGCGCCTCGCCCATATCGACTATCAGGCAGGCAACCTGCCCGCCGCCGAAGCCGCGTTCGCGGCGATCGCAAAAGAAGTGTCCGCCGAGCAAGACCCCGTGCTGCACGCGCGCGCGCTCACCGATCTCGGCGTGCTCTCCGCGCTGCGCAACGACAACACGACCGCGGCGAGCCGCTTCGACGAGGCGATCGCGCTGCTGCGCGGACGCGCCGCGCCGGACGCGCTCGGCAAGGCGCTCAACGGACGCGCCAACGTCGCCGGCGCGATGGATCAGGCCGAACTCGCACTGCAGGCCTTCGCCGAAGCGCGCGGCGCGTTCGAGCGCAGCGGCAACCTGCTCGCGCTCGCGCTCGTCGATTCCAACCTCGCCGCCCTCGACATGCGCCGCGAGCGTTACGCCGAAGCGCTGCCCGTGTTCCAGCGCGCGGCGGAACGCTTCGCGACGTTCGGCATGCACGCGGCCGAACTCAACGCGCTCTCCGGCGCCGCCGAACTGCAACTCGCGCTGCTCGAACCCGACGCTGCACTGGCGACGGAACCGCGCCTGCGCGAACTCGCCGCCGCAGTCGCCGATCCCGCACGCCAGCGCAACGGCGAACAGACGCGGCTCTACGTGCTCGCCGCGAACGGCCACACGCGCGATGCGACCACCGCCGCCAACGCCGTGCTCGACCTCGCCCGCCGCGACGACGACGAATCCGCGCAGGCGCGCGCGCAGGCGCTGCTCGCACGGCTCGCGCTCGCACAGGGCGATGCCGCCGCTGCGATCGAGGCTTCGACGCAATCGCTCGCGCATTTCCCGGCCGCCGACGACGTGCGCGAAGAAGCACGCGCCGGGTTCCTGCATGTCGAGGCCCTGCTTGCGGGCGGTCGCGCCGCCGATGCCGCCCGAAGCGCCGCCGACCTGACCGCCTTCGCCGCCAAAGCCGGCGACGCAGCGAGCCGCCTCTACGCCGACCTCGCGCAGGCGCGCACGAGCACCGACCCCGACGCGGCGGGCACCTGGTACGCGCGCGCGCTCGGCGAGGCCGACGCGTTGCGCATTCCGGCCGACCTGCGCGACGCCGTCGCCGCCTACGCGACGTGGCTGATCGGCCGCGGCGACACCGGCCGCGCCGGGGCGCTCGCCGAACGCATCGCCGGCTTCACCGCGCGCGACTTCGACAGCGCGCTGCTGCAGGCGCGCGTGCATCGCGCGCTCGGCGACGCGGCGCTCTGGCGCGCTGCGGTCGCGCGGGCGCAATCGCTCGCGGGCGACCGCACCTTGCCGCCGGAACTGGTGCCGCCCGCGCGCTGAAGTTCGTTTCCGTTTTCCCTTCCCCGGCAACGACTTGGCTTGCGCATTCATGCCTTGCTAATGGCTTCGTGAGGTTCGACGCATGCGCCGCCCCGGCGATCGTGCCCATGCTCGGCGACCCCCACCCAACGGAGTCGCCGATGACGCTTCCACGCCTCGCCCTGCCTGGCGCGACCGCCCTGTTCGCCGCGATGTTCAGTACAGCCTGCCTCGCCGCCGACGGCCAGCCCGACCCCAACTTCGGCTTCGGCGGCGCCGCCTACATCACGCCCGACGACGTCGAGGCGCGCGAATTGCGGCCGTACGCCGCGCTCGCCCTGCCCGACGGCAAGATCCTCGTCGCCGGCGAGCGCAACAAGTTCATCCCGTCGAGTCCGTTCGATCCGCACATGCGCGCAATGATCGCGCGCCTCAACGCCGACGGCAGCGCCGACGACACGTTCGGCAACGTGCCCGGCATTCCCGGCCTGTTCGTGTTGCCCGACCTGGTGCCGGACACCGGCGCGGGCATGCAGGTGATCGAGGCGATGCAGCGCCTCGACGACGGCTCCATCATCGTCGCCGGCACCGCGCAGGCGTTCGGCCCGCTGCGCGGCTTCCTCGTCAAGCTCGACGCGGAAGGCGCGTTCGACGGCGCGTTCGGCAGCCGCGGCATCGCGCTGCTCCCCAGCGTCTACGTGCACGCGCTCGCCGTCGACGGCGATGGCCGCCTCGTCATCGCCGGCGAGAAGTCGATCGACACGATCCCGCACAGCTTCGTCGGCCGCTTCGACGCCAATGGCCAGCCCGACCCCAATTTCGGCAGCGACGGCAGCGGTGGCGTCGTCATCGACTGGGACGGCGTCGCACAGCAAGGCGGCTACCTCAGCGGCCTGGGCATCGGCGGCGACGGCAGCATCCTTGTCGGCGGCAACTACGAGACATACGGCCAAGGGCTGGGCAGCGACTTCGCGATCGCCAAGCTCGATGCAAGCGGCAGCTTCGACACGAGGTTCAACGGCACCGGCTGGCGCGTGTTCCATCGCCCCGACGAATCGCCCGGCATCGTCATCGACGGCATCGAACGCCTGCTGCCCACGGCTGAAGGCGGCGCGGTGTTCGTCGGTCACTACCAGCTCGACCCCGGCTCGGGCGACACCAGCATCGAACTCGTGCTCGGCCGCGTCGGCGCCGATGGCGCGATGGATGCGACGTTCGGCGACGCCGGCAACGGCTTCCAGCTGATCGCCTCGCCGGCGGGAACGTCGACGAGTTATGCGACGGGTTTCCTGCGCCAGACGGACGGCAAGCTCGTCACCTCGGTCAGCTATTCCGCTTTGGCATCGAGCTTCCTCGCCTTCCGCACCGACGCCGACGGCGCGCTCGACGCGGGCTTCGGCGACGGCGGCGTCGCCAGCGTCGACATGGCG
>JAKPAN010000313.1 GCA_029779475.1 Pseudomonadota bacterium
GTCATGGCGGTGTGGAGCCGGCCCGACGTCGCCATCTTGCGCCGCTGGCGCATTGACATCCCGTGTCTACTGCTACCGATGCTGGCGCTGTATGCGGTCTTGGCTGCGCATGCGACGGAAGCGCAAACATTCTTCCTGTCGGCCACGCTCGGTTTCGTGCCCTGCGTCTATTGCGCGGTGCGCAGCGGCTGGCGCGGCGCCGGCGTCACCGTCTCGGCGGCCACTCTCACGGTGGCCTGGCGCGCGGCAATGGACGGTAACACGGATTCGACCGTCGAAGCACAGGGCCTGCTCGCCGTCGCTGGCAGCGCCAGTCTGCTGCTCGGCGCGACGCAGGATGCCCTGTTCTCCAGCCAACGCGAACTGGATCGTCGCAACACGCATCTCGTCGCCGCCGTCGCGCGCCAGACGCATCTAGCCGCCGAACTGCGCGACGCCGCGCGACGCAACCTCGACTTGTCCGAGCAGGTGCGGCGCTGGATCACCTCCGAATTGCACGACGAGATCGGCCAGAACCTCACGGCGCTGCAAACGCGCGTGCGTCTGCTCGAACGCAAGGCCAATGTCGAAGACAGCGAACTGACGGCTGAAATCGCCACGACGTTGACGCGCATGCGCAGCGCCGTTTCCGGGCTGCTGTCGAGCCTGCGCCCTGCCGGGCTCGACGACCTCGGCCTCGCCTTTGCATTGCGCGACGGCGCGATCCGCAGCTTCGTCGAAGCCGCGGGCCTGCGCTACGACGCCTCGATCGACGATCCGTCGGACGCGCTCGGCCGGCTGGATGTCAACGTGCAAACCACGCTCTACCGCATCGCGCAGGAAGCCGCGACGAACACCGTGCGCCACGCACGCGCGGCGCGCCTGCGCGTACGGCTGCGCGTGCGACGCGATGCGCTCGCAAGCCATGTCCTGCTTGCCGTTGACGACGACGGATGCGGTTTCGACGCGACCGCGAATGCCGCCGGCATCGGGCTCGCCGGCATCCGCGACCGCGTGGTAACGCTCGGCGGCCGGCTGCGGATGCGCAGCGGTGCGTTCGGCACGCGATTGCAGGTGCGCGCCGAATTTCCGGGCGACACCTGGAATTTTTCCAGTAGGCAGTGACGCCAATTGCTTGCAGCATGCTCTCGTTCCGATTTTCGATCGAATCCGACGAGGGAAACCATGAATTGTTACGCGAAGGTCATCCTGGCCGCGGCCTCATGGCTGTGCGTCTCGCCGGCGCAGGCGGCCGGCGGCGTGTGGCAGATGGATGGAACGTGCGGCTCCAGTCATGAAGAAGATGCCACGGCGACGCTGCTGCCGTCTGGCAACATACTGATCGCCGGCGGTCAGGACGAAAACGGACCGCAATGGGCATCCTGGGTCTGCAACCCGCTCACGGGCGTCTTCGTCGGCGGCCATCTCATGCATTCGCCGCACTTCGGCCATACGGCAACCCTGCTTGCCACCGGCAAGGTGCTGGTTGTCGGGGGAATCGCCACCGGCAGTATGCCCACCGCGATCGCCGAGTTGTACGACCCCGCCACCGATTCGTGGACCAATACCGGCTCCCTGCACAAGGCGCGCACTTCCCACGCGGCAACGCTGCTGGAAAACACCGGCAAGGTCATGGTGACCGGCGGATTCGACGCGAACGGAAATCTGCTTTCCAGCGTCGAAATCTACGACCCGGCGACGGGCGCATGGACGACGACTGCGCCAATGTCGTGCGCCCGCAAGAACCATACGGCAGACAACGGCGGACCGTATGTCGGCGGAGTCATCGTGACCGGCGGTTATTCCTCGTGCAGTAACGGCCAACCCGATCGCAGCATCGAACTCTACGACCCAGCCAATGCCCAGTGGCACTTCGGCCCGACGATGCACGCCAACAGAGCGTTCCACACCGCGTCGGCTGTCAACGGAGTTCTCCCGGGCCTGCTGATCGTGGGCGGCGGCTCGCAGATCACGGAAGTATGCAGTTTCGGCCTCCCGTATCAGTGCGTGACCACGCCCGGCCAACCTGCCGTGTCGCGCTTCTGGCACGCCGTCGTGCAGTTTTCGTCCTATGCGGTGCTCGCCATCGGCGGTGCCGATTCGCCGACGACGGAAATCTACGACCCACCCAGCGGCACTTGGAGAGACGCCGGCGCATTGAACATAGCGCGTTCACGGCATACGGCCACGTTACTGCCCAACGGCCAAGTGTACGTGGCAGAGGGATTGACGCCGACCAACGACGGCCTGTCGTTCGTTTCCAATGCCGAGTTGTACTACCCAGGCGACATCGTCTTCGCGGATGGCTTCGAATGACGCAGTGCCGCTGCATGTGCCGCGGAGCGACGAAGCCATGACGCCACGACACGAATTCCCGCTTCCGTGCGGCGGCCCGAGATCCGCACGCATCGTCAAATTGCCGAGGACTTGCAATGATTTTCTTCAAATACGAGATCAAACAGGGAACGCACGCGGAGTTCGTGGATTTCTGGTCCATCCAATACGACACGAGCCAAGACGCGCCATACGAGAAAAACATCGCCAAACCGCTTACCGCGGGAAAGATTCGCGAGCTTTTCGTCTGGAAGAACGGCTCGCCTTTGTCCGAATTGAAAGCGAAGTCCGTCGAGAAGAACTTCGTAGAGAAAGCGGGCCTGCTCGCCAAGTTGCCCGCCAACGACGGCGCGGCGGAGTTCCTTGCCAGGTTTCCCAACGGGGGCGCCATCTGGCGGATATTCTGGCTGCATTGCTGGCAACCGGAACGGTTCCCCATTTACGACATGCACGTACATCGCGCGATGGAATTCATCGAAAAGCAGGAGTTGGTCGAGATTCCTTCCAGCGACGCCGGAAAAATAGATTCCTATTTCAACAAGTATCTCCCCTTCTATGCGCGCTTCAAGGGAGAGCAGCGAGCGACGGACCGCGCATTGTGGGCTTACGGCAAATTTCTCAAGAGCTACAGGTTTCCTTACGGCTCGCAACGCTGAGCGGGAGGCGAACTGACCGTTCGTTCCAATCCGTGGGCGACGACTCCGCGGCCGCCGCTGACATTCCGCACAAGAAGACGGCGATGAGCAACTTCGAAGCGTCGGGACGCAGCGCGAAACTTGCTGCAAATGCAGAGCACAGCTATTCCTTCGCTTCCAGCGCCCTGAGCATGCCGCGCGCCTTGGCCCGCGTTTCATCCAATTCGTGCTGCGCGTCGGAGTCGACGACGATGCCGGCGCCCGCGCGGAAGGACACCGCGTCGCGCTCGATCGTCAGCGTGCGGATCAGGATATTGAGGTCGAGATCGCCATCGCGGTTCAAGTAACCGAACGACCCCGTGTACGCGCCGCGGCCGACGCCTTCGAGCGCGGCGATGATCTGCATGCAGCGCACTTTCGGGCAGCCGGTGATGGTGCCGCCGGGAAACACGGCGCGGATCGCCTGCCCCGGCGTCACGCCATCACGCAGGCGACCGCTCACGTTGGAGACGATGTGATGGACGTGTGCGTAACTTTCCACGGCCATGAGCTCGTCGACGACGACGCTGCCGGGCACGCAGACGCGACCAAGGTCGTTGCGCTCGAGGTCGATGAGCATGACGTGCTCGGCGCGCTCCTTCGGATGCGCAACGAGTTCGCGGATTCGCGCCGCGTCGTCCTCGCCGCGCGGGCGCGTGCCCGCGATCGGGCGTGTCTGCACGCGGTCGCCGCGGATCTCGATGAGTCGTTCCGGCGACGAACTCGCTATGGCCGCCTCGCCGAACTGAAGCAGGCCCGCGAACGGCGCGGGATTCGCGCGGCGCAACGCGGCGTAAACGTCGGCGGGACGCAGCACTTCCGCGCAGCGCGCGCGCCATGCGCGCGAGAGGTTGACCTGAAACACGTCGCCCGCGCGCAGATGCTCGTGCACGCGCGCGACGCCGTCGAGAAAGCGTTGCGGCGTGTCTTCTTCGATGGTGGCGATGTGCAGCGGGCGTTCGCACCATGGCGATGCCGATTCCAGATCGGCCAGCATGCATTCGATGAGATCGTCACGACCCGCCTCGGCGACGAGCAGCGTGCGCGCGCGTTCGTGGTCGACGACGATCGCGGCGGGGCAACGCAACGCGAATGCGGTCGGCAATACGTCGCCGGGCGAGCGCGGCAGGCGCAGGCTCGGCTCGAGTTGCGCGGCGAGTTCGTAGCCCAGATACAGCAGCCAGCCGCCACGGAACGGCGGTAAGTCATCGTGTTGGTGTTCGATGCGCGACTCGCGCCAGCGGGCGTCGAGCGCGTCGAGGAAATCGACGCCGAGTTCGCGCCCTGCTCCGTCGCGAACAACGCCATCAGGTTCGAGCACGAGGCGTTCGCCGTCGTGCAGGCAGAGCACGTCGTAGCGAGCCCGCGCGTTGCCGCGTGCGACGCTTTCGAACAAGCCCGGGTAGCGCGCGGGATGCGCCGCGGCGAGCGGCAGCAGGTCGTGCGTGCCGTC
>JAKPAN010000316.1 GCA_029779475.1 Pseudomonadota bacterium
CGACGCCGCGCTGCGACGGAAACCACAGCCGCCCGCGATGATCGGCCGCGGCCGCGGGCTGCACGCCGCCATTGCCTTCCAGTTCGGTGAGCCCATCGGAGAGGCCGAGCACCAGCGGCGACAGGCGATGCCCGTCGCCGCCGAGAAACGCGAGCAGGCCGGGACGGCTGATGCGGAAGATGCCCTGGTTGCTGTTCACCCAGACGTTGCCGTTGGCGTCTTCGAGCACGGTGTGCGGGCTGTTCGACGGCAATCCCTGCGCGCGCCCCAGTTGCGTCGCGCGCAAGCCGAATGGATCGTCGGCCGCGACGCGCACCAGCCCTCGGCCGTCGGTGCTGATCCACAACGCGCCGTCGCGGGTCCGGTACAGATCGCGCACCGACGTCCGCGCCAGTACCGTTTCGGCCACCGCATGACCGGTCGACCCTTGCTGGCGCCAGACGCCCTCGGCGCCGCCGAACCAGACTTCCCCGTCGCCCGACATCGCCAAAGCGGCGACACGTACGCGTCGCGATGTCGACGGCCATTGCCGCTGCCACACGTCGCCGTCCCTGCGCCATGCGCCGGCCGTGGTGCCGAGCCAGAGCCGGCCCGCGGCGTCGAACGCGATCGCCAAAACCTGCTCACCGAGCAGTTCCGTCGGCAACGCCATTGCCTCGAACCGCTCGGCGCCGGGCGCGCGGCGCCACAGACCTGGCGCGTAGGTGCCGACATAGATGCTGCCGTCATCACCCGCGGCGACCAGCCACGGATTGTCGCCAGGCAGGCCGTCGGCACGGCCGAAATGCCGTACCTGGCCGCCGCTTTGGATGGCCGTCAGCCCACTGCCGAGACTGCCGAGCCAGAGTGTGTCGTTGGCGTCCCGCGCGACGCCGTACACGTTGCCGCCGGCGATACCGGCGGATGCATCGAGCAGATCCACGCGCGCGCGATTGAGCCGGTAGATGCCGTCGTGGAGCGTCATCACCCAGACGACGTCGTCGTCGCCGAACAGCACGTCGCGGATGTCGCCGGAACTGGTCAACACCGGCGGCGATGCAACGATCGCCCCACCCGGCGCCGCGTGCGACCGCCACAGACGTCCGCCGTGGCTGAGCCAGAGTGCGCCGTCCGGCGCGCGCCAGCTGCGGTAATCCTCGACGTCGCTGTCGTCTTGTTCGGCGAACACCCGTCGCGGGCGATCCGCGTCGACGGTGTAGACGCCGTTGGCCGCGCCGATCCACAAGCGCCCGTCGCCGTCGAGGCGCAATTGCGACAGCTCGGCAGGACTGTCGCGATCGAGCCAGCGCGTAGCCTCGCCGGAAGCCGAAACACGCAGCATGCGGCCGGCGCCGTCGGCCCACAACGCCCCGTCCGCGGTCACGATGGCGCCGTGCGGCGGCTGCGGAACGGACACGGCACGCGCGCGCCAGACCACGCGCCACGCGTCTTGCCGACGCATCCACACATCGCCCGTGGTGGTGATCATCCAGGCCGTGCCGGCAACACCGGGCAACGCCAGCGCCGGCTCGGTATCGGGCGGGAAATGCACTTGAAGCGAAAATCCACCGTTGCCGTCCGGGCAATACATCGCCTGCACGGTGGTCACGCACAGGCTGGTCTCGTCGACGTGGCGCGCGTACTGCGGTCCGTCGTTGCCCAACGGCACGCGTTCGATCCGCCCGGAGCGCACGGTCACCCAATCGCCGTGCGCGGTATGCGCGAACAGCTGCCGGCGCGCGTCCATGTGCAGCGACTGCACCCGATTGCCGGACAGCGCCGGAAAACGCATCGAATCGTGCACGTCGAAACGCTGGCCGTCGAAGCGCGCCAAGCCGTCGTGGGTCGCCAGCCACAGGAAACCGTCGGCATCGATGCGCGCGGAGCTGGCGCTGCTGACCGGCAATCCGTCGGTCGAGCCGTAGTGGCGCTGCACCCACAAGGGCTCCACTTCGTCCGCGCGCGTCGCGAAGGATGACGCCAGCGCACCCACCGCCATCATCCATCCGACGATGCAGCGACGCAGGATTGGCCGAGCGCGGCGAGCGCGGCGAGCGCGGCAGGATGACGGAAGCACGGTGGCAGCGATGGTTGCACCGGCGCGGGCATCGTCCGCGGCAACGGAGGCCGCAAAGGCCATTCCGAAACGGGCGCGCACCGCCCCTCTGGCTTCGCGCAGCCTATTCAAACCGATCATCGGACCATCGCATGAAGCGCCACCGGCATCCCCCGCCGCACGCGATGCGACCGGGCAAAGAATACCAATCGAGGCGGCGATTGCCGATGGATCTGGTTTGCAGGAGTGCGGCTCGCGAGGAACGTCGCGCAATCCCCTCGACGCTTCGCGCAACCGGTATGCTTCCGCTCGTCACCCGAATGGAGTCGGAAACATGCAATCGAAACTGCGCCAGGCGATGGCGGTATTGATGTTCGTGTCGACCACTGCCTGCGCGCAAGACGTCGCGCATGGCCACGCAACGCCCTCGGCGCGCATCGAAGGCTGCGACGCATTCACGTGGAACGTGTCACGCGAATTGGCGTTGATGACGCAGCCAGCGACGTCGATCGACGCGGCACGCGACGGCAACGCGGTCGCGGTCAAGCCCGACAAGCACTATCTCGTGCATCTCGCGCCGCAAGCGTCGGTGAAGTTCGCGCGCGCGCCGGCGCGGTCGCGCACCGCGGAAAACGCCCACGCGGGCCTTGTGCGCTTTCGCGTCGCGCAAGCCGGCGTCTATCGAATCACGCTGACGAGCAAGCATTGGATCGACGTCGTCGACGGCGACCACGCGATCGCCACGCACGATTTCCAGGGCCGGCCCGGTTGCGATCGCCTGCACAAGGTCGTCGAGTTCGAATTGCCGGAAAGTCGCGACCTGATCCTGCAAGTCAGCGGCGACGGCGCGAACAGCGTGGGATTGGCGATCACGCCTGCGCCGAAGGCGTGAGTGCTCAACGGCTGCGCGACGCGCGTTGCGCCTTCGCTTTCGGACGCTTCGGTTTCGGCTCCGGCAGCGCGCGTTCGAGCGCGAGCAGGAGCGCGCGCAAGCGATCCGGATCGTCGAGCAGTTCGTCCGCGAGCGCGTAGGGCTTGCTGCCGGGGAACAATTCCTGCCGCGGCAAATCCGGGAGCAAGTCCGCCGTTTCCGGCACGAGCTTGAGGAACAGGCTGTTGTCGGCGCAGAACGCGACGACCTTGCCGTCCACATACAAGCCATATTCGCCGAACATGCGTTTGCACGTCAGTCGATCGGCGAGGCCGGCTTGCTCGAACACGTATTCGACGAAACTCTGGTCGGTGGCCATGCGCGAAACCTCGTGCTTTCGATTGCGATCGCCCGATTGCGATCGCCGTGTACGCTCGCGCGCGATTCAGCCGGCCCGATACACCTCGCCGCCCGCATCGCGAAACTCCTTCGCCTTCTCCGCCATGCCTGCGGCCAGCGCTTCGCGTAGTCGCGCACGTCCTGAGTGATCCGCTGCGCCGGTGAAGCCTACGAATGGCGGCAGACCTTCGATATAGCCACGGATGCGGCCGCCGTCGTCGCCACGACGATCTTAACGACTCACTCGGCTGCGTCGAGGCCATGCTCGCCGCGGCGCAGTCCGACCAGTGGCCGCGCGAGCATGCCGAACACTTGAGACGCTGGCTGATCGCGGCGGGCCTGAGCGCCGACGTCGGCTGAGCATGCAGACCGGTTCGCTGCAGCGGCATCCGAGATCCGTCGCGCGCTCCACAAAAAAGAAGAGCCCGGGAAGATCCCGGGCTCTCGTTGCCTGCGACAGGCCCAGTGTCAGTGGGTGATCAGCACCATCCACGGCACCTGCTGCTGCACCGCCACGACCAGATGGGTCAGGCGGCTTTCTTCGCTGCGACCGTCGACGAGCAGCGGCGTGAGACCGCCCTCCACGTAGAGGTAGCCGTTGGCCGCGTCGCTGCTGCTGGCCGCCTGCCAAGCGAAGTGCAGCATGCGCTGGTTCGTGTCGATCGCCTGCCAGGCCGAGCGCTGGCTCAGACCCTGTGCGTCGCGCGTCACGCTGCGCAAGGCGATGTCGACACCGAAGCGCGCGAGCTCCAGCGTGAACAGCAGTTTGCCGTCGGCGCCGCGGCCATGCGCCACGGTGACCGGCACGATGCCCAGACTGTTGCTGAGGCTTGCGTCGATGCGCAGCTGCGCGGTGACGAAGTCCGATCCATCGCCGACGCTGCTGGCGATGAACAGCGGCGTGCTCTCGAAGTCGTCCTTGAAGATCACCACGATGTCGTGATCGGTCGCGGTGTTGTTCGCCGGCGTCGGATCGGTTCCGCTGACCAGGCTGGCCGACGCGGTGTTGTCGAGCAGATCGTTGCCGGCCGAGGCCACCGTGGCCGAGTACACGTAGGTCGCCTTGCCGCCCGAGGGAACCGTCGCATTGTCGCTGAGCACATTGCCCGTGCCGTTGGCGCAGGTAACGCCGGCCGTGCCGCTGCACACCCACGAACCGTCCGTGAGCAACGCGGGCAAGGTGTCGGTCACGCTGGCCTGTGCGTTGCTGGGACCGGCATTCGACACCTCGATCGTATAGTTCAGCGAGTCGCCGACCTGCACGTAGTTGCGGCTGTCGGTCAGGGTCACGCGGACGTCGGCGGCGGTGGTGAGGGTGTCGGTGTCTGTCGCGCTGTTGTTCGCCGGCGCTGGATCCGTCACGCCGGCCGGCGTCGCCACGGTTGCCGTGTTGCTCACGCTGCCCGTGGCGCTGGCGGCGATGGCGCAGCTGGCCGTGTAGGTCACGCTTGCGCCGACCGGCAGGTTGACCGTGCTGTCGTTGATCGAGCCGCTGCCCGAGGCTGCGCAGGTACCGCCGGCGCCGGTGCAGGTCCAGGTGCAGGTCAGGCTCGCCGGGAAGGTATCGGCCACCGTGGCACCGGTCACGCCGTTCGGTCCGGCGTTGCTGGCCGTGATCGTGTAGGTCACCGTGCCGCCGGCTGGGACCGTGCTGACGCCGTCGGTCTTGGTGATGGCAAGGTCCGCGCCCGAGATCGGCGTGGTGTCGCTGGCGGTGTTGTTGCCCGGATTGGGATCGGCGCCGTTGCTGCCGTCGTCGGCGACGCTGGCCTGGTTGCTGATCTGCGTGATGCCCGGCGACAGCGGCGAGCTCACGATCACGGCGTAGTTCGCCGTGCCGCTGGCGCCGCCGCCAGCCAGACTGCCGATGGCGAGGGTGCAGGTGGAGCCGGCATTGTTGTCCGGCGTGCACGACCAGCCCGCGGTGCTCGCGCCCGGATTGAACACGGTGTTGGCGGGCACGGCATCGGTCAGGACCACACCGGTCGCGCCCCGGTTGCCGGCGTTGGCATAGCCCAAGGTGTACGTCACGCTGCCGCCGGGTGCGACCGAAACGCCGCCGTCGCTCTTGGTCAACGTCAGGTCGGGCGCGGCGTTCACGGGCGTGGTGTCGCTGGCGGTGTTGTTGCCCGGCGTCGGATCCGCGCCGTGCGTGCCGTCATCGGCCACCGAGGCGGTGTTCGACAACTGGGCGACGCCGGCAGCGACCGGGTTGACGGCGGTCACCGCGAATGTGGCGCTGCCGTTGCCGCCGCCGGCCACGTTGCCGAGGGTGAGCGTGCAGGTGGAGCCGGCATTGTTGTTCGGCGTGCACGACCAGCCCGCGGTGCTCGCGCCCGCATTGAACGTGCTGTTGGCCGGAACGGTTTCGGTCAGCACGGTGCCGGTCGCGGCCTGGCCGCCGCTGTTCGAATAGCTCAGCGTGTAGGCGACGGTGCCGCCGGGCACGACGCTGGCGCCGCCGTCGCTCTTGGTCAGGCTCAGGTCGGGCGGACTCAGATCCACGTAGCACGCCGTCGCGTCGCTCAAGGTCGGCGTGGCCGTGTTGTTGGTCGTCGCGAGGTAGGCGCGGTACTTGAGGTAGCGGTTGCCGTTGAACTGGCTCAGCGATGCGCCGCTGGCCGTGAAGTAGGTTCCCGCCGTGCCGTCGGGGCCGACGAAGTTGAACGGACCATTCACCGAGTTGCTTGCCGCGGCCTGGAAACGCAGGCTCGTGTTCGCCGGCGTCGTACCGGTCCACGACAGCGTGGTCCAGCTCGGCATGTAGCCCGCGGCGGGGTTGGCGTCCTTGACCGAGGAAACGAGATCGCCGGACGTGCGGTAGCCGCTGTTGATGTAGACCTTGAAACCCGAATCGGTGGAAATGCCGCCAGTCAGCGGAATGCTCCAGACCGTGCCGCTGGTCGCGCCAGCCACGCGCGTGCCGCCGGCGTAGACATCGGCGCCGGCCGTCGACGTGCCGCTGCGCGTCAGCGCATAGGTGCCGGGCGACGGGTTCACCGTCGGACGGATCGCGAACGCGTATTGCGTGCCCGCGGTGACGGCGAGCGCCGGCGAGAACGTCGCGGTGTAGTAGGCCGAGGCGCCGCCGTTGAAACCGGTGATCGTCGCCGTGGCGAGGTCGGCGCCGGTCGGCAGGCCGCCGCTGGTCGCGCGGATGCTCAGGGTGAGGTTCGGCGTGGTGCCGGTGCAGCCGGAGCAGAACAGGTTGACGTCGATCTGCTTGAGGTTGCCCGTGGTCGCCGGCGTGAAGCTCTGGCCGCCCCAGGTCGTCGTCGTGATGCCGACGCCGCTGGTCCCGACCGACGCATTCTGCTGGTCGACCGCGTCCGAATTGGTGAGTGTGGCGTCGCCGGCGCTCGTGGTCAGGTCGATATTGGTGGCCACGCCGGCCTGGAAGTCGGCCTGGGTGGTGTCCGTGAGGCAGGCATTCGTCGGCCCCGAAGCCAGCGCGAAATCCTGCGTGGTGGTAGTGCTGTCGACCACGGCGATGTTGCTGGCCGTGCCGCTCACGCAGCCCGGGAAGCTGGCGCTGATCGTCGGATAGGTGCCCGCGGGAATTGCCGAGAACGCGTATTGACCGGAAGCGTTGGTCGTCGTGGAGCGGCTGCCCAGCATGACCACCGCACCGCTGAGCGGCGCGCCGCCCGTCTGTGCCGTGATCGTGCCCGACACCGTGCCGCCTGCACCGACCATCGTGCACGACGGATAGGAGAACGAGCCGATGCGCGTCAGGTAGCTCAGGCCGTCGACCGCGTAGTACTCGCTGGTGTACCAGAAGGTGCAGCCGTCGGGATCGAGAGTCATGGCGCTGTAGTCGCCCCAGCGGGCACAGGCGGTACCGCCGCAATTGCCCGTCTGCGTGCCGGTACCCTGGATCAGCACCTGCTCACCTTGGCTGAAGGTGTTGACCGGATCGGAGGCCAGTCGTCCGGCGTACTTGATCGCCGGCTTGGTGGTGGAGCTGGAGGTGCTGTAGCCGAGCGCCAGATTGCCGGCGCGGTCGACGGCCAGACTCGGCATGAAGCGATTCATCACGTTGGCGCCGTCCGGATCCCAGGTCGTCGCCTGCGGCAGGCTGGTCGCCACGGTGCCGCCGGTGACGTCGACCTGGTACCAGCGCGGCGCGGCGAAACCGGTCGTGTTGGCGCGGCGCACCGTATGCGTCGTCCACAGCGATTCCACGCCGCCGATGTTGCTGTACTGGTTCTGCATCATCGCGCGGATCTGCAGCACGTCCAGGCTGTTGCCGCCAAGCGACGGTGCATTCGCGACCGAGGCGTTGGGCCAGCTCGTGGCGGCCAGCGGCGCGTCGGGACCGGTGAACGTGGAATTGCCGATGTGTGCCCAGTCGACGTGGAACTTGTAGACGCTGACCGCGTTGAGGAACTGCCAGGTCGACACGAAGTAGGCTGGCGTGCCGGCCGGCGGCGTGCCGGCCTGCAGGCGCGCATTGCTCGGCAGCAGGGTGAAGTCGCCGGCCGGTGCATTCAACGTCACGACCTGGACGGTCGGCGCGCCGGCATACATCTGCATCTTGTTGAAGGCGAAGACGCGCGGGTTCTGGAAGCTGGCTCCGGCCGAATAGCCGAACATGTTGGCCGACATGTAGATGCCGTCGGTCCAGATCGACAGCTTCGGATAATCGCCGAGCCCGCCGGTCGTGTTGATCGAATAGAAATTCCAGCCGCCGCTGACCGGATCGCCGGTCTTGGACACGGCGAAGCACTGGAACGCACCGGGCGGATTGATGACGTTGCCGGAACCGTCCACGGTGAACGCGAAGTCGGTGAGCACCCAGCGATCCTCGAAGGTGTCGTACAGCACCACCGGGTCGCCAAAATTGTTGGTGTCGCAGAGATTGCCGAAGTTGCCCTGCGCCATCAGCGTGTCGAACGAGAACGCCGCGACGCGCACGCCATCGGACTTGCGGAACACGCCGACCGAGGAATTGATCGTCTGGATGTAATAAGTCGGGCCGACGTCGCCGTTGGTGTCGGGCGGATAACCTTGGCCGAAATTGGCCCGGTCGAGTCCGTCGAACGTGATGCTTGGCGCCGGTGCCGGCGCGCTGGGCAGCGGGGCCGGGGCGGTCGGTGCCATTGCGCGGCCGCCGGGCAGCTCCACCGGGTGCGGGTCGATTTCCCGTTCCGGTCGCTCGCGCTGTTTCGGCGCAGTCTGCGGCAAATTGCGCAGGTCGATGTTGCTGCTTCTGCCTCGCTGCAAATGCAGTTCGAGCGGTCGCTGCGCTTGCGTACGTTCAAAGGGAACCGGTGCGCCTTCGTCGGTTTCGACGTCGACCTGGGCTGATGTGGTTGCGGCGGCGGCGCACAAGAGTGCGGCCAGTGAGGCAAGAACGAGGCGTCTCATTGAACCCTCCGGACAATGCTGCTGACACGACATGACTAGGTGCAGGGCACCCGACTGAAAGCCAAAGCGTGAATGCAAAGGAGGACCTCTCGAAGCGACGGTATCCCCCTGTCGTCACGAAACGTCGCCATCCTTCGGTCCGGCTAGCATGGACTTGGGGCGGGGTCCGACGCAACGCCTGCAGCGGGTTCTTGATCGTGGGCGCGCAGAGCGCGAAGAACACGGACACGGCGGCGCTGAAGGGGTATGACGCGGACAAGACGGTGTCGGCGATCAAGCGACACATCGCGGTTAACACGCAGGGCTGCCGCACGCCATCGCGTCCGAACGGTCCAAGCGCATGTTGTCGCCAAGCAAGACCAGCCACGATTGATATCTACCGTGGTAGATACTATCTTGAGATCCATCATCCGCCCGAGCTTCCCATGCGCACCGCCAAAATCTTCACGACCGGCCGCAGTCAGGCCGTTAGGCTGCCCGCCGAATTCCGCTTCGACACCGACGAGGTCTACATCCGTCGCGACGCTGACACTGGCGACGTGGTGTTATCGCGCCGCCCCGGCGACTGGAAGGAATTTTTCGCGCTTGCCGATGCTGCGGAGATTCCCGATGATTTTCTGGCCGAGCGCGGCGATGTTCCGCCTCCGTCGCGCCCCGAGTTGGACGCCCTGTTCGGGAACGACAGGAAGCCATGAGTACCGCTGCACGCTGGATGCTCGACACCAACACCGTCAGCTACCTGATCCGGGATACGCACCCCAACGTGCGAAAGCAGGTCGCCCGCCGACCGCAAACGGCCTTGTGCATTTCAGCCATCACGCGATCGGAGCTGCTGTACGGCGTGGCTCGGCATCCGCAAGCCACTCGGATCGGCGCCGTCGTACACGAATTCCTGCGCTGGGTCGACACACTGGACTGGACCAGTGAAGTCGCCGACCGGCACGGCAAATTGCGCGCGGCCTTGGAGCGGCGCGGTATCGGCATGGGTACACTCGACCAGATGATCGCCGCGCATGCACTGACGCTGGATCTGACGCTGGTCAGCAATGATCGGGCGTTCGGGCGGGTCGAGGGTTTGAGGTTGGAGAATTGGGCATAGGGGCCAGCAACAGGCCGCTTGCTGGCCGATGCCCATGCGACTTGCATTCCAGACGATGGCCCGCTTGGCTCCAGCAGCAGTCCTTCAGCGGTCACACACGACAGTCTTCGAGCTCATGGCGATAGCACGCGCCAGCCCGCCTTGCGCCATTCATCCGCTCGCTCAGCGTGAACACCAGCGAGAATGGCTGCGGGTGGCCGAAGCGCGGGCCACGCCAGTTCAGCGACGGGGCTTCCAGGCTGCTTCGTCAATCCATACTCGATTTGCGGTGGCGGCCACGATTGCGCGCGCAGCGCAGTCAGCATAGGGGCGATGCCCGGCGATGCGTTGCCAATGACCATATCCCAAGGGTCGATCGCCTTGATACGTGAACGAATCGCCCCACCGATCTCGCTCAACTGCAATGGCTCAACTTTCGGATCTTGCTTGCCGGCCGATCGCTCCAGATCACCCAACCCGCGATCAAGCTGAAGCTCGTTGAGGAACGGAGACTCTTGCCCGGTCTCGGTCAACAACAATAAGCGACGCTCAGCGCGCGTGATCGCCACGTAGAACAAGCGTCGCTCCTCGGACAACGAGTCCTCGACGGTGACATCGAATGGCTGGAACAACACGTTGTCCGCGTGAATCTTCGGAAATTGCCGCGTGGTCACGTCCAACACGATGACGGCATCAGCCTCTTTTCCCTTGGCCTTGTGCGCCGTCATCACACTCAAGTCCGCACTGTTGGCGGGATTCGCCAACTCGGGATGCTGACCGAGTATCCAACGAAGTCTCTGCTCGAACTCGGACAACTCCAAGCCGTAAGCGAAGCCGGTACGCGACAGAATGAGCACGCTGGCCAGATTGAGTCGGCCTTTGGGATCGGGCCACGCCGAAGCAATGATGAACTCGGCGCATTCCTTGAGCGCCCGTGCCGCCTGTAGCTGAGTGATCGAAGGCCCCTTGGCCTGCGGTTCTCCCGAAGCGAAGGGCGTTCCAGCGAAGAACATCGCATCACGCCTGCGAGCGTCTCCATGCTCAGGCACGGATCGAAACTCGATGAAGCATTTATCGACGGCCCGCACGTCGATCGTCGTCCCTTCCAAACTCGGCTCGTTCGCCAGCGCTGGTGCCCCGCGTCCCGCCATGATGCGATTGCCCGCGCCGACGATCATGCCGGCACTCCGATAGTTCGTCGAAATACCGACGCGACCCGCCGCAGGAAAGTAGTCGGCGAACTTCTCGAAGAACTTGAGCTGCGCACCGGCGAAGCTGTTGATCGCCTGCCAATCGTCGCCGACCGCGACCAGCCGGATGTCCGGATTGGCCTTCCGGATCGCATCGATCAGGCGGAAATACAGCTCCGAGAAATCCTGGAACTCATCGAGAAGAAGCCAACGCAAATCCCGGATCGCAACGACCTTGTCCTGACTCAGGGCGATTGTCGCGGCAGCGCCGTTCGCCAGCACTTCGTCGGCTGCCATCGCCATCAGATCATCGAAATCCATGGCGTTGCCGGCACCGAGCAGCTGCTCGTACTCGCCATAGGCACGTAGCGCCAACTGATGGAATATCCGGTTCCGCGGCTCGGGGTCGGGATGCTCGGCCAGACGGCTCGCCATCTCTTCGACCGTCCAACTCCGCTTCTTCGCCCTCTGGATGAAGGACAGGAAAAGTTCCGCCATCCGCGAAATGGTGATGGGCCTCTCAGCCACTCTCCGGACAAGTTCCGCGTGATCGAGCTTCATACACGGAATACCAGCCTGCTCCAAAAGCCGCCCCAATTCGGCCTCGAACGTCTCGCGCCCGCCACGCATCATGCCCGTGTGCGTCTCGATCAGTGAGGTGTCCCTCCGTGACCAGTACTCCCGTTTTTCGACGATCTGCCGTCGATAACTCTCCGTGCTCGTATCCCACCAACCCGGTACCTCGGCTGTCGAATCCTCAGGATCGATCGCCCAATGCTCAATGATGAGGTCGCGACCTGCCGCGCTGATGCTGAAATCGGGGCGGTAAGGCGATCCGTTGAGATGATCCCTTCGCTCCCAACTGAACACCCTCTCGTACTTGTATTCAATGCCATGCTCGAACAGGAAGTCGGCGATGAACTTCTCGCCATTCGACTTCACGCGGCCGCCGCTCAACGCGACCAATTCCAGTGAACGGCGGAATGCAAGGTATTCGACCTCGGACAAACCCGCGCCGGTTTGCTCGATCTGCTCCAATTCCTTTCGGAAGAACTCATAGAGTTGCTCCTTGAAGGCCGGATTCAGAATTCCTCGCAAGGTGCGCTCGACGAACTTCGATTGCTCACGCTGCGATGGATCGCCCTTTCCATTGTCAAAGATCAACCTCCGCTGCTTTGCACCAACGAGACGATAGGCGAGGCTGTGGAAGGTGCGCGCGTTGAGGTATTCATCGACGCCAGCGGTTTTGCGGATTCGTTCGCCGATTTCCTCGGCTGCCTTTGCGTTGAAGGCCAGCACCAGCACCTGATCCGGGTCGAGTTGCTCATCGTCGATCGCCAAAGCAGCAATCGCCGCCAGCGTGCGAGTCTTTCCGGAGCCAGCTCGAGCACCTATCAGCAGACTTCGATCAGGCCGCGCACAGACCAATCGCTGCTCTTCATCGAGGCCCAATCCGTAACATGCGAGTCTGACGTCGAGCTTCGCGAGCTTGAATTTTGCAACTCGTTGCGGCGCCAACTGAAGAGAATGGTCTACCAACCATCTGTCGAGCTGCTTCAACGAGCAGGTCGCGTATTGCGTAACGATCGTATCCTGCAGGGACGCTCGCAAGCGGTGTTGGCGATAGTCAACGGGATCCCACCACGTCGAGCAGCATCCCTCATACAGCCGATCGGCCGCGTCGAACTCACCTATCTGAAGCAGCTCCAAGGCTTCACTCTTCAACTGGCGCCGCTGGGCCTCCGCAAACTCCGCTTCCGCAGCAAACTTCGCGGATTGGTACGCAGAAATCGACCACCATCCCGCGCAGCGTTCCTCATACAGTCGATCGGCCGCCTCGCCATCTCCTCTGCGGGCTAGGGCGAGAACCTGAGCACGAAGGTCTTCACGCCGCGCAGCAAGAATCTCCGCCTCGACCGAAACAAAAACGTCCATCTCAACCCAACTGAATGTGCACGAGTTGAATGTGACATCGCAATGATCGTCAGCATAAATAGCTGTAACGACCCCCACCCCGATCTCTGCGCGTTCCTTGTGCCGAACTCGCACTCCAACGCCTACAGAATCGTCCATAAGGACACTCGCCCCTCGCAGCTACTCGCCCTCTGTGGAGACTACAACCAAGGCAGTTCACCCCGCGCGATACACCTCGCCGCCCTGCTCGCGGAATTCCTTCGCCTTCTCCGCCATGCCTTCGGCAAGTGCCTGTTCGTCGCCGACGCCGTGTTCCTTGGCGTAGTCGCGCACGTCCTGCGTGATCTTCATCGAGCAGAACTTCGGGCCGCACATCGAGCAGAAATGCGCGGTCTTGTGCGCGTCCTTCGGCAAGGTCTCGTCGTGGAATTCCTTGGCCTTCTCGGGATCGAGGCCGAGGTTGAACTGATCGTTCCAGCGGAATTCGAAGCGCGCCTTCGACAGCGCGTTGTCGCGCGCCTGCGCGCCGGGGTGGCCCTTGGCGAGATCGGCCGCGTGCGCCGCGAGCTTGTAGGTGATGATGCCGTCGCGCACGTCCTGCTTGTCGGGCAGACCAAGATGTTCCTTCGGCGTCACGTAGCAGAGCATCGCGGTGCCGTACCAGCCGATCATCGCCGCGCCGATCGCGCTGGTGATGTGGTCGTAGCCGGGCGCGATGTCGGTGGTCAGCGGGCCGAGCGTGTAGAACGGCGCTTCGCCGCACTTCTCGAGCTGGCGCTCCATGTTTTCCTTGATGAGGTGCATCGGCACGTGGCCGGGACCTTCGATCATCGTCTGCACGTCGTGCTTCCACGCGATCTGCGTGAGTTCGCCGAGCGTGTCGAGTTCGGCGAACTGCGCGGGGTCGTTCGCGTCGGCGATCGAACCGGGACGCAGGCCGTCGCCCAGCGAGAACGCGACGTCGTAGGCCTTCATGATGTCGCAGATGTCCTCGAAACGTTCGTAGAGGAACGATTCCCTGTGATGCGCGAGACACCACTTGGCCATGATCGATCCGCCGCGCGAGACGATGCCGGTGACGCGGCGCGCGCTCAGCGGAATGAACGGCAAGCGCACGCCGGCGTGGATCGTGAAGTAGTCGACGCCCTGCTCGGCCTGCTCGATCAGCGTGTCTCGGAACAATTCCCAGGTGAGGTCTTCGGCGACGCCGCCGACTTTTTCGAGCGCCTGGTAAATCGGCACGGTGCCGATCGGCACCGGCGAATTGCGCAGGATCCATTCGCGCGTCTCGTGGATGTGCTTGCCGGTCGAGAGATCCATGACCGTGTCGGCGCCCCAGCGGATCGCCCACACCATCTTCTCGACTTCCTCGGCGATCGAACTCGTCACGGCCGAGTTGCCGATGTTCGCGTTGATCTTCACGAGGAAATTGCGGCCGATGATCATCGGCTCGCTTTCCGGATGGTTGATGTTGTTCGGGATGATCGCGCGACCGCGCGCGACTTCATCGCGCACGAACTCCGGCGTGATGAGTTTCGGAATCGCCGCGCCGAACGATTGGCCCGGATGCTGCTTGAGCAGATGCGCCTCGCGGATCGCGTCGATGCGCTGGTTCTCGCGGATCGCGATGTATTCCATCTCCGGCGTGACGATGCCGCGACGCGCGTAATGCATCTGCGAGATGTTCATGCCGGATTTCGCGATGCGCGGCTTCGGGATGTTCGGGAAGCGCACGTCGGCGAGCGACGGCGCGAGCGCGTGTCGGCGCGTGAACGGCGAGGTGAAATCGGCAAGCTGCTCGCTGTCGCCGCGCTCGGCGATCCAGCGCGCGCGCAGCGCAGGCAAACCCGCGGTGAGATCGACGCGATAGTCCGGATCGGTGTACGGGCCGGACGTGTCGTAGGTCGTGAACGGCGCGTTCTTCTCTGCGCCGAACATCGACGGCGTATCCGCCAGCGCGATCTCGCGCATCGGCACTCGCACGTCCGCGCGCGATCCTTCGATGTGGACCTTGCGCGAACCGGGAATCGGACGCGTCGCGGATTCGGACAGTTCCGCGGTCTGGCGCAGCAGTTCGGAGGGGAGCGCATTCATCGGTTTGGTCTCGGCTTCTGTTGGAAAGTCCACACAAAAATGTGCGGGCTGTTGCGAAGGGTTCGCGGACAGAAGCGGGACACGGAAAGCGCTCGATGCGATTTCCGCGAAGCTCCCTACGCCGGTGTCAACCGGATCAGGTTCGAAGGGACTCTCTCAGCCGTCGCCGGCACCCCCGCTTCAACGCGGCATTGAAGCATGTCCATGCCGGCCGGGCCAGTCGGCCCTGTTTTTCTGCCTCAGGCGTCTGCGCGCAGGTTCAGCGCTTCGCGCAGCGGCTCCAGTTGGCGTGCGTAGCGCCTCCAGCGCCCCACGCTCGACGTGTAGACGCGTTGCCTCGCCTGCACCGAACTCAGCGTGTTGATCGATCGGGACGACCACGAGGCAGGGTCGACGACTTCCTCGCGCCAGGCGAGTCCGCAGAAGTCGTAGACGCGCCGCGATGTCGCAACCGGATCGCGCACGAGGTCTTCGTAGTCGATATCGAGCACGAAACCCGGATAAATCGCGTGCCAATGCCGCATCAGCTTCGAATAGAGGCCGTGGTAATGCGCGAGATCCCCTTGTGAATACGCGTGCGCGACGCCTTCGGCGAACAGCTCGCGCAAGTTGGCAAAGCACACGTCCATCGGATCGCGTCGCAAATGGATGATTTTTGCTTGCGGCAACGCATGGCGGATGAAACCGATCAGCTGGAAGGTCCCCGGCATCTTTTCGGTCACATGGGATGCGTCTTGGATGCGACTTCGGCCGCCGTCGAGGAAGCGGTCGCGCACGAGTGTCCAGTCCAAAGCGCCGGCGCTTGCCACGAGCGTCTCGTCGGCCAATGCGACGCACGGATGGTTTGCGGCATGGCGCAGCGCCCCGCTGAGTCGCTGCGACTCGCCATAGGCGCAGACCTGCGGGTGCGCGGCGAGCATGCTTTCGAGCAGGGTACTGCCGCATCGATGCATGCCGACGATGAAGATCGATGTCGGTGCGCCAGAGCGCAGCGGCGCCACGGGGCCGTTCAAGGGGAAATGGCGCATCAGCGCCGAGAACAAGCGCTCCGTTGCCTCGCGGCCGTACGGCATGCGCGACCGTACCAGTTGGCAGCCAGCCTCCAGTGCATGCCAAGCATCTTCGCTTTCGCCGAGTTCGTCGAGCTGCTTGAACAAGGCGAACTGGAGATACTCCGCGTCGAGCGAATCGGCGTCCTGCAAGCGCGCGCGCAGGCGCGCAACGCGATTGGACTGCCGGCTCGCCCGCTCGAGCCGGGCCGCGATCCAATGGGCGATCGCCGGATCCTGCATTGTGCTGATCGCACGATCGGCATCCTCGAGCGAACCTTCGAAATCACCGGCATAACTGCGCAGCAAAGCGCGATTGACGCGACAAGCAGCATCCTCCGGCGCGCGCGCGACAGCTTCTTCGATCCATTCGGTGGCGAGCGCGTGCGCGCCGATGTTGTCGAGCGAAGCGGCAACACGAGCGAGGTCAGCGGGTGAAAGCCTTGCACGATGCGGCCAGGTCGAGGCCCATTCAGTCAGCGCATCGTGCTCGACGAGGACGCGCAGCGATTGCACGAGATCGAGCACGAGGTCCGGCGGACACTCGCGGGCTCGAACCGCTTCGAGCACACAACGCGCCGATTCGCGCAGGTCGCCACGCAGGTAATCGATACGTGCCCGAAGCAATTCCGGCTCCAGCGAACCGGGTTCGCGCACTCGCCACGCATCCAGCGCGGCGAGTGCGGCGCCGTACTCGCCACGCGCGGCATGCGAAGTGACGCGTTGGCGATAGCGATCACTCCGCATGCTCGGGTCAACGGCCGCTGGTGTCGACAAGCTGCGTCGGCAGCGGTTTGCGCAGCGGGCGCTGCACCATCGGCACAACCGGCTTGTCGGTTCGACGCCATTGCGCTGCCCGAGCTGTCACGCCGTCGAATCCATCGACGAAAATCGGCGGCTCCGGCGCCTCGCCCGTCAACAGTGACAACTGCGGCGTCTTCGCAAAGCTAGCGCCGAACGCCTCAAAATGGGACCAGCCGCCGCCGGGCATGGTCGGCCAAGTCACCCAGGTCGACCCCGCGACGAATCGCTGGTCGTGCAGGAACAATCGGACCGTCATGCCGCCGACCGGCTCGGCCATGGTCAGCACATAGGTGCCTGCGGTGAGCCATCGAGTGCCGCCCACGAAGGCAACGTCCGTCGAATAGGCGGTATCGAATTCGCAAGCCACCGGCTCTGTCGTTGCGACGATTGCGCCCGGCATGTTGTTGGTCGTATCGAACTCGCGCAGGTTCAACACGTAGTCGAATCCGGGGCAGGTATTTGGCGCGCCATTCGTTTCAGGCGGAATTGCGTCTGCTCCGAAATGGCCGCCCGCGTACCAGCCATCGGCCGGAATCGTGAAGCTGACGCCGAGCTCTCCACCATTGCCGGCGCCGATGCCCAACGTCCCCGACGGTGCGCCTTCCCAGCGCGCCAGTTCGTTGCCGCCGATGGCGACGCCCGGAATCTCGATCGTGTCGTTCGCAGGTGTGCCGTCGGAGCTGGACTGGTCCGACGACAGCGTGTACTTCGTCGTCCAGGTGCCTGCGCCTGAATACGCGGCAGGTGCATTGAACGTCAGCGCCGACGACGCACCGACGGCGAGAGAGGCCAGCGGCGCCGTGGCCGTAATGGCAGGGCCGCCTGTTGCACCGTCGAGCCTGGGCTCGGCCACGGCAACGACGTTCGTGAGGGCGACGCCACCCTGATTGCGCGCAGTCACCGCGAGCGTCGGCACGATATCGACGCCGAGCGGAGCGCGCGCGTATGGCGTGGTGTATGCAGGAACCGGAGCTTGTGCGGCAAGATCGGGCGAGGTGTCGTAGACGCGCACATCGTCGATGAGCAGCAGGAACTTGTCGGTGCTGTTGTTGCGGAAGCCGATGTACACCGTCTGTCCCGCGTAAGTGGAGAGATCCTCGGTGTATGACGTCCACGTGGACTGCTCGGCCGCCGTCGAATGAATGACCGTACTCGTGGTCTGGTTGGACAGATCCGGCGCGGCGCCAGTCTTGACGCGAACCTCGTAGCCGTCGCGATAACTCGCATCGTAGGTCACGGCACGCCAGCTCAGCGCCCCTCCACCGGCCGGGATCGCGATCGCCGGCGACCACATCCAGTCGTCGGCCTGCCCCGCGGGGGAATACCAGGAAGTGCTGAACGCAACGCATTGCGTGACATCAAAGGAAAAATCCTCGCGCACGATCCATGCGTTGTTGACGTAGGCGACGCTCGCGGCTGGCGTCTTGTTGTCGACATTGAAGCGCAGCCAATCCGATGGAAACGGATAGGTACCGGCGCCACCTGGATAGTCGCCGGTATTGCACCCCGGAGGCGATGTCGGCAGGCCGATATTGAAGGATTGATAGTAGACATCGGCAGCCGTAGCCGTGGTCACGCCGAGCGCGAACAGTATTGCGCCGGCCAGCACTTCGTGCCTCGTACGAGTGGTCGTCGGTTTTCCCCTGTTGATGCGGCTTTAACGCCGCGACAGAGGTTACCGCATTTCTTGTCGTGCCCATGCAGGGCAAACAAGGCACGCGAGCGCGTGACCATCACGAACATGAATTGCATTGGCGAAGCGGCGACGTTTCCTCGCTTTCGCCCGTCATGAAGCCGACAATCACGGCAGGCCTGCCCATCCGCTTTCACGACGAGGTCAACATGAAACTTCCCAATCCGTTGCTTGCGTTGGCTGCTCTGGCGCTCGCCGCGTCGCTGGGTGGTTGTGCGACCTCAGCCATCGCGCCACGTAATGCACATATCAAGGTCGACTGGAGCGATCCCGTCAATTTCACCGACACGCGCAGCAATCTGTGCCGCAATCGCGCCAAACCCGAGGAATGGTTGAGCCAGCTTGCGCGTTACGTCGAGAACCGCGCGGATCGCGTCGTCGCGGGCGGCAAGACGCTGAAAGTGACGATCACCGACATCCAGCGCGCGGGTCAGTGCGAGCCGTGGCGCGGGCCGAATCTCGACGACACGCGCATCATCAAGGACATCTATCCGCCGAGCATCAGCCTGCACTTCCAACTCACCGACGCGAGTGGCAATGTCGTCGACGAAGGCGACCGCACGCTGCGCGATTCGGCGTTCATGCATCGCGGCACAATGCTCAACCAGGACGATCCGCTGCGTTTCGAGAAACGCCTGCTCGACGACTGGCTGCGCAAGGAATTCGCGAACGTGCGCTGACGCGCGCGCCACCCCGCCGACCGAAAAGAAATCGCCGACGACGACGATCTTGCCGTCGGCCTGCACGGCGAGCGCGGACACGCTGTCGTCCGGACTCTGGTCGGCGATTGCGGCGTCATCGACACCATGTGCTTCTCCCTTACGGCCCGGCCGGCCACAGCTGACAAGTCGTGGACGCGGGCGAGAGGCGAGTCAAATGCAAGGTGCCGGCGCGGCCTGCGTTGGCGCCGTCGCTGAAGCGATAGGCGAGCGTCGCCGAGGTGCAGCCGAGCATGCTCAGATCGGCGCTGCCGACGCGAGCCGTGGCCGTCGTCGCGTGCTGGTCGAATACGCCGCCATTCGTTGCGTAGATGCCGATGTCGTGGATGGCGTTGGCGCCCGCCGGCGCTTGTGCTTGCAGCGTGTACCAGTTCTGGCTTTGCGCGCCGCCATTCGCGATGCCGTCGGCGCCGAACGTGTACCACGCGGCGAACATGAGGTTTTGTATTGGATTGAATTCCATGATCAGACCCTGTCCGCTGTTGGTAACGTCGGCCCAAGCGCCCGTCCACGCGGCATTGCCGGCCTGCTGTCGCGGCGGCTCGCCGGGATTGCCCGCCGAGCAGGTCACGTTGTTGAGCAGGCGAGTCAGCGCGATCGTGCCCTGGCGGCCATCGTCGAAGTGGTAGTCGAGACTTCCACGCGAGCAGTCGTCGAAGCGAACCGTCGTCGTGCCGACGGCCTGCGTGCTCGTTGCTTGCGCCGAATCGAATCGGCCACCGAGCGTTTGGTAGATGCCCATCGTCGCCGCGTTCGAAGGGCCAAGTCGTCCCTGGATCGTGTACCAGCGCAGGCCCCTTGCCGCGTCGACGCCGTAGGTGAACCAACCGCCGAACAGCAACGCGGTGCCTTGGCCGTAGAAGTCCGGAGCCACATCGAGCACGAAGCCTTGGCTGTCCGTGGCCGGGTTCGCCCAGGATCCGGACAGGCCCGCTTGATCGGGATTGAACACCGGCGCATCACCGACGACGTGGATGATGGCCGGGAAGCTTTCCATCGTGCTGGTGTGCTCGTCGCAGCCGTACAGCACGGTGCCGGGTTTGGTGAACGTGACCGTGGATTGCCAGTTCGTCGTGGGACGGGTCGAACGACCGCTGCCATCGCCGCGGCAACCGACCGAGCACACGAACGAATCGTCGTAGGCGTGGACGTTGTGGCGCTCCCGGCTGCTTCCGGACGTAAAAGTCACCGTATCGCCGACGGCGATGGTGATTTCGTTTGGCGTCATGTGGTCTGGCGGGTACTTGTCGTTGAGGCTCACGACATGATCGGCAGCCATGCTCGAACCGGCGATCAACGACAGCGACCAAACGAACGCTTCGGCACGGACGGTCATGGCGCGCTCTTTCCTGGACGGAGCGGGCACCGTAGTCCGCCAGCGTCAGAGCAAGGTCAGGCCGACGTCAGCGAAGCGTCAGAGGTCGTCGGCGAACGTCCGCGCGGACACGATCGGCGCCGGAATGCCGGCAAGAATCGTGGAGACCTGCTCGCGCACCCGCCCGCGCTCGTCGGCCAGGCGTGCACGAACGCGGGCGAAGTCCGCACGCTCGCGCAAGGCGGCGAAGGCGGGCTCGTCGGCCGGATCGACGGCCCAGAACGAGGATTGCCCTCGCCAACCCTTGTCGATGGCGCGATCCAGTTCCCGAACCGCTTCTTCGTCGCGCCCTGCGAGCGCCAAGGCGACCGCGTTTTCCATGTCCGTACTGAATTCTTGCGTGCGCCGCCGACCGATCCGCGCGCGAATCGCGGCGAGGGCTTGGTCGGCGTCCGCGTCGCGATGCACCGCGCGCAGGCCGACCACGCGCAGCGCCGCCAGCGCGGTCTGGTCACCGCCGAACACCAGCGCAATTTCGAACGGATCGCCGTCGTGCCGTTCGATCGCGGCCACCAGCAAATCCGGGCGACCGGCGCTCAGCAATCGGCGTGCGTCGATCACGCAATACATGCAGTGGTCCAGCCACGCAACCGGCGCCGGCTCGACGCGCGCCACGACCGCCTGCGCCGTATCCAGTAGCGGCGCGACGCCTTCGTGCAGGCGTGCGTAGCGCGCGCTCAGACGTTCAATGGTCTCCGTGTCGCCGACCGCCATGGCGATGCCGACGACGCCAAGCATTTCGATCCAGGGATTGTCTGGCGCATGTTCGAGCGCCTTGCGGACTTGTACAGCGGCGTCGACCAAATCGCCGCGGGACAACGCGTGCTCCATGCGCAGGCTGGCCACCATGTATGGGTTGGGGCTGGTAGCGGCGAAACGTTCGATGGCGCGATCGGCGGCCTCGTGTTCGCCCATGCTTTCGCTGTAGTTGACGTAAGCGCGGACGCCGCGATCCCACAGCGGATCGATTTCCGCGGCGCGACGGTACGCGTCCATCGCTTCGCGCTCCGATCCGGAGACAACGAGCCAGTTGCCGAGCCATACGAATGTTTCCGCATCATCCGCCGCCGATCCGGCATCGCGCAGCGCCACCCCCGCCGCGGCGCTGTTGCCGAGCATCAGCCCGCGCACTGCCAGTGCGCGGGCCGAATGCGGGTCGAGACTGAGCGCGCGCTCGACGTAACGCTCGGCGTCGACGCGAGATCCGCCCCACGCGGCTTCGGCCGGAACGGGCAGCCCCGTCCAACCGCGCAACAAGGTCGCCGCCGCGAGTTCGGCCCAGCCCGGCGCGTAGTCGGGATCGAGCGTGATGGCGCGCTGCGCGAGCGCCGCCGCCTGCGAGTACCCGGCTGTCGTGCGGCCATGCGTCAGCGCGTGTGCCCGCGCCGCCAGCGCGACCGCTTCCTGGCGCGCGGCGGTCGGCGCGTGCGCCATCGCGCGCCACGCGGCGTAACCGAAGACCAGCGACAGCACCACGATGGCCACGACGGCTACGCGCGCCATCCTCGGACTGCGGCGAGCCGGCGCGACATCGACATCGCCAGTACGCGACATCGGACCTGCGCGATCACGTGATGCTGGATCGGCGATCGCCTGCGTCAGCGCACCGTCCAAATCGCGGGCCAAGGTCGAGGTAGTCGCGGCCGGCTTCACGCCAAGTTCGGCGGCAAGCGCGAGTTCGAGACGGCGCTGGCGTTGCTGCATGCCCGCGCGATCGCCAAGCGCCGCATCGGCGCGTAGACCTAGCCGGGCCATCGTTTCGTCGCAGGCATCGTGACGCATCCAGGCGTCGGACAAGGCGCGCGCACCGGTGGCATCGCCGGCAGCCAGCGCGTCCTCGATGCGTTGCTGCACGAAACGCCGCAATTCCGTTTCGATCGCCGCGCGCTCGGCGGCCAGCCAATCGTCGAACTCGTCACCGATGCCGTCCAAGTCGGCCAGCGGCACCAGGCCGCGCTCCGGCAGCATCGCCGCGAGCTGCGCCGACGCGGTGCGCGCCATCACGGCCGTTTCGTCATCGCGATCCGGTGTCAGCCAGACGGCTTGTCGATCGAAACCGAGCACGCCTCCATGCGACAACGGCTTGAGTTCGTAAAGAAGCTGGCGCAGGTTGGCGCGCGCCTGTTCATCGCTGCGATCGCCCCACAGCATGCCCGCCAATCGTTCGCGCGAGAGACGCCCGGCATCGGATCGTGCGAGCAACGCAAGGCAGGCACGCGCCTTGCGGCTCGCGACTTCGATCGGCGCGCCCCGCGCATCGACGACGCGCAAGCCGCCCCACACCCGGATAGCGATTCGATCCGACGTGCCGTTCATCTGCAGCACTTTAGCGACGATATCGAAACCTCGGCAACGGGCCGGGCCGGCGCGCGCATCGCCAGGGCGAACGCGCCGGGGCACAATGAGCGTTCGCCCGCACGAGTCTCGCCGATGGACAGCCAGCATCCCGACCTGCATCCGCTGTATGCGCAGCACCTCGCCACGCTGAAGTCGCGCGCCGATGCCGCGCTCGCGCGCGCGGGGCTCGACCATCTCGTCATCGCAGCCGGCGAACCGTCGATGCAGTTCCTCGACGACCGGCCTTATCCGTTCGCGGTCAACCCGCACTTCAAGCATTGGCTGCCGGTGACGAAAGCGCCGGGTTCGTGGCTCGTTTACACGCCCGGCCAGCGGCCGAAACTCGTCTACCTGCAACCGCACGACTACTGGCATGTCGTGCCCGAGGCGCCGGCGGGTTACTGGGTCGAGCATTTCGACATCGTCGTCATCCGCGAGGCCGCCGACGCGCGCGCGCATCTGCCGAAGGACGCCGCGCGTTGCGCGACCCTCGGCGAGGCGAACGTCGCCGCACACGGACTCGCGCCGAGCAACCCACAGGCCGTGCTCGACTACCTGCACTGGCAACGTTCGATCAAGACGCCATACGAGCTGGCGATGCTGCGCGTGGCGAGCAAGATCGGCGTGCGTGCGCATCGCGCCGCCGAGCGCGCGTTCCGCGAGGGCAAGTCGGAATTCGACATCCATGTCGCCTACCTTGCCGCCGCGCGACAGACCGACAACGAACTGCCATACACGAACATCATCGGCCTCAATGAACACGCGGCGATCCTGCACTACATGGACCTCGCGCACGCGCCGCCGGCGCACCTGCATTCGTTCCTGATCGACGCGGGCGCGAGCTTCCATGGCTACGCGAGCGACATCACGCGCACGCATGCCGCGCGCGGCGCGGAAGAATTCCAGTCTCTCATCGACGCGGTCGATGCCGCGCAACGCAGCTTCGTCGCGAAGGTGCGCGCTGGCCAGAGCTACCCGGAATTGCACATCCACGCGCACCACGTGCTCGCCGGCATCCTGAAGGACTTCGGCTTCATCCGCATGTCCGCGGAAAGCGCGGTCGAAAGCGGCGTGTCGTCGACGTTCTTCCCGCACGGCCTCGGCCATCCGATCGGGCTGCAAGTTCACGACGTCGCCGGTTTCCAGGCCAGCGATGCGGGCGGCACGATCGCGCGCCCGCCCGGCCATCCGTACCTGCGCATGACGCGCGTACTCGAGCCCGGCATGGTCGTCACGATCGAGCCGGGCCTGTACTTCATCGACCTGCTGCTCGCCGAACTCAAGGTCAAGCCCGCCGCGAAGGACGTGGACTGGGCCAAGGTCGACGCGTTCCGCCCATACGGCGGCATCCGCATCGAGGACGACGTCGCCTGCACGGACGGCGAGCCGGAAAACCTCACGCGCGAGGCGTTTGCGCAAGCCGGCTGAGGCGGAGGCGGGCGGCCGCGCTGCTATCATGCGCGGCCGCCGCGAGGCGCGCCTTTTCGCCGAACCTTCTGCGCGGAACCACCGTGATCATTTCCCACCGGCACCAATTCCTGTTCTTCGCCGTTCCCAAGACCGGCACGCACGCCGTGCGCGAGGCGCTGCGCGAGCACATGGGCGATGAAGACCTGGAGCAAGCCGGGCTGTTCGTGAAGAAGCGCCTGCCGTTTCCCGAATTCGACGGCGTCCCGCACGGTCACCTGACCACGCAGATGATCCGGCCCGTGCTCGGTGACGACATGTTCGAGCGCTATTTCAAGTTCGCGTTCGTGCGCAATCCGTTCGACCGCTTCGTCTCGTTCTGCGCGTTCATGAGCCGCGAAACCGGCGAATTCGAGCGCACGCCGACGGCGTTCATGAAGCACGTGATCCGCGACGTGCGCCCGTTCCAGCACGTGCTGTTCGTGCCGCAGCATTTCTTCCTCGTCGACGCGCAGGGCAAGCTCGACATCGACTTCGTCGCGCGCACCGAAACGATGCAGGCCTCGTACGACGCGATCTGCGCGCGCGTCGGCATTCCGTCGCGGCCGCTCGAACGCGTCAACGCTTCGCGCCACGCGCCGTGGTGGACGTACTACGATGACGAATTGGTCGCGCTCGTCAGCAACCTCTACCAGCGCGACCTCGAACTGTTCGGCTACCGATTCGAAGACCATGCAAGCCGCGAATCCGCTCAAGACAACGTCGATCCGCCGGCTCGGCCCGCTTGACCTCGGCCGCGTGCGCGAGGAGATCCTCGCCATTCCGCAAGCCGAGTGGGACAGTGAGAACGCGGGCAAGCCGAACCGCAACTACGGTGCGCTCGACGAAGCGCAGCACATCGTGTTCCGCTTCATCTCCAACGTGAACGACTGGCGCCAGCACTACGACCGGCCGATGTGGGAAAAATGGCGCGACCGGCTCGAACCGCTGATGCGTCGCGCCGTCGAACCGTACGGCTACGCCAACGGCACGTTCTCGCGCGTGCTGCTCGCGAAGATGCCGCCGGGCGGACGCATCCATCCGCACATCGACGCCAATCCGGCGGCGCGCTGGCCGCACAAGATCCACATCCCGATTCAGACCAACGACCAGGTGTCGTTCTACATCGGCGAAACGCCGTACCACCTCGAAGTCGGCCAGGCCTACGAGGTGAACAACCTCGGCATGCACGCGGTCGCCAACCTCGGCGGCACGCAGCGCATCCACCTCATCTTTGAGTACTACGACGACGTCCGCTGACGCAGGCGCCGTTGGACAATTTGTCGCATTCCCGCCGAATGCCGGCTGCGTATACTGGCAGCATCCGGGGGAGTCGCCGCCATGTCCGACCGTCGCAACTCGCGTTCGTGGTTCCGTGGCGCCGGTGGCCGCCGTTACGGCCGCGAGTTCGCTGCCATCGTCATAGGCAAGCTCGTCGCCCTGGCCTTGCTCTGGTTCTTCTGCATCCGCCCCGTGCCGCGCGCCGATACCGCGCCGGCAGCGATGGAAAACCACCTGCTCGCTCCCGCATCCGCCGCCGTCGAGGCCCACCATGATCGATGAAACCGTCGTCGCGTTGTCGCGCATGCAGTTCGCGTTGACCGCGCTGTACCACTTCCTGTTCGTGCCGCTCACGCTGGGCCTGTCCTGGATGCTGGCGATCATGGAGGCGGTCTACGTGATGACCGGCCGCGAGATCTGGAAGCGCATGACGCAGTTCTGGGGCGTGCTGTTCGGCATCAATTTCGCGATGGGTGTGGCCACCGGCGTGACGATGGAATTCCAGTTCGGCACGAACTGGGCCTACTACTCGCACTACGTCGGCGACATCTTCGGCACGCCGCTGGCGATCGAAGGCTTGATGGCGTTCTTCCTCGAGGCGACCTTCGTCGGCCTGTTCTTCTTCGGCTGGGATCGCCTGTCCCGGATCAAGCACCTCATCGTCACCTTCCTGCTTGCGCTCGGCACGAACCTGTCCGCGCTGTGGATCCTGATCGCCAACGCGTGGATGCAGAACCCGGTGGGCGCCGAATTCAATTTCGAGACGATGCGCATGGAAATGACCTCCTTCGCCGAGGTCATGTTCAACCCGGTCGCGCAGTCGAAGTTCGTGCACACGGTCAGCGCGGGCTACGTGCTCGGCGCGATGTTCGTGCTGTCGATCAGCGCGTGGTACCTGCTCAAGGGCCGCAACATCGAGTTCGCCAAGCGCTCGATGACCGTGGCCGCCAGTTTCGGCCTGGCCTCGGCGCTGAGCGTGGTCGTGCTCGGCGACGAATCGGGCTACACGGTGTCGGAAAACCAGAAAATGAAGCTCGCCGCGATCGAGGCGATGTGGGAAACCGAACCCGCGCCGGCCTCGTTCACCGTGTTTGGCTTCCCCGATGTAAAAGAACGCACCACCCATCTTGCCATCCACGTGCCGTGGGTGATGGGCCTCATCGGCACGCGCTCCATCGACGGCGTGCTGCCGGGCATCCGCGAACTCGTCGCCGAAGCGCAGCTTCGTATCGAAAACGGCCGCACGGCGTACGCCGCGCTGCAGCGCCTGCGCGCGAATCGCGACGACGCCGAGGCCAAGCGCGAGTTCGACGCCCACAAGGCCGACCTCGGCTATGCGCTGCTGCTCAAGAAGGCATCGATCGACCCCGCGCAGGCGACGCCCGCCGACATCGCCAAGGCCGCGGAAAGCACGATTCCGAACGTGCCGGTGTTGTTCTGGTCGTTCCGCATCATGGTCGCTTGCGGTTTCTGGTTCATCGCCTTGTTCGCGTATTCCTTCTGGCTGTCGGCCAAGCGCCAGCTCGACCGCCGGCGCTGGTATCTCAAGGCGGCGTTGTGGAGCCTGCCGCTGCCTTGGCTCGCCGCCGAACTCGGCTGGGTCGTCGCCGAATACGGGCGCCAGCCGTGGGCCATCGAGGGCGTGCTGCCGACCGCCCTCGGCGTGTCGTCGGTATCGGCGGCACAGGTGGCGACGAGTCTGGGCGGCTTCGTGCTGTTCTACACCGTGCTGGCGGTGATCGACGCGATCCTGATGCGCAAATACGCCAAGCTGGGGCCGGACGGCCTCGGCATGTGGCCGGCCGCGGCAACCACGGGAGACCGTCATGTTTGATTACGAAACCCTGCGCGTGATCTGGTGGCTGCTCCTCGGCGTGCTGCTGGCCGGCTTCGCGATCATGGATGGCTACGACCTCGGCGTCGCCGCGCTCCTGCGCGCGCTCGCCCGCGAGGACGACGAACGCCGCGTGCTGCTCGAGACGATCGAGCCGACCTGGGAAGGCAACCAGGTCTGGCTGATCCTCGGCGGCGGCGCGGTGTTCGCGGCGTGGCCGCTGCTGTACGCGGCGTCGTTCTCGGGCTTCTACTTCGCGATCCTGCTCGTCTTGCTCAGCTTCATCCTGCGCCCGGTCGGCTTCAATTTCCGCAACAAGCTCGTCGACCGCCGCTGGCGCGAAGGCTGGGATTGGGTGCTGTGCATCGCCGGCGTCGTGCCGACGCTGATTTTCGGCGTCGCCTTCGGCAACCTCTTCCTCGGCGTGCCGCTGCGCTACGACGACACCCTGCGCATGAGCTACGAGGGCGGCTTGATCGGCCTGTTGCGACCGTTCGCGCTGGTCTGCGGACTGGTCTCGGTGGCCATGATCCTGACCCACGGCGCGGCCTGGATCGCGCTCAAGGCCGACGAACTGATCGCGCAGCGCGCGCAGCGCCTGCTGCGCCTCACGGCGCCCGCCTTCGTCGTGCTCTACGCGCTTGCGGGCGCGTGGCTCGCGTTCGGCGTGCAAGGCTATGCCATCGTAGGCGCCGCCGCAGCGAACGCACCGTCCAATCCGCTGGCCAAGCAAGTCGCGCACGGCGGTCATTGGTTCGGCGGCGCGCTCGGCATCTGGGCCGTCGTCGCCGCGGCGCTCGCCATCGTTGCCGCACTGCTCGTACCCGCGCTGGCGCGACGCCGTCCACTCGCCGCGTTCCTCGCCAGTGCGCTGTCGATCGCCGGGACGATCTTCTCGGCCGGCTTCGCGCTGTTCCCGTTCCTGTTGCCGTCCGACCTCGATCCGCGCAGCAGCCTGACCGTGTGGGACGCTTCGAGCACGCAGACGACACTCGGCCTGATGCTGCTCGCCACCGTCGTGTTCCTGCCGATCATCCTCGGCTACACGGCATGGGTGTTCAGCGTCCTGCGCGGGCGCGTCACGCTGGCGCACGTCAAGCAATCCCACGGCATGTATTGAGGGCATCGATCATGTGGTATTTCAGCTGGATTCTCGGCCTCGGCCTCGCACTCGCGTTCGCCATCCTCAACGCGATGTGGTTCGAGCTGCATGCCGACGAAACCGCGTCCCGGCGTGCCGCCGACGAGTTGCCGCCACGCTGAGGATGCGTGGGCGACTCGGCGGCGAAACGGGCCACGCCGAATCGGTGGCACCTGTCGCCGCACGCGGGACTCGTGGGACAATATCGGACCGCCGCGCGCGGATTCACGCTTCGCCGCAGGGCGGCGCCGCGGCCGCGACGTGACGTCCCTGGACACGGATTCCACCGCTTGAAGCCTTCGATCGCAGTCCTTTTTTTCCTTTCCTTCGCAGCCTTCATGCCGTCGCACGGGGATGCCGCCACTCCGGCGGAAGCCACCCGGCACGCGGCAGCCCGCCCGAAAAAACCGGCGCCCCGCGATCCGCAGGTCTACCGCTGGCTCGACGTCGCGGGTTTCGGCGAAGTCGCGCTGTACAAGCCGCAAGGCCGGGTGCGCGGACTGGCGCTGTTCGCCTCGGGCGACGGCGGCTGGAACCGCGGCGTCACCGACATGGCGCACGAAGCCGCCGCGCAGGGCTTGTGGGTTGCCGGTTTCAGCACGCCGCAATTCCTCAAGGCGCTCGATGCGAGCAGCGCACCCTGCAGCGATGCCGACGGCGCGCTCGCGAAACTCGCATCGAGCCTCGCGCGCGACGTGTCGCTGCCGCCGGAGCAGAAACCCTTCATCATCGGCTATTCGTCCGGCGCGACCGTCGCCTACACGACGCTCGCCGCCGACGCGGGCGAGCGCTTCGCCGGAGGCATCAGCCTCGGCTTCTGCCCCGACCTGCTCATCCACAAGGCGTTCTGCCCGGCCAAGGGCGGCCTCACGCGCCACTGGCAAGCGAAGCCGGCGACCTGGGTGTTCGACAAGCGCACCACGGTCGACGCGCCGTGGATCATCCTGCAGGGCGAGCAAGACCAGGTCTGCGACCCGAAATTCGCGCCCGAATTCGCCGACGGCCAGAAGGCATCGCATGCCGTCCTGCTGCCGAAGGTCGGCCACGGTTTCGGCGCGCCGAAGAACTGGATGCCGCAATACGTGGACAGCGTGAAGGCGCTGCTCGACGCGGCGCATTGAGCGCGGAGCGCTCGACGGCGCCGTCCGTCGACGCATCTCCACGTACAATCCGCGTCCGCCATTTCACGGACGATTTTCCCCACCGATGAGCACGACCGAACAGCCCGCGGAATCGCCACAAGCGCACGGCTGGCGCGCGCACCTGCGCTGGCTCATTCCCGTCGCGTTCCTCGGCGTGGTGGGCTGGCTGGTGTGGCGCGGCGTCGACGAGTTCGACCTGCCCGAACTCCAGCGCACGCTGCTCGACGTGCCGACGCTGCCGGCGATCGGCGTCGCCCTGCTTGCGCTCGTCTCGGTCGCGTTCACCGGACTCATCGACGTCGTCATCGCGCGTTGGCTGTCGCTGTCGATCTCGGCGCGCGAGCTGCTGCGGCTGTCGTTCGTCGCCAATGCGCTCGCCAACGCACTCAACCTCTACGGCACGATGGGCTCGGGCGTGCGCCTGCTCGGCTTCGCCGCACGCGGCGTCGAACTCGGCCGCAGCGCGGCGCTGATCGGCTTGCAGGTGCTGTCGCTGCCGCTCGGCTTGTCGGTGCTCATCATCATCACCGTCGCGCTCGGCTCGCGGCCAATCACGCCGAGCGCGACGACGCAGTGGCTGGCGATGGGCGTGCTCGCCGCGGCGGCGTGCTACCTGCCCGCGTTCTTCGTGCTCACACGCAATCGCCGGCTCATGCGCTGGCTGCCGCACGGCAGCGACCTGCCGCCGCTGCGGTTGAAGATCACGCTCGCCGCGCTGTCGTTCGTCGATTGGGTGCTGAGCGCAGCGGTGCTCTACGGCTGCCTGTACATCTCCGGCGCGCACGTCAAACCCGGGCCGCTGCTCGGCAGTTTCGCCGCGGCACAGACGCTCGGTTTGCTCAGCCTCATTCCCGGCGGTTTCGGCGTGTTCGACGGACTCATGCTGCTCGCGCTGACCAGCGGCGGCTACGACAACGCGGCCGTGCTGTCGGGATTGTTCCTGTTCCGCATCGCGTATTACCTGCTGCCGCTCCTGTCGGGTTTGTACGTCGGTTCGGGCATGCTCGTCGGGCAATTGCCCGTGTTCGCGCGCGCGACCGCGCGACTGCGCGCGCACCCGCTGTTCGGCGTACTCGGTTTGCCCGGCGACCTGCTCGCCGGTTTCGGCATTCGCGTGCTGGCAGTCCTCATCTTCGCCGCAGGTGTGTTGCTGTTGTCCTCGGCGGCGATTCCCGCCGTGCACGAGCACATCGTCGTCGTGCGCCATTTCCTGCCGCTTGCGGCGGTCGAAGGTTCCTACTGGCTGTCGATCCTCACCGGCGTGCTGCTGCTCGGCCTCGGCCGCGGCATCGACGGCCGTTTGCGCGTCGCCTACAACCTCGCGCAGCCGGTGCTCATGCTCGGCGCGGTGCTTGCGGTGACGAAGGGCCTGCATTTCGGCGAGGCACTGTTCCTGCTCGCGATCGCCGCGCTCCTGCGCCTGCGCAAGCGCGAGTTCACGCAGCGCGCGATGAGCCTGACGTCGGTGACGACGTTCGCGTGGTTGTCCGGCCTCATCGTCGTCGTGCTCGCCTTCTTCGCGATCGGCATCTGGGCCGTGCTCGGCGACGACAGTTTCGACCTGTGGTACTTCGGCGTCGGCGAGCATTCCTCGCGCATCGCGCGCGGCCTGTTCGCGGCGGCGATCGGCCTGTTCGGCTACCTCGCCTGGCAATCGTTCGCGGTGCGCCGGCCGGCATTGAAGCTGCCCGACCATGCCGAGCTCGAACGCGCGCGCGAGGTCTACTCGAAGCACGGCGGTGGCGAATTCGCGCACCTGTCCTTCATGGGCGACAAGCATCTGTTCTGGTCGGGCGACCACGGCGCCGTCGTCGGCTACGGCGCGGTGCGCGACCGCCTTGTCGCACTTGGCTCGCCGTGCGGGCCGGAAAGCGCGATCAAGCGCGCGATCCTCGACTTCCGCCAGTTCGCCGATGCGCAGGATCGCGTGCCGGTGTTCTACGAAGTGCTCGAACCGGATCTGTCGCTCTATCACGATCTCGGCTTCGACCTGTTCAAGCTCGGCGAACTGGCAACGATTCGTTTGTCGGAATTCACGCTCGCCGGCAAGCGTTGGGAAGACCTGCGTCAGGCAGTCAACCGCTCGGCTAAGGAGCAACTCGAATTCGAACTCGTCGAACCGCCGTTCGATACCGTGCTCATGACGCAAGTCGAGCGCGTGTCCGATGCGTGGCTCGCCGACAAGGACGCGCACGAAAAGGGCTTTTCGCTCGGCCGTTTCGATCCGGAGTATTTCTCGTGGAGTCCGCTCGCGCTGGTGCGCCGCGCGGGCGAGGTGATTGCGTTCGCCAACGTGCTGCCGCCATACGGGCCGAACGGCACGGCCAGCGTCGATCTCATGCGCCATCTCGACGGCGCACCGCGCGGCACGATGGATTTCCTGTTCGCGCGCGTCATGCAGTGGGCCAAGGATCGCGGTTACGAAAGTTTCAGCCTCGGCATGGCGCCGCTGTCGGCGGTCGGCGACAACCCCTACGCGCGCATCAACGAACGCCTCGCCGCGCTCGCGTTCCAGTACGGCGGCCGCTTTTACAACTACCAGGGCCTGCGCCGCTACAAGGAAAAATTCCAGCCCGAGTGGACCGGCGCCTATCTCGCCTATCCGCGCGGGCTGTGGGTGCCGGCGCTGCTCGTCGACATCGCCGCGCTCGTCTCGGGCGGCTACCGGCGCTTCATCTTCGGCGGACGCTGAAGGGCGCGACGTTTACTCGGGGTGATCGGCGAAGTATTCGCCGGTCACCAGGTCGGTGAGCGTGTACGGCGCTTTGCGGTCGAGCGCGCCCGAGTGGTCCGCGTAGGTCTGACCCGGCCCGAAATGCGCATGTGCGGCGAGCATGCGCACGCTGCGCAAGCACAGTTCCTGGCGTTGGGCGGCGGCGTCGACGATCGAGAAGAACACCGCGCCCTTGCGACCGAGTTGAACCGCGTAGCAATCGAGCGTCGGCGACGCGTGCCCTTTTTGCGACACCTCCTCGACCCAGTTCACGCGCGCGGCCGCGGGATCGAACGTCGGCGCTTCGGCAAAGCGCAACAGTTGCACGCCGTCGTCCGCATCGGCCGCGACCTTGCGTGCCGCGCCCTGTGCGCGAGCGAGCAGCGCATCGCCGCCCGCAGTGGCGAAATCGTTGCTGGCGATGTAACCGTCGCCGCGATAGTTCACCTGCACATGCCAGGCCTGGTTCGACGATAGATCCACGCGCTCGTGCACGAGCCAGCCGATCGTGCCGTCGTCCGGCTCGTCGCTCGTTCCTGAGAACGCGTTGAGCAGCGACGCGCGATCGATGAAGCGGAAATGCGCGGGCACGTCGATCGACACCGGCGCGTCGGGGATGTCGACGCTGCCGGTCTGGCGGCGCAGGTTCGCGATCGCGACGGAGCGCTTGACGTGATCGGCGATCGTGTCGCCACCGCCGTCTTCGGCGGGCGACATCATTTCCGTGTCGTCGGACGCGACCTGCGTCGGCGTGTGCATGAAACCCCAGCCGATGAAGCTGCCCCACGCGCCCATGATCGCGAGCGCGAGCAGCAGCGGTGTGCGCGGACTGCTCTCCTTCTCGCCCCAATACTTGAACAGCGCGTAGAAGCCGACCGGCCAGAAAAAGAACATGAACACCGCGATCGCGCGGTCCAATCGCCACACGCGCACGACGGCGAGCATGTAAAGCAACCAGGCGACGGCCGGCAGCACGAGCAGCAAATAGATCATCGTGAACATCGGCGGACCTTCAGAACGTGGCGATGCGGCTGATTTGTTCTTTGCGCAACGTGTAGGTCGCGTTGCCGCCCGAGCGGCGTACCGACAGCGTCACCTCGCGCGCGTTGGCGGCGACGATCGTGCCGCGATGCTCGCGCTGGTTGGTCGTGGTGATCGCGACGCGGCTGCCGATGCGCTTGCCGAGTTCGGCGAAAGCGAGGCCTTCGTCCTGCGGATGCGTGACCAGCCAGTCCTCGTTGCCGCTCGACGGCGGCGGCGCCACCGCGGCGATGACCGGCGCGTCGGTCGCCACCGGATCGGCCGACAGCGACGCCGCGGCCGGCGTCATCGCCGGAGCGGGCGGCGGCGCCGCGGTCGATTCGGCGAGCATGAGTTCCTCGATGCGCGCTTCGTCTTCCTGCGGCGTCGGTGGCGCGGCATTCGCCGTCACGCCGACCAGCGCGCAGACGAGGACGCAGACCGCAAGCGATCGTTTGGACATCGAATCATCTCCCCTGTCGCCGAACCGCGACCCCCGCGGCCCGCGAGCGGACGCGTCCGCTCGCGACCGGCATCCTAGAGCATCGCGGCGCGCCGGAATGCGCAATGCACCACGCTATCGTTTCGCCGGCGCGACCGAACGCGCGATCAACGCGCCGAGCGCGGCGTAGTCGCCGTCGTAGTGATGCCCGCCGGGCAGGTCGACGACGCGCACGTTCGCCGGCTGCGGCTTCTTGCAGAAACTGTCGTCCTCGTCGGCGCCGTGCACGCACACGATCGGCGTCGTGCTCTTCGCGATTTCCGGGCCGACGGGCAGCGCGCCGTCGTGCTGCGTGGAGCCGAACCAGTCGCCGACGTGGATCTCGAACACCGCTTCGTCGTCGGGCGAAATCATCACGCCCGCATCGGTGCGCTTGCGCAATTCATCCGGCAGGCGATTGAGGATGACCGGCACGAGGCTCGCGCCGAACGAGTAGCCGACGAGCACGAAACGCGCGCTTGCGTCGTCCTTGCCGTAATGCGCCATGACGCGCGCGATCGCGTCGGCGGAGGCCTGCGGCGTCTGCGTGTGCCAGAAGAACTTGAGCGTGGAAAAACCAATCACGCGCATGCCTTGCGCGGCGAGCGCGTCGGCGACGCCGCGGTCGAGTCCGGCCCAGCCGCCGTCGCCGGTGACGAGGATCGCGATGCGATGCGTGTCGGCCGCGGTCGGCTCGAGTTCGTTGAGCGGCAGATCGGCGACGTCGTCGGGCAGCGCGGGCGCGCTCGCGTCCTGACGCGCGCGCCACTGCGTGTAGGCGATGCCGATGTCGCTCGCGGCATCGCGCGATGCAAACGGCGGCCAGATCCAACCGGCAGCGTGCCACGCTGCGGCGAGCTTCGCACCGAGGCCATCGATGCGCGCATCAGGCGCGAACGGACGCGGCCACCAGACCACGGGCATCTTCGCAGCCGGAACGACACGAAAACCGGCAGCGCCGTCGGCCGCCGTCATCGCGCCCGCGTCGCCGGGGCAGATCGATTTCGGAAACCGCAGCGCCGCATTCCAGCCGAGCGTGACCAGACCTTCGAACGTACCGGCCGGCGCCTGCACGGCCAGCGCGTAGGCGAACGTCGAGGCGGCACCGTCGGCGACCACGAGCGGCGCGCTGTAGTCGGCGATGCCTTCGTGGCGTGCGATCCAGTGCGCGACTTCCTCGACGTGGCCGGCGGGATACGAACACTTGTCCTTCTTGATCGCTTCCATGCGCGCAAGGTACGCGCGGGTGTCGATGCCGACGACGAGCGCGCCGCGCTTGGCGATCGCCGCGCCGAGCGCATCGTCGCGCGCGCTCCAGCCGTCGGTGTCGGAGAACAGCAGCACCATGTGCGTGGCCGGCGCGGACGGACGCGAGAGGTGCAACATGCCGAACAGGCCGTAGTTGACGAGCGGCGATGGCGGATCGGCGGCGGGCGATTGCGCGCGCGCAGCGAAAGGCGATGCGAACAGCAGCGCGGCAAGCATGAAACGGAACATCGACTTCATCGCACGGTCGCCATCAATGCCTCGATTTCGTCGGCGTCCTTCGGCACGCCGTCGGAGATGACGAGTGGTTCGCCGTCGGTGACGACGACATCGTCCTCGATGCGGATGCCGATGCCGCGGTACTTCGCCGGCACGCCCTTCGCGTCGGGCGCGATGTACAGGCCGGGTTCGACGGTGACGACCATGCCCGGTTCGAGCACACGGTATTCGCCGTCGACGCGATAGTCGCCCGCGTCGTGCACGTCGAGGCCGAGCCAGTGGCCGGTCTTGTGCATGTAGAACGCGCGGTACGCGTGTTCGCGCAAGTTCTTCTCGAGAGGTCCGGACAGCAGGCCAAGCTTGATGAGGCCGCGCGTGATCACGCGCACGGCCGCGTCGTGGTACGCGTCGAACGGACGGCCGGCGCGCACTTCGTCGATCGCGGCGCGCTGCGCGTCGAGCACGATGTCGTAGAGCGCGCGCTGTTCGGGCGAGTAACGCCCGTTGACAGGGAACGTGCGCGTGATGTCGGACGCGTAGCACTCGTATTCCGCGCCGGCGTCGATGAGCAGCAGGTCGCCGTCGCGCAACATCGCGTTGTTGGCGCGATAGTGCAGCACGCAACCGTTGGCGCCGCCGCCGACGATCGGCTCGTAACTCGGCACCGCGCCGTGCTTGCGGAACACGTGCAGCAGTTCGGCTTCGATCTCGTGTTCGTTCATGCCCGGCCGCGTCGCCTGCATCGCGCGCACGTGCGCGGCGGCGGCGATCTGCGCGGACTTCTTCATGAGCCGCAATTCGCCGCGCGACTTGTACAGGCGCAGGTCGTGCAGCAGGTGCGAAAGCGCGACGAACTCGTGCGGCGGCCGCGCGCCCTGACGCATCTGCGCACGCACGCGGTTGACCCAGGCGATCAGGCGCAGGTCGAAATCGACGTCGCGGCCGAAGTGGTAATAGACGCGCTCGCGGCCTTCGATGAGGCCGGGCAGGATGTCGTCGATGTCGTCGATCGGGAACGCATCATCCATGCCGAACGTGTCGACCGCGCCTTCCGTGCCGGCGCGTGGGCCGTCCCAGCGTTCGCGTTCGGGATCGCGCTCGCGGCAGAACAGGATCACTTCGCCCGCGGCGCGGCCCGGCACGAGCGCGAGCACGGCGTCGGGCTCGGGAAAGCCGGTGAGATAGTGGAAGTCGCTGTCCTGGCGATACGGATAGTGCGCGTCGTTGTTGCGCACGCGTTCGGGGGCGGCGGCGACGATGACGATGGCGTCGCTCCCCGCCATGCGCATGAGTTGTTTGCGGCGTCGCGCGTATTCGCGGGGTTCGATCATTCGACTCGGCGGCGTGGAAAGTGGGCGAATCGGCGCGCGATGACGGCGCCTGCCTCAATTTACCACTTCGAACCCGCCCCCTGCGTGCGCGGATGCGATGGCCTCAATGCACCGACCGCGCTGCGGCGCGTTGCGCGGCCTGCACGTGCCGATGCAGCAGCGCGACGGCGGTCTGCACGAAGGCGAGCACTTCGTCGAACGAGGTTTCGTCGTCGTCGCCGGCCAGGCGCGTACCGGCGATCATGCCGAGATCGCCGAGGATTTCCTCGGCTTCCGCAGGCAGGTGCGCGCTCGCGGCGCCGCTGGCAAGGCCGAATCCGCCGAGGAAGCCGCGGCACCATTCGACGAGCGCCGGCCCGCGTCGGTCGAGCTTTGCGTGCGGCGGCGGCAGCAACGGCTTGACCTGCGCCGGATCGGTCGCGAATTGCGCGCGGATGCGATCGAACACGTCGCGCAACGCGGGATCGGCTGTTGCGCCGTCGACGCCGGGCGTGATTTCGAGGCGCTCGAGCCAGTCGCTGGCGTCCGCGTTGCCGCCGGCACACAGATAGCCGCTCAACGCGCCATGCAATTCGCTGGCGTCGACGCCCGCTTGCAGGCGGGTCAGAACCTGCGTGAGTGCGGCGTGTTCGTCGGAAGCGGTCATGGCGTGTTTTCCCGGGGCGCGGACGCCAGTTTAGCCGCTCGCGCGGCGCGCCTTCGCGTGGCGCGGCGCGGGGCGTTTGCCTACACTGGCGGCTCAGCGAAAAGCAGACCGCCCGTGCCCGCGACAGTCACCGCGACTTTCCCACGTCGACCCGGAGCGCGCTGGCGCTCGTGGGGCGCGTTGCTCGGCTGCATGGCGGCGCTGGCCGCGCACGCGCAACCGGCGACGACGTCGACGAACGCGACACTGCGCGAGTTTTATTTCCAGACCACGGGCATTGAACAGGGGCTGGCCGAGAATACGGTGAGCGCGATCCTGCAGGATCAACAGGGTTACCTGTGGGTCGGCAGCGACGGCCCGCTGCAACGTTACGACGGCTACCGATTCGTCAACTACACGCCGGCCGCCAACCAGAACATCGCATCGCCTTCCATCGCCGCGTTGGCGCAGGATGCGGCCGGCCGGATCTGGGTCGGCACCACCGAGAACGGCTTGCTGCGGCTCCTGCCCGATGCGCAATCGCTGGAAAAAGTCACGATCGACGCGATCGACGTGCATTCCGCGCGCGCGCTGCTCACCGACGCGAAGCACGGTTTGTGGGTTGGCAGCGAACGCGGAATCCTGCTCGTCGATCCCGCATCGGGCACGTTGCGCCAACGCTGGAACCTGTCCAACGCTGGCATCGCGCCATACGTGCGCGGCTTGGCGATGACGCCCGACGGCGTGCTGTGGGTCGCCGCGACGAACGGCTTGTGGCGCGTCGATCCCGACGCGACGCAGGCGGAACGCGTCGACGCCGCGCGCATCGCCGCGGCCAGCACGCTGCTGGTCGACTCCGCCGGCCGTTTGCGCATCGGCACTGGCGACGGACTGTACGGCGTCGACGCCGGCGGCAATGCGCAGCGCCTCTGGCCGGCACAGGGCGGTTTCGCGGTGAACGCGATCGCCGAGGATCCGCGGCAACGGTTGTGGCTCGGCGTGTCCGGGCATGGCATCGCGATCGTCGATCCGGTCGACGACCACACGCGTTGGCTGCGCCCCGATCCGCTGACGCCCGGCAGCCTGCCGGA
>JAKPAN010000016.1 GCA_029779475.1 Pseudomonadota bacterium
ACGCGCTGCTCGCCGGGTCGTATTTCCAGAGTTGGTAGGTGCCGCCGTCGAGGCTCGTGTAGTACGCGACTTGTCCACTCGCGTTGATGCTCGGCGTATCGGAAATGATCATCGTGACGTCCGGGTCGGTGCCGGGATCGTGGATCTTCACGAAGCTGCCGTGCGCGTGTGCGCCGTACCAGAGGCCGGCGCCGTTGTGCGTGGTGTCGTTGTCGATCGGCACGAGACCGGCGGTGAACGTCACCGTCTGCGCGTCGTTGATCGCCGGCGAAATGCTGTTGAACGACGTGCCCGGCGGTACGTTCCAGCCGTTGTCGTTGACAAGGAGATTGCTGCGCGCTTGCAGTTCCGTCTGCGTGTATTCGGGAATGTCGGCGTGGGCGAGCGTGAACGGGACGCAGCATGCGAGTGCCGCGATGCGAAGCGATGCAATGGATTTCATGATTGGCCCCAGGGGTTGCGAACAACCTCTCGACCATAAACATCATCGAATCAGAATTGCGTTAACGACATCACGTCGAAAATGAATGGCGATGTGAGGACATTGCTCACAAAGTGCGTGATCGGCGATGGTGCGTCGTGTGCATCCGTTCGTGGCAACACGTGGCAAAGATGCAAATCCTACGGTTGGAATTCCCAGGCGCCGATGTCGATGCCATGGCCTTGCGGGCGGAGGCGCGCGGCATCGTAGTCGTTGCGCACGAGCGTCGCCGCCGTGTCGTCTCCGCTGTCGATCGCGATGCTGTCGGCGTTGCCGATGTGGAAATCCGCGCCCGGCGCGACGAGTCGCGGATCGCCATCGAGCGCGTTCGGCTACGAAAAAAGCGATCGCGTTTGCACGCGATCGCTTTCGGCTGCCACGACTGATGGCGGTCTACGTCACCAGATCTTCACCTGCTTGTCGCCGTCGCGCACCATCGCGTCGCCGCTCTTGCAGCCGAACGCCTTTGCGAATGCGGGCATGTTCGACGGCGCGCCGTTCGCGCGGAATTTCGCCGGCGCGTGCGGATCGGTGTTGAGCAGCACGAGCTGCGCCTTGTCGCGGATGTTGCCGCGCCAGACGTGCGCCCAGTTGAGGAAGAAGCGCTGGTCGCGCGTGAGGCCGTCGATCATCGGATCGGGCTTGCCGGCATCGGCGGCGTGCATCGCGTCGTAGGCGAAGTTGATGCCGCCGAGATCGCCGATGTTCTCGCCGAGCGTGAGCTTGCCGTTGACGTGCTTGTCGGGCTGGTCGGCGATCGGCGCGTAGGCGTCGAATTGCGCGACAAGTTTCGCGGTGCGCTCGTCGAACTTCTCGCGGTCTTCCTTCGTCCACCAGTTCGCGTTGTTGCCGGCACCGTCGAACTGGCTGCCGCTGTCGTCGAAACCGTGGCCGGCTTCGTGTCCGATCACGGCGCCGATGCCGCCGTAGTTGATCGCGTCGTCGCCGTCGGCGTAGAAGAACGGCGGTTGCAGGATCGCGGCGGGGAAGTTGATCGTGTTCGTGCCGGAGCTGTAGTACGCGTTCACCGTCTGCGGCGTCATGCCCCACTCGTAGCGGTCGGTCGGCTTGCCGATCTTGTCGAGGCGGTAGCGCGAATTGAATGTCTCGGCGGCGCGCATGTTGGCGAAGAAATCGTTCGGCACGATCTTGAGACCGTCCCAATTGCGCCAGGTGTCCGGATAGCCGATTTTCGGCAGGAAGGTCGACCATTTTTCGAGCGCTTTCTGCTTGGTCGCGTCGCTCATCCAGTCGAGATGCTCGATGCGCGCCTTCAGCGCATTGCGCACGTTGTCGACGAGCGTCTGCGCGCGCGCCTTCGCCGCGGGCGGGAAGAAGTCCTTGACGTAGAGCTGGCCGAGCGCTTCGCCCATGCCGATGTTGACGCCGTCGAGCACGCGCTTCCAGCGCGCGCGCTGTTCGTGCTGGCCGTTGAGCGTCTTTTCGTAGAACGCGAACGCCT
>JAKPAN010000027.1 GCA_029779475.1 Pseudomonadota bacterium
CGACGCCATGACCAGGCCGAAATCCTCCGGCTCGATGTCGTATTCGCGCACGGCGCCGTCGCGCAATTCGCCGACCATCGTCGACGCGCCGAGCGAGACTTCGTCCATGCCGTCGCGTCCCCAGACGACGAGCGCATGACGCGCGCCGAGCTGTTGCAGCGCGCGCACCTGGATGCCGACGAGGTCGGGATGGAACACGCCCATGAGGATGTTCGGCGCGCCCGCGGGATTGGTGAGCGGGCCGAGGATGTTGAAGATCGTACGCACGCCGAGCTCCTTGCGCACGGGCGCGACGGCCTTCATCGCCGGGTGATGGCGCGGCGCGAACATGAAGCCGATGCCGGTGTCGCGGAACACGGCAGCGACTTGTTCGGGCGCGAGGTCGATCGCCGCGCCAAGCGCTTCGAGCACGTCGGCGCTGCCGGATTTCGACGATACGCTGCGGTTGCCGTGCTTGGCGACTTTCGCGCCCGCCGCCGCGGCGACGAACATGCTCGCCGTCGAGATGTTGAACGTGTGCGCGCCGTCCCCGCCGGTGCCGACGATGTCGACGAAATGATCCGGCGCACCGACGTCGACCGTCGCCGCGAGCTCGCGCATGACGCGCGCCGCGCCCGCGATTTCGCCGATCGTTTCCTTCTTCACGCGCAGGCCGGTGACGATCGCCGCGACCAGCGTCGGCGACACGTCGCCGCGCATGATCTGGCGCATGAGATCGACCATCTCGTCGTGGAAGATCTCGCGGTGTTCGATGGTGCGTTGCAGGGCTTCCTGCGGCGTGATCGACATGATTCAGGCCGCTTTCGGCAGCGCGCCGACGAGGAAATTGCGCAGCATCGCGTGGCCGTGCTGCGTGAGGATCGATTCGGGATGGAACTGCACGCCCTCGATCGGCAGCGTGCGATGGCGCAGGCCCATGATTTCCGCGCGCGAACCGTCGGCGTGTTCCGTCCACGCGGTGACTTCCAGGCAGTCGGGCAGCGACGACGGCTCGACGACGAGCGAGTGGTAGCGCGTCGCCTCGAACGGATCGGGCAGACCCGCGAACACGCCGACGCCGCGATGGCGGATCGGCGAAGTCTTGCCGTGCATGATCTCCGTCGCGCGCACGACCTTGCCGCCGAACACCTGGCC
>JAKPAN010000042.1 GCA_029779475.1 Pseudomonadota bacterium
GCGCGCTACGCGAGGCACTGCACGTCTTCGACCAGCTGGGCATTTCGAGCAACGACACGGGCATGACCGCCTTTGTCCATGTCGGCGTCGATCGCTCCTCGAAAAAGCGTTTCGAGGAAGCCTGCGCGCTGGAAAAGGCGCTGGTCTCCCAGCTGCGCGAGACGGCGCCGGACGTGATCGCCGGCGAAGGCTACCCACTCGCCCTGCGTCTGCTCGCCCAGCAGCTGAAGGACCAAGGCCACGGCCAGGCGCTGCCGCAGCGTTTGCGCCAGATCATCAAGGGGTTGGCCGGCGACGGGCGCGACGACGAGCACGGTGGCGGCAGCTTGCAGCTGCGCCGCGCGAACGACCCGGACCACGTGCACGTCACCCTGACACGGAGTTGGGCGACGATCGAACGCATCGCCGAGCGCCGCCGGACGGCGGCCAGCCACCTGCTCGACCACTGGCTGTCGTGCCTGCCCGGCGGCACGCGCGGCGTGGACAAGCTGGCTGAAACAACGCTCGGCAAGCTCACCGCCCGCGTCGCCGGCGATGGCCTGCTCGTTGCCGAGACGCCGGACCTGCGCAAACTGGTCGAACGCGCCTTGCTCTGGCTGCACGAACAGGAGGTGCTGCGGCTCAACAAGGGGCTGGCGATCTTCCGCACGGCCATGACGCTGCATCTGGAAGACAACTGGAAGCTGCAATTCGAGAAGAGCAACTACCAGCCCCTGCAGCTGCACTACGACGAGCTGACCCGGCAGATTCACATCATGGCCGAGTACGCCGAACGCGGCATCCAGCGCATCGCCGACGCCACGCAGCTCGCGGTCGATTATTTCCGCCTGTCGCGCGAGGCGTTCTGCCAGCGCTGGCTGCCGGGGCGCGAAAAGGAACTCACGCGGCAGACGACGCCGCAATCCTGGGAAACCATCGTCGAGACGCTGGCCAAGCCGAACCAGCGCGCCATCGTCGCCGACGACCGCGAGGACGCCAACGTGCTCGTGCTCGCCGGCCCCGGTTCCGGCAAGACGCGCGTGCTCGTCCATCGCATCGCCTACCTGATCCGCATGCGCCGCGAAAACCCGCGCGCCATCCTCGCGCTGGCCTACAACCGGCACGCCGCGCTCGAGATCCGCCGCCGCCTGCGCGCGCTGATCGGCGACGACGCGAACGGCGTCACCGTGATGACCTGCCACGCGCTGGCGATGCGGCTGGTCGGCGCCAGCTTCGCCGATCGCACGGAACAGCGCGACGACGATTTCGACGCCGTCCTCGCGGAAGCCACCGCCCTTCTCGAAGGACGCGGCTTGCCGCCGGACGAGGCCGACGCGCAGCGCGATCGCCTGCTCGCCGGCTTCCGCTGGATTCTTGTCGACGAATACCAGGACATCGGCCCCGGCCAGTACGCGCTGATATCGGCGCTGGCCGGACGCAAGCGCACCGACGAGGACGGCAAGCTGAACCTCTTCGCCGTCGGCGACGACGACCAGAACATCTACGCCTTTGCCGGCGCCTCGGTCGAATTCATCCGCCGCTTCGCAGCGGACTACCAGGCGCAGACGCGCTTCCTCGTCGAGAACTACCGCTCCACGGCCAACATCATCGACATCGCGAACGTGCTGATCGAACCGGCCAGCGAGCGCATGAAACGCGAACACCCGATTCGCATCGACAACGCGCGCGCCAGATCACCGGCCGGCGGCGAGTGGCAAAGCGGCGACCGCGTCGCGCTAGGCCGCGTGCAGATCCTGCCCGCCGGACGAAACGCCGAACAGCAGGCGATGGCCGTCCTCACCGAACTCCGGCGCCTGCAATCGTTCGGGCTTGAG
>JAKPAN010000058.1 GCA_029779475.1 Pseudomonadota bacterium
ATCTGCGCACTCATGCGTCGGGCGTCGCCTTCGTGGCCACGTCACTGGGCACAGAGGCGACCACGATCGGCGCAGCGCCGTTCGCCGCATCGCCGCCCGGCACGATGATCGCCGGCTCGGCGCGCGCGTTGTAGAGCGCGCTGTCGGTGTAGCGTTCGTACACGTAGCGCAGCACGACCATCACCACCGACGCCACCGGCAGCGCGAGCAGGATGCCGAGAAAGCCGAACAATTCGCCACCCGCGAGCACGGCGAAGATCACCGCGACCGGATGCAGCCCGATCTTGTCGCCGACGAGCTTGGGCACGAGCACGTAGCCTTCGAGCGTTTGTCCGATCGCGAACACGCCGAGCACGAGCAGCACGTGCGTCCAGTCCTGGTATTGCACGAGCGCGGCGATGACGCCCATGAGCACGCCGGTGATCGCGCCCAGATACGGCACGAAACTGATGAGCCCCGCGATCATGCCGATCAGCGGGCCAACGCTGATGCCGACCAGCCACAACGCCGCGCCGTAATACGTGCCGAGCGCGACCATGACGCTGAGCTGGCCGCGCAGGAACGCGCCGAGCACTTCGTCGGACTCGCGCGCGAGGCGCATGACGACCGGTTCGACCGAACGCGGCACGAGCACGTGCACGCGCGCGACGAGCACGTCCCAATCGCGCAACAGGTAGAACGCGACGACCGGAATCATGACGAGATTGAGCGCCCAGCCGACGAGCGCGAGGCCGGACTTGGACACCTTGGCGACGACGGTCGCGGCGAAACCTCCGGCTTCCTTCCAGTTCGCCTGCAGCGCATCGAAAATCTTCTGCGTGTCGAGGACTTCCGGCGACACGCCGAAATGCTGTTCGAGCCACGGCACGGCATGCGCCTGGAACCACGCCAGCCAAACCGGGAGTTGGGCAAGAAAGTTGCCGATCTGGCGCTCGATGAAAGGCACCAGCACGAGCACGACGCCGATCACGAGGATCGTCGCGACGAGGAACACGAGCGCGACCGACACGCCGCGGCCGAGCCGTTTTTCGAGCCGGTCGACGAGCGGATCGAGCAGGTACGCGAACAGCGCCGCGACGACGAACGGCATCAGCACCGGCCGCAGCCAGTACAGCACGACGCCGATCACGCCGAGCAGGATCAGCCATTGCCAGCGCAGGTCGAGGCCGCCTCGCTGCATGGGTTCGTTCAAGGCGATCTCCTTCGTTGCACGTCTGCGCGGCGGCCCCAGACGATGACGTAGTGCAGTCCGCTGGCGATCGTGAGCACCGCGGTCAACACGATCAGCGGCCGATTCAAGCCATCGATCTCGGGCAGCCAGCCGGCGAGGCGCTGCAATTCGTACAGCACGAACACGATCTGCACGACCGTCGTCCATTTCGACAGGCGCGTCGGCGCCGCGTCGAAGCGGCCGATCAACGCGTGGTACGCGATGGCGCCGGCGACGATGACGAGATCGCGGCCAACGACGAGCGCGCTCAGCCACATCGGGATCGCACCGACGATCGCCAGCGTGACGAAGGCGGCGATGAGCAGCAGCTTGTCGGCGAGCGGATCGAGCATGCCGCCGACCCAGCTCTGCCAGCCGAAGCGCTTGGCGAGCAGGCCGTCGAGCGCGTCGCTCACGCCCGCGAGCGCGGCGACGAGCAGCGCCTGCGGCCAGCGCTGAGCGAGGATCAGCAGGCACAGCGGCACGACCAGCGCGATGCGCAGCGCCGTGATCAGGTTGGGCAGGTGGCGCAGCATGGGATCACTGCGTCAGCACCAGCCGCGCGTCGGCATCGCCGGAGACGCTGTCGCGGCTCTCGACGGCGAGCGTGCGCTCGGCGGCGACCGCGTCGAGGAAATGCGGCACATCGCTCGCCAGCGTCAGGCGCATCAGCACGGCGTCGCCGCGCGCTTCGAGCGGGCGGCTGGAACGCACGAAGTTGTTGCGCGCGAGATAGCCGGCCACGCGCAGCCAGTCGTCGGCGTTGCGCACGCCGCCGATCCACACGCTCGCTTCAGTCGTGGCATTGGCCGGTGCGGCCGCTTGCGCCGCGTCGCGCAGGCCCAGGCGCGCGAGCATCGCGTCGACCGCTTCGCTATCGAACTGCGCGACCAGCGTGCGCGCGCCGTCGCTGCCACGATAGCTGTACTGCAAGACATAGCGATCGGCCTGCGCGACGGCCTTGGCGACATCGGCGCGGGCGAGGATGCCGGCGTCGCCGGTCTGTTCGATGACGACGTTGGCGAGCGCGGTCTTGAGCGCGGCGGCGCGTTCGTCGTCATTCTGCGAATTGACCGGCGCGCTGCCGGTGTAGGCCGTCGGCGCTGCGGGCGCGGGCTGCGCGAAAACCGTCGCGAAAACGAGAAGGAACAGCGGCAGCAGGCGGGACAGTCGCACGGGCATCGTCCGATGACGGAAAACGCCGCCAGTCTGCCCAAAGCGCGGCATGGCGTCCAATTCGAGGCGGCTTGGCAAGCCGCAGCGAATGCTAGAATGTTCGACCGCGAACGGCCCGTGACGCCATGTCCACGCAACCCGAATCCCTGAGTTACCGCGCCGCCGGCGTCGACATCGACGCGGGCAACGAAGTCGTCGAACGCATCAAGCCGCTGGTCAAGCGCACGTTCCGGCCCGAGGTCATGGCTGGCCTCGGCGGCTTCGGCGCGCTGTTCGAACTCGGCGGCCGCTACCGCGAACCGGTGCTCGTCTCCGGCACCGACGGCGTCGGCACCAAGCTCAAGCTCGCGCAGATCCTCGGCCGCCACGACACCAGCGGCATCGACCTCGTCGGCATGTGCGTCAACGACGTGCTCGTGCAGGGCGCCGAGCCTTTGTTCTTCCTCGACTACTTCGCGACCGGCAAGCTCGACGTCGACACCACCGTGTCCGTCGTCGGCGGCATCGCCAAGGGCTGCGAACTCGCCGGCTGCGCGCTTGTCGGCGGCGAAACCGCGGAAATGCCCGACATGTATCCGCCCGGCGAATACGACCTCGCCGGCTTCACTGTCGGCGCGGTCGAGAAGTCCGCGCTTATCGACGGCTCGCTGATCGAAGCCGGCGACGCGATCGTCGGCATCGCATCGAGCGGCGCGCACTCGAACGGCTATTCGCTGATCCGCAAGATCGTCGCGCGCGCCGGCAATCCTTTCGACCTCGACGTCGGCGGCGTCAAGCTCGCCGACGCGCTGCTTGCGCCGACGACGATCTACGTGAAACCGATCCTCGCCCTGCTCAAGCAGATGCCGGTGCGCGGCATGGCCCACATCACCGGCGGCGGGCTCAAGGAAAACATCATCCGCGTCGTGCCCGAACATCTCGGTATCGCACTCGACGGGAGCGCGTGGAAATGGCCGCCGCTGTTCGATTGGCTGCAACGCGAAGGCAACGTCGCGCGCGAGGAAATGCTGCGCACGTTCAACTGCGGCATCGGCTACGTGCTCATCGTGCGCCGCGACCAGGCCGGCCACGCCATCGACGCGCTCGAAGGCCTCGGTCTGCCCGCGTGGACGATCGGCACCGTCGAAGCCGCGCAGGGCGGCGAGCGCGTGCGCATCGCGTGAGCGCGCACCCGCGCCTGCGTGTCGCCGCGCTCGCCTCCGGGCGCGGCTCGAACCTGCAGGCGCTGATCGACGCGCGAGATGCAGGCGCGCTGCCGGTCGATTTCGTCCTCGTCGCCAGCGACAAGCCGCACGCGCCCGCGTTGCGTCGCGCGGAAGAAGCCGGCATCGCGACGCTCGCGCTCGATCCGAAAAGCTATGCGAACCGCGCTGCTTACGATGCCGATCTGTTTTCGCGCATCGCCGCGGCGAAACCGGATCTGATCGTCCTCGCCGGCTTCATGCGCATCCTCGATGCCGCTGCGATCGCCCCGTGGCGTGGGCGCATGCTCAACATCCACCCGTCGCTGCTGCCGAAATATCCCGGCCTGCGCACGCATGCGCGCGCACTCGAAGCGCGCGACCGCGAGCACGGCGCGAGCGTGCATTTCGTCACCGACGAACTCGACGGCGGCCCGGTGATCGCGCAAGTTCGCATCGAAACACGCGGCGACGACACGCCCGAATCGCTCGCGGCGCGATTGCTCCCGCGCGAGCACGAATTGCTGGTGGCGACGCTGGCATGGGTTGCCGAGCGTCGCATCGCGCTGACCGCGGAGGGCATCGTCTTCGACGGCGCGCTGCTCGCCGCGCCGCTCGATCTCGACGACCGTCGCCAACGCGTCCGCTAGCATTCAGCCAATCGCGGCAACACTCGCGGCTCTTTCGCCGCGCAGCCACGATTCGATGAAAACCCTGTTCGCCGCCCTCGCCGTGAGCCTCGCCGTCGCCCTGCCTGCCGCCGCGGCGGAAACCGACGTCAAACCTTTCCACGCTGAATACGCGACGCTGCGCAACGGCGACGACATCGGCCGCACCACGCTCGACTTGCGCGCCGACGGCGACGGCACCTGGACGCTGCGCAGCGAAACGCGCGGCACCTCGGGGCTGGCCAAGCTCGCCGGCATCCACATCGTCGAAACCTCGCATTTTCGCTGGAAGGACGGCAAACCCGAGGCGCTGACCTACGACTACAAGCAGGAAGGCGCGTTCAAGCAGCGCACGCGCCACGCCGATTTCGACTGGAATGCGAGCACCGTCCGCGTCAGCGAAGGCGGCAAGGACTACACCTACGCGACCACACCCGGGCTCATCGACCGCCAGAGCGTGACGCTCGGCCTCGCTGCCGACCTCATCCGCGGCGCGACGGCGTTCGACTACAAGGTCGCGGTGATGGATCGCATCGAGGACATGCGCTACGCGCGCGGCGCGAACGAATCGCTGAACGTTCCCGCCGGCCGCTACGACACCGTCCTCATGCAGCGCGAAAGCAGCGGCAAGGACAATCGCCGCCGCGTCGCGCGCAGCTGGTTCGCGCATTCGCTCGGCTGGCTGCCCGTGCAGATCGAACAGGTCGACGGCAAGGGCGAGACGGTCACGTTGAAACTGCTGTCGGCGCCGACGCGCTGACGGCACGCATCACCCCGGCAAACGCCGGATCTGCGCTCCGAGCCCGCCGAGTTTTTCCTCGATGTTCTCGTAGCCGCGGTCGATGTGGTAGATGCGGTCGACGACGGTGTCGCCTTCAGCGACGAGACCAGCCAGCACCAGTGACGCAGACGCGCGCAGGTCGGTCGCCATCAGTTGCGCGCCGGACATGTGCGGCACGCCGCGCACGATCGCGGTATTGCCCTCGACCTTGATGTCGGCGCCGAGGCGGTGCAATTCCTGCACGTGCAT
>JAKPAN010000059.1 GCA_029779475.1 Pseudomonadota bacterium
CGTCCGAGCCGCGCCCGAAGGCTTCGTCGATGACGACGAAGCGGAACGAGCGCGACCGCACGGCGCCCCACTCGAGACCGAACTGGTAGGCCAGGCTCGCGGCGAGGATGGTGTAGGCGAGCTTCTCCTTCTGGCCGCCCGACTTGCCGCCCGACTCGGAGTAATGCTCGTGCTCGCTGTGGTCCTCGCGCCAGCGCTCGCTGGCGGCGAAGACGAACCAGTAGCGGACGTCGGTGACCTTGGCTGTCCACCGGCGGTCCTGTTCGGAGAGGCCCTCGCGGCCGCGCAGGCGCTCGATGATCTGCCTGACCGGCAGGAACTTGGCTTCCGAGTATTGCGCGTCGTCGGACCCGGTCAGCGAGCCTTCGGTGCACGCGCGCAGTTCGCTCTGGAAGTCGCGGATGTCAGCGTCGGGCGTCGGCTGCGCTTCGAGCGCGATGTAGCGGCCGGGGTTGTAGTCGATCTGGGTCAGCGAGGTGTTGATGCGCGCGATGCGCTCGCGGATCGTCTCGCGCCACATTGCGAGCTGGGCGTTGAAGTTGGCGACCTCGCGGATGGTGTTCTCGTTGAGCAGTTCCTTGAAGCGCGCCTCGAAACGCGGCAGGTCGTCGGCCTGCAGCTTGTCGAGCATGTTGCGGTATTCGAAGACCGCTTCGATGCTGGCATCGACTTCCGCGGTGTCGAGTTTGAACTCCTCCTTGTAGGCGACCATCGCCTGGATGATCCGGTCGCGCAACCCGTTGAGCTTGCGCGACTCGGCTTCGATCCGCGTCTGCAGCCAGACGCGCGTCTCGTGCTCGCGGTTCTCGCACGATTCGACGCTGAGCTGATGCTCGCCGAGGGCCTCGTGACGCACACCGTCGAGGCGTGCAAAGTACGGCGCCTGCGCGGCCATGGCCGGCTCCAGCAGCAGCGCCTGCGTCTGCGCGTGCAGGGCGGCGGCGTCGCTTTGCCGCTGCTCGATGCGCGAGCGTTTGTCGCGGTGCTCCGCCAATTGGCCTTCCAGTGCCTTGAGCGCGGCGACGACTTCGCGCAACCGCTCGCTGAGTTGCTTGAGCAGGTCGGAAGCCGATTCCAGAGTTCGCTTTTCGTCCTGCAGCCTGGCCACCTCGGTCGCCAGCGACTGCCAGTCGAGTTCATGGAAATCGCCGTACTCGTCGAGCCGTGACAACGCCGTCAGTCGCTCCTTGAGCGCGTTCTGCTCGTGCTGGATCCTGCCGATGCGGCTACCCAGCTCGGCGAGGCGCGCTTCCAGCGCCCCGGCCTTGGCTTCGAGCGCCGCGATCTTGGCGGCGTTGCTCCAGCCGAGCACATAGCGACTGCGATCGTCGAGACGATGGCGGTCGTCCTTTTCGTGCCGCTCGCCGGGCGCCTTGATCTGGCCGGCGCGCGTGATCGCCCGCAGCTCGCGCCGGAACTGCTCCTGGGTGGCACAGCAGGCGACGTCGAAGCGATGCGCCAGTTCGCGCTCGAGCCAGTCGTAATACGGCGAATCCGGTTTGACCGAAAGCTTGCGCACCAGCGAGTCGCGGTGCAGATCGGGGAGTTCATTGCGCGCACTCCGGCGCACCCGAAAATAGACCAGACGCCCCTTGAGCTGAGTCTTGTCGACCCACTCGGCAACGCGCGCGTAATCGTCGTCGGGCACCAGCAGCGACAGGCCGAAATTGCGCAGCAAGCGTT
>JAKPAN010000100.1 GCA_029779475.1 Pseudomonadota bacterium
CGCAGGCAGGGGCAAACGGGCTTCCTAGGAGGCTTTGCCGAAAATCCTTTCCCACCACTTGCGGCCCTTGCGCGGCGCGAACGAGCGGAAGGTTTTCGGCAGCGGCGCCTGCTCGAGGCTGCGCTGCGTAAACAGAAAGCGCCCGTCGCAGATGAAGCCGAGCTCGTCCCAATCGACGGCATTGAGCGCCGCAGCGAAAGCACGGACGTCGACGCCGGGGTCGCGCGGAAAAACAGCGAGGACCGATCCGTCGTAGTGCGGGCAGTCATGGACGAAAAAAGGCTGGGCGCGGCGCGTCTTGTTGTTGACATAGACGCGAGGCTGTTCGCTCTGGTGGTAGCCGCGGCCCCATTGCCACCAGTTCGACTCGTCGAAGCGGCGGATGCGGCGCGCGATGAGCCTCGTCTTGTGCGGCACGAGTGCGGGCGGCGGCGCGTCTCCGTCGCCGGCCTCGCACCAGATCATTCTGCGCGTCGCCCCGTCGGCGACCGTCGACGAACAGACGAAGTCGCGGTTGCCGTGCGTCTCGCTCGCATAAACGTCGTCGGCGCCCGATACCGCGCCGACCTTGACGAAAGCGATGTCGGAGAGGCGCAAGGGGTAGTCGCGCCGCGTGAACGCAAGATGGCCACCGTTCTCGACGAAGCGGCGCTCTTTCCATTGGAGGCGCCCGAGCCCGTTCGCGCCGTCGGCGAGCGCGAGCGTCGCCACGCGCGTACGGCGCGACAGGTCGCCGTTTTCGAAACGCCAGATTGCGCAGTTCGGCGTGACGCCGTCGAAGAGCCGCGAGTCGCCAAGATCGATGAAATCGGTGATCGTTCCGGCGGCATGGAGCGCGCGATTGAGCGGCACCGCCGACGTCGCTTTCAGGAGATCGCGCGGCGTGATGAAAATGAGTTCGCCGCCGGGCTCGAGGTGGCGCAGGCACTTCTCGATGAAGAACTGGTAGAGGTTGGCGCGCCCGTCGAGAACGCTTGAGCTCGTCAGCGCGCGCGTGCGCTCGCAAATGTCCTGGTAACGAA
>JAKPAN010000063.1 GCA_029779475.1 Pseudomonadota bacterium
GACGCTTCGCGCAATGCGCGAAGCGTCGGGATGTATTCTTCCGCCGCACTCAACGATTCCCGCGGAGTGCGGTTTCATGGAGCCGCCCGGCTCGATCTGGAGCCCGAGATGCTGCCGGTAGTTGCCCTCGTCGGGCGTCCCAATGTCGGCAAGTCGACGCTGTTCAACGTCCTCACGCGCACGCGCGACGCGCTCGTGCACGACCTGCCGGGCGTCACGCGCGATCGCCATTACGGCGTCTGCCGTCTCGTCGAAGACAAACCCTTCCTGATCGTCGACACCGGCGGTCTTGTCGACGACGCCAGCGGCCTCGACGCGCACACCGCACGTCAGGCCGAATTGGCGATGGACGAAGCCGACGTCGTCCTGCTCACCGTCGATGCGCGCGACGGCCTGCTGCCGACCGACCGCGCGATCCTCGATCGCCTGCGCCGTTCGGGCAAGCCGACGCTCCTCGTCGTCAACAAGGTCGACGGCCTCGACGAACATGCCGCGCTCGCCGAATTCGCGGCGCTGGGTCTTGCCGAAGTATTCGGCGTCTCCGCCGCGCACGGCCGCGGCACGGGGCCCGTGCTCGACGCGATCGCCGCGCGCCTGCCGGAACCGACGTCCGATCCGCTCGCCGAGCAGGACGACGAAGGCATTCGCGTCGCCATCATCGGCCGCCCGAACGCGGGCAAGTCCACGCTCGTCAACCGCCTGCTCGGCGAGGAACGCGTGATCGCCTCTGACGTGCCCGGCACGACGCGCGACTCGATCCGTGTCCCGCTCGAACGCGACGGCAAGCGCTACACGCTCATCGACACCGCCGGCGTGCGCCGCCGCGCGCGCGTCGAGGATGCGCTGGAGAAATTCAGCGTCATCAAATCGCTGCAATCGGTCGAAGCCGCGCACGTCACCGTGCTCATGCTCGACGCACGCGAAGGCGTTTCCGACCAGGACGCGTCCTTGCTCGGCCACGTGCTCGAATCGGGCCGCGCGCTCGTCATCGCCGTCAACAAGTGGGACGGCATGGACAAGTACCAGCGCGAGCAGTGCATCGCCTCGCTCTCGCGCAAGCTCGACTTCGCCGCGTGGGCGCGACAGGTGTTCATCTCCGCGCTGCACGGCAGCGGCATCGGCGAGCTCATGAAGGCGGTCAACCGCGCCTACGCCGCGTCCAACCACAAGTTCACCTCGTCCGAACTCACGCGTGCGGTCGAGCAGGCCTATGCGGCGTACCAGCCGCCGCTCGTGCGCGGCCACACGCCCAAACTCAAGTTCGCGCATCCGGCCGGCAGCAATCCGCCGACGATCATCATCCACGGCGCACGCACCAAGCACATCGCCGACAGTTACCGGCGTTACCTGGAAAATTTCTTCCGCAAGCGTTATCGCCTGGAAGGCACACCGGTGCGCATCGAATTCCGCGACGGCGAAAACCCGTTCGCCGGCAAGCGCAACGAACTGACCGAAGGCCAGCAGCGCCGCCGCACGCGCATGATCCGCAACGCGAAACGCGGCAAGCACTGACGCTGCTGCTTGATTTCGCAGACGGTGGCGCGCAGTTTCCGTTTTCCCGAAACGCGAACGACGGTGACCGGGCAGCGCGCATGAGCGACGACATCCTCGACATCGAACCGGGCGACGCGCTTGAGCGCCAACGCGCCGGCGCGCTGCTGCTCGACGTGCGCGAACTCGACGAGCGCGCGAGCGGTTTCGCGGCCGGGTCCGTTGCGATGCCACGCGCGACGATCGGCGAACGCATCGCCGCGCTCGCGACGAGCGGGCGCGAAATTCTCGCGATCTGCGGCAGCGGCAAGCGTTCGCTGCTCGCGGTGCAGAC
>JAKPAN010000064.1 GCA_029779475.1 Pseudomonadota bacterium
CGCGTGCGACACGGCCGAAGTGCAGTCCCACGACATCGCGATCATCAGCCGCGCTGCCGCACTCGATCGCTACGTGTCGCTGCCGCCCGCCGACATCCTCGCCGCCGAAGTGCACTACGGCGGATTCGAACGCCGCCTCCTCGCTCGCCGCGCAACCGATCTGCCGCTGCTCGGCTGCGTGATCCTGCTGGTCGGCGCGCCGGACGACGCGCTGCGCACGAGCCTCGAATCCGTCGGCGCCGACGTCGCCATCGCCGACGATGCGAGCGAAGCCGTCGCCATCGATCTCGCGTGGCGTTTCGGCGGGCTCGACGCCGTGGTGTTCGCGGCGACGCGATCCACCTCCACACTCGTCGACACGCTGCTCGCCGAATCACCGGCCGGCGGATTCGTCATCCACACCCGCGACGCGGACGACGCGATCGCGCGACTGCGCCACCACTGGTTTCCCCCGGAGCATCCGACTTGAGCATCACCACCATGCGCTGGCCCGCCGGCGCCGACTTCGAGATCCTCGACCAGCGCGCGCTGCCCGGCCGCGAAGTGTTCATCCCGCTGCGGTCCGCGACCGGGACGGCGCACGCGATCCGCGATCTCGCCGTGCGCGGCGCGCCAGCCATCGGATGCACCGCTGCGTTCGGCATCGCAGTCGAGGCGCTGAATGCGGTCGACGTGCCGCCCGGGATGTTCGCTGCGCGACTCGAAGCCGCGTTCGTGGAACTCGCGGCGAGCCGACCGACGGCCATCAATCTCTTCTGGGCGCTAGACCGGATGCGCGCCGCGTGGAAGACGTGCGCCGCCGAATCCACCAGGAGCGTCGCGACCCGCCTCCGCGCGGAAGCGCAGACGATCTTCGACGAGGACATCGCGGCGAACCGTCGCATGGGCGAATTCGGCGCCATGCTCGTGCCGGATGGCGCCCGCATCCTCACGCACTGCAACGCCGGCGCGCTCGCGACCGCGGGCCACGGCACCGCGCTCGGCGTGATTCGGTCGGCCGTCGCCGCGGGCAAGAAAGTGGAAGTCTTCGCGGACGAGACACGCCCCGTCCTGCAGGGCGCCCGGTTGACGGCGTGGGAACTCCATCGCGACGGCATCCCGGTGACGCTCCTGCCGGACGTCGCGGCCGCCTCGCTGCTGGCGAGCG
>JAKPAN010000079.1 GCA_029779475.1 Pseudomonadota bacterium
ATGTTGCGCGACATCGAGAGATTCGCCTCCGGGCAGATCTGAACTTTGACGCGGCTCGCCCAGCGACCAAGCAGGTCGGCCGTGCCGTCCGTGGACGGCCCGTTGACGACGGCGATCTCGAAATGCGGATAGGCCTGATCGCTTGCCGCCTTGAGAGCTTTTTCGAGGCAATGGGCCCGATTGTAGGTATTGATGACGATCGAGACAGTCGGCGCCGTCATGAGTTTCGTCCTTGCGAAGTGGCAGCCTTCGTTTCATGAATCATGCGCAACAGCGACCGGTTGACGGCGCGAAAGTCGTCGCTGGACGCGATCGTCGCGCACACCTCGTCGAGGCTGGCGCAATTGACCATCAGATCACGCAGCGCGCGTTCGTCGGGCTGACGCGGACCGCACATGAACCGCGTCAAAATGCGGATGTCCTCGTCGCACGGCGGCGCGTCGAGCGGGCGTCCCGTCTCCCCCCGGGCCCAGTACATCCGGATCTTGTCGAGAACCGCGAAGTCCTGCACGCCGTTTCGCCGCGCTACGAACATCAGATGCTCGCGCGTGTCGTCGTCGGTCTGCCCTAGAGCGAACGCGTTGCGATAGGCGATCTCCGCTTCGGCACCGCGATCAAGCTCTTTCAGCATGTGGCCCAACTGGACCCAATAGCCGCCGTGCAACGGATGGCGCTGCAACGCCTCGGCGTAGCAGGCGCGCGCCTCCTCCCAGCGTCGTTCGTCGCGGAACGCGTCGGCGCGCCCCACGAGATCGCGAAAGGCGTCGTCCTTCGCCGCCGTCTTCGACGCATCGGACGTCGCGTCCCGGCGTTTGGGAGGCGGCGGCGCTGTTTCGGCGCTCACGCGCGGCGTCGGGGGGGGCAAGAGCAGCGGATCATCCGCGGCGCGCGCTCTGCGGCGCTTGAAGAGATTTTTCAGTTTCATCCCGTCATTACCTGTCGTGCTCGTTGCGCGCCGCCGGTCCAATCATTGCAGCAACATCGCGACGCCGGCGCGCGCCTCGGCCAATTCTCTCACTGCGTAGCTTCGATATGCGTTGATCACCGCGTCGCGTTCGGCGACGAGGTCCTCCAGCATGCGCGCGATCAGCGATGGATTGAGGGGATCCTCGACGATCAGGCGCGGCCCGAGATAGGGATCGGTGCGAAACAGATGACTGCTCGGCCCCACCAGACAGGGCACGCCGAGCGCGAAGCTCTCAAGCGGCAGCATGGGGGAGCACTCCGACAGGGTGACGTAGAGCGTCGCCGCCGTGGCCGCCATCTCGCGATAGAGCTGCGCGCGGGGAATCGGGTTGGGCCAGATCCTGCGCACAGGAAGATTGAGCGAGG
>JAKPAN010000086.1 GCA_029779475.1 Pseudomonadota bacterium
GGCGGGCGCCGCGACGATTGTCCCGTCATTGAAAAACCGCATGACATGGCGATCCATGGACGGATCGCTCGCGAATCCACCGCGTAAGCCGTGGATTGGGCGGAAGCCAGTCCGGACATGCGCCGGACTTGCCGAGTCGAGACGGTGCAGGGATGCACCGTCTCGACATTCGATCATTGGCTTGCCGGAATCGTGAACGTCGCCTGCGCCGGGCACGCGTTGCGCATGCGCTTGCCGCACGCGCGCGGCGACAGGTTCTTGTCCAGGCACACGCGCACCTCGACGAGTTCGCCCTTGCTGCAATGCAGGTTCATCATGTTGTCGGCGAGTCCGGGATTGGCGCGGCGGAACGCGCCGCGCAACTGGTCGGATGTCATCGTCAGGTCGCGCTTCGGCGCTTTCAATTCGGAAGGCGCCTGCACCGCGGCGAAGGCGCGGTCGGCGGTCGCGAAATATTCCGCTGGCGTCATGCCCGAACAGGTGCCGTGCGCGCCCCACTCGTGGTTGATGAGGCGTCGGCTGGGCATGAAGGCCAGCGTCGCGTCGACGGTCTTGCGGTCGACTTCCGCGTCGCTCGCGCAACGCTGCGGGCCGCCGCCGTTGTCGTACTGCGGCCACAGGCCGTGCAGGACGAATCCGTAGCCCTTGTGCGTGCATTGCTCGTCGTCGTCCACATGTGTTTCGCAATAAGTCGGCGACCACGACAGCGCCATCAGGTAGTAGTCGTAGGCGCCGGGTACGTCGTCGCTGGCGCCGCCGCGATGTCGCGATGGATCCGACGAGGTCTTGTTGCTGTCCTTGGAAAAACCGGAATGCCGCGCGAGCGCGGGCGTTGCGACGCAGGTGGCGAACACGGCGGCGAGGACGAAGGCGGCGCGGCGCATGGCGGACTCCGGAGATGGCGTGGACGCGCACGCTAGCACGACCGTTCGTCTTGCGCCGTCCGCACGTGCAGGCGACACGTTATGATGTGTGTCCTCCTGCACATCACCTCGCGAAAACAAGCATGACCCGACGCATCGCAGCCCGGCGCTCGCCGATCCACGGCAATGGCGTATTCGCCCTTGTCGACATTCCCAAGGGCGTCGAGCTCATCGAATACCGCGGCAAGCTGCTGACCATGGCGCAGGCCGACCGCAAGTACGCGAACACGAGCGACTCCGGTCACACGTTCCTGTTCACGCTCAACGAAAAGTACGTGCTCGACGCCAACAGCGAAGGCAACATCGCGCGCTGGATCAATCACAGCTGCGTGCCGAACTGCAAGGCGTTCATCCACGAAAACGAAGACGGCGATCCACGCAAGGATCGCGTCATCATCGAATCGCTGCGCGCGCTCAAGCCCGGCGAAGAACTCACCTACGACTACGGCATCGTGCTCGAGGAACGCCTGACGCCGCGCCTGAAGGCGATCTGGGCCTGCCGCTGCGGCGCACGCGACTGCACCGGCACGCTGCTCAAGCCCAAGCGCGCCCCGCGTGCGAAAAAGCCGGTGGCAAAGGCGTCTGCGCGCAAAGGCTGAACCGTCCGTGCCGCGACGTTGCGCGCGGCGGCGTTGCGAACGTAGGATGACTGCCCGGGCTGGGGAATCCTGCCATCGTGAATCGGGAAAAGGTCATCGCATGCGTTGGCATGGGCGAGCCTGAGCTGGCCCATTTGCGTTTGCTGTTGCGCGCCTGCGCGAAAGACCTGCGCGTCGCTTGGCGCTTCGGCGACGAAAACAGCCCGGATCTGCTCATCGTCGATCCGCGCCACTTTGCAGGCGAAATGGCCTGGACGCGCGCGCGAGGCGCGGGCATCCGCTGCGCGGTGTTCACCGACCGGTCCGTCGCCGACGCCGACCTCGTGCTGCAACGCCCGCTGCAACGCGCAGCCCTGATCGAACTCCTCAACCGCGTTTCCGCCGATGAGCCACGCACGGACGTGCGCCACGCCGATGAGGCGTTCTACGTCCGCGACCTCGGCATCGGCATGGTCGAGCCGCGCGTCGGCGACGACGTCGCGCCCGGGCTCGACGACGCCTTGCGCGCTCAGCCGAAGGAGCTGCGCGCCGAAGTCGCGGCCGATACGGCGCGGCCCGCCGTCGACGCGCCCGTGCGCCGCACCCCCGATGCGCCGCCCATGCGCGTGTGGGCCTCGCGCGAAAACATGCTCGAGGAAACCGCGTCGCGGCCGATGCGCGAATACCTCGGCGCCGAACTGCTGCGCGGCCCGTCGCGCTTCGTCCTCGGCGACGCGCCGCCGCTCGTGTTCGACCCCAAGCATCGCATGGCCTACATCGGCGGCGGCCTGCACAACGCCGAGGCCTACGCGCGCGCGCGCTGGCGCCTGTGCGACTGGGTTCCGCTGAAAAGCAGCGAACTCGCGCACGCGCGCGAGGCATTCGAAGCGTTGCCGTATTCGAAGCTGGTCTGGCTCGACGTGCTGCTGCATTCCGGCGGCCACCTCGCGCGGCACCTCGATCCGAAGGCGAGCTTCCGGCTTGTGCAGTGGGTCGAAGTCGATACGAATTACGGCTGGGTGTTCCGCATCGCCTCGGCGATGCTGCAACCGATGCGCCTGCATGAAATCGCCGCGGCATCGAACGCAAGCATGGCCGACGTGTTCGACGTGGTGAACGCCTACGATGCGATCGGCCTCATCGAATCTCGGCGGGCCGGCCCCGATGAAGGCGAACGGCCCGGCAGGTCGCTGTTCGGCCGCGTCCGCGGTTCGTTCCTCGGCTGAGGCCGTGCGACGAGGATGTCGCCTCAGATGCCGGCGATGTGGATGCTGGGTGCGACCTGCAATTCCCGCCGCGGTTCGCGCGCGGGTTTGATCGCTTCGAGTTCGACGACGAGTTCGGTGACGAGGTTGCGCTCGCTGCGCGTGCGCGCGTACAGCGTGTCGAGGCTTTCCGCCGTCGAAATCAGCGCCGCGGGCACGTGCAACGTGATCGCATTCGGCTGCCAGTCGCCGCGGTAACCGTAGTCGGCGCGCCAGTAGTACGGCTGCGAGAAGTAACCGAAGCTGCCGGGAAAATACGCGCGGACGTGCGTCGGATCTTCCCAGGCATCGTCGCTCGCGCCGTGCGGCACGCGGATCCACGCCTTCGCGCCGGCGCGCGCGATGCGGTGCAATTCCTGCATCAGCGCGAGCGAATCGGGAATGTGCTCGATGACGTGCGAGAGCAGGAATTCGTCGACCGAATCATCGGCGAACGGGAGTGGCGTCGTGCGGCAAGCGCCGAGATCGGCGACGACGTCGACGCCCGGCAATGCCATCCAGTCGACATTCGTCCAACCGGCGAGGATGTTGCGCCCGCAACCGAGGTTGAGGCGCAACGCAGACGTGGTGTGCATGGTCATCGATTCCGCCGCGCCGCGATCCATCAGCCGACCGCATCGCCGGAGCGATGCGCGATCCATGCGCCGATCAGCGCCGACGCATACGGAATCGCCTGCGCGGCGAGGATCGCGATCCACAACCGGCCTTCGATGTAGTTGATGCCGGCCGAGTTGATCATGCCGACGACGCAGGCGACGAGCGCGAGGAACAGCAGCAATTCCTCGCTGACCGCGATGAACGGATTCGGTTTCTTGCCGATGCGGCGGCTCTTCGCGGTGCGGATGAATTCGCCCTTCTTGCGCCACAACCCCTCGAAGATGCCGCGCGCGATCGCGTGCGACAGGCTCATGCTCGCGACCGATGCGTCGAGCGTGTCCTTCCACGAACACGGCACGCGCACGCGGTAGAGGATGATGCCGAATGCGGCCTTGAACAGGAAAAAGCCGATCAGCGGCACGAGGAACAGGTACATCGGCAGCGTGAAATAGCGCGGGGCGAGCACCATGCCGAGCGTCCACAGCATCGCCATCAGCGTGAAGACGAGGTGCAGCGCGTCGCCGAACCACGAGAACCAACCGGTGAGGAAGTGGAAGCGCTGGCCGCGCGTGAGCGTGGAGGTCTTCGACACCATCCAGTCCAGGCGCGCCTTCATGATCTGCATCGCGCCGAACGCCCAGCGGTAGCGCTGCGACTTGTACGCCTTGAAGTCGGCAGGCGTGAGGCCCTTGCCCATGAGTTCGTCGACGTAGACGAGTTCGTAGCCGGCTTTCATCAGGCGCAGGCCGAGTTCGGCGTCCTCGCAGATCGTCCACTCCGACCACTTGCCGGTGCTTTCGAGCACGTCCTTGCGCACCATCGTCATCGTGCCGTGCTGGATGATCGCGTTGCGCTCGTTGCGATGGTGCATGCCGATGCGGAAGAAGCCGTCGTATTCCCAGTTGGTCATGCGCCGGAACGCATTGTGTGCCCATTCGCGATGCGCCTGCGGGCACTGCACGACGGCGACTTTCGGGTCGAGGAAGTAGCCGGTGAGCGCACGCAGCCAGTCGCTGCGCACTTCGTAGTCGGCGTCGACGACGGCGACGACTTCCGCGCGCGGATCGGTCACTTCCAGCCCGTAGTTGAGCGCACCGGCCTTGAAGCCCGGCCACGGTTCGAGGTGGTAGAAGCGGAACTTCGCGCCGAGCTTTTCGCAATGCGCCTGCACCGGTTTCCAGATCTCCGGATTCTTCGTGTTGTTGTCGAGGACGATGACTTCGTAGTTCTCGTAGTCGAGTGCGGCCAGCGAATCGAGCGTGAGGATGACCATCTCCGGCGGCTCGTTGTAGCAGGCGAGGTGGATCGACACGAACGGCTGCGGGTCGCCGGGCTTCGGCGAGAGCAGCTTGAATTCGCGCAGCCAGTAAGGCCGCCAGATCACCTCGGTGAACTCGAAGCCGTTGATGAGCAGGATCAAGATGATCGCCAGCTGCGCAGGGAACAACAGGAGCAGCATCGCCCAGTCGAGCGGGCTCAGGTAGAAGTCGTACGGCAGCGTCGCCATCCAGACGAGGATCGACGCCGACAGCTGCACGAGGATCAGGAAGAAGAACAGCCCCATGATGCGGAAGCGGATGAAGTGCCGCGCGAACCAGAACATCGGCAGCAGCGCGAGCAGCGAGGCGGCGCCCGCCTTCCACGGCCACAACGGGTCTTCGATGACGGTGCCGGTGAACGAGAACTTCGGCTCGCGCGCGGCGTTGAACACGCCCCAGTACGCTTCGACGCGGCCGGAGAGTTGCTCCTTCCACGGCTGGTCGATCGCTTCCATCACGTAGTAGTCGATGTGCTGCTGCGCGGCGACGTTGAACCAATCGCGCAGGAAATGCGCCTCGTCGGCGATCGACGGCTGCGCGTATTCGCGGCGGTTGCCGTTCGACGGCCAGCCGACCTCGCCGATGACGATGTGCTTGTTCGGGAACAGCTGCTGCAGCTCGTGGTACTGGCCGAGCACGAAACCGACCGCATCCTTGCGCGGCACGCGTTCCCAGTACGGCAGGATGTGCACGGTGATGAAATCGACGTGGTCGGCCAGCTCCGGATGGCGCTGCCAGGTATCGAACGGCTCGGCGGTCGATACCGGAACCCGGAGCTGCGCACGCGCGCGATCGAGGTAGGAAATGAGTTCCTTCGCCGACAGGTCGCCGCGCAGGATCACTTCGTTGCCGACGATGGCGCGATCGATGTTGTCGTTCTTGCGGGTGAGTGCGACCAGCGCGGCGAGTTCGCGTTCGTTGCGCTCGGAACGTCCTTCGATCCACGCGCCGGCCATGACCTTCATGCCGTAGAACTTCGCGATGCGCGGGATCTGCGGGTTTTCCGACGAGGAATACGTGCGCAAGCGCTTGGTGTAGCGCGACAGCAGGCGCACGTCGCTGTCGATGTCCGATTCGACCGGGAAGATCTGCCGCGTCGGATCCTGATAGCGCTGGAACGGATTGAACGCGAAGCCGGCGACCTCGCCATGCCAGTCCGCGATGTGCACGGGCCGGTTGAGGAACGCCCATAGTCCGATGTTGCCCGCGGCGACGAGCACGGTCACGGCGAGCGCGCGCCAGAAGGATTTGCGCACGACGGGTGCGGAGACGACGGTCAAGGTGGTACTCGCAGGCCGGAAATACGGGAAAAAACGCCGGTCAGCATAGCCGAACGCCGCGCGGGCACTCAATTGCGCGCTGCGCGTACCTGCGGGTCAGGGAGCTGGCGTTTCCCGCTTGCCCGCGAGCTTGCGCCGCAGTTGCGCGAGCACGACCGGCGCGAGCGCGAGCACGGCCATGCCGAGCAGGGGCAGGAGCACGCGCTTGTGCGCGAACACGTTCAGCGAGACGCTGCCTTCGCGCGCAATCGTCTCGGTGAGGCCGGAGCCGAGCGCGGTTTCGAATGCGATCATCACGCTGCCGCCGGTGACGGTGGCGAGCGCGAACAGCCACAGCGGGCAGCGCAGCCACGCCAGCGCGACGGTGACGCCGCCGAACGGGAAGAACGGCACGAGGCGCAGGAACATCGCGAAGCTGACCGGATAGGCGTGATAACCCGCGCGCAGTTTCTCGACCAGCGCGGGCGCACTGCCGTTGCCGCTCTCGAACGCGGAACGGCTGGCGAAGAACAGGATCAGCGCGCCGAGCGTCGTGCCGATCGACGACAGCACGGTGCCTTCGACGAAGCCGAACAGCATGCCGCCGGCGAGTACGACGACGATCGCGCCGGGAATGCCGGTAGCGATGGCGAGCGTCATCGCGCCGATCTGCGCGAGCGCGGCGGCAAGCGGATGCGCCGTGATCTGCGCGTGCAGGTCGGCCTGCTCGCGCGCGATGTGGTGCGGATCGAAGTGCTTGAGCGCACCCGACGCGAACAGCGCGACGCCAAGCGCGATCAGCACGAGCAGCGGCAGCAGCGATTTGAGTCGTTTCATCGGGGCCGGACGTCGTTGAGTTGCTGTTGATGTTGCTGTCGATGAAGAGCGCGGCCGCGGATGGTCGCAAGTGGATCGACCGAAGCCGCACGCGGCATTCGATGTGAACCCTGCCCGTCGTGGCGATCCCGGACGGAGCGCGAAGGCAACCGCACAAAAAAAGGGGCCGGTTGCCCGGCCCCTTTCGAGAAGCGGTATCGCAAGGATAGCGATTTACTGCGCGCTGTCGAAACCGTCGGCGAAGATGCGGTCGACGATGAAGGTGATGACCTGGCCGTCATGGTCGGACAGGCGGCGCGGCGTGTTGGGATCGTTGATGTCCGGGCTGGCCGAAGACACGTCGGAATTGCCCTTCGCGTGCGAGATGCGCACGAAGTCCTTCCAGCCGCTGCGCGTGACGAGGATGTGGTCGATCTCTTCGGAGATGCCGTCGAACGAGTACGAGTAGTTCGGGTTCCAGTCGAGCGGATGCGTCGCCGGATCGAGCGCCGGTTCTGCCGCACTGATCAACGTCGGGTTCGGCGCGACGTAGCTGGCCGTCGGCGCGTAGATGCTGTGCGTCGGGTCAGTGTCGACCGTGCCCATGATCGTGCCGGTGACGTCGACGTAGCCGTCGCTGAACTCGTTGGCGTTGAAGTCGCCGAGCACGACGAGCGGGATCGTCGAGCTGCCCGAGATCGCGAGCGTGCAGTTGGTGGACGTGCCGGTGCCGTCGACCTGTGCGCTGCACGCCTCGTCGCCGCTCAGCGTGCCGCCGTTGGTCTGCAGGGCCTGCACGATCTTGGCGATCTGCTCGGCCTGCGCACGGCGCTTCTGGCCGACGTAGGCCTTCTCGCTCAGGCTGCCGAGCGAGCGGTCGTAGATCGCCAGCACGCGGAAGGGGTAGCCGTTGTAGCTCGCGTCGAGCAGCACCGGCGGACGGTCGTTGAGCAGGCAGGAACCGCCGCCGCTGCACGCGTTCGTCGTCGCGCTAAGGGCCAGCTGCGACACCGAATTCACGGTGACGCCGTCCTGCGTGAGGATGCCGATGTTGATGCCCTGCGGGTCGTTGCCGGCGAACAGGAACGGGTGGTAGGTCAGCGTCGAGTCGTCGGTATGGATCTTGTCCTTGATGTCGCTGAGGACGCTCATGTTCTCGACTTCCTGCAGCACCTGCACGACCGGCGCATTGAGCACGGTGCGGATCTGCAGCGACATCTTCGACAGGCGCGTGTCGTACTGCTGCTGCGTCGGGCAGGTGTCGTTGGCGCCGGGTTCGAGCGGCGTGGCCAGCGTGCCGACGTTGTGCGAGATATCGACGCCGGCTTCCGTCGCCAGGCACGCGTCGGTGTAGGCCGAGCTGTCGATGTTGTCGTTCTGCGCGTTGAAGAAGTGCAGGCCGTTCTGCGTGCCGATGGTCAGCGTGCCCGGTTCGGAGGCGGCGACCGGCACCGGCAGCGTCAGCGCCGTACCCGACACCGTGACGCCTGCCGCGGCGAGCGGATAGATCTCGTAGAAGACCGGGCTGGTCGGCGCGTAGTTGTTGTTCTTGTCGGTGAACTGGAAGCCTTGCACGATGCCCGAGGCGACGCCGACCGTCTGGCCGACGTTGTAGACGCCATGGCCGAGGCCGACGTCCGGCAGGTTGGCGACGTCGAGACCGAGGCCGTAATACACCTCGAAGATGTTCGGATTGCCCGAATACACCGGGATGTCGAAATTGGCCATCGTGAGGCCGAGGTTGGCCCAGCCCGGATCGCCCGGCACGATGCCCGGCGTGCGGAACTGGCGCGGCATGTCGAGCGAGGCGTAGAAGTATTGCGGCGCGTCCGGCGCGTTGCCGCCGCCGCCGCCGCCGCCGGTTGCCGCGACGACGGTCGCGCCGCTGAAGCTCACCAGCATGCCGTCGAGGCAGGCGAAGTTGCTGGCCTGGAAGCCGTCGGTCATCGGATGGATGTCGTTGCCGGGGGCCATGCACACGCCGGTGTTGTAGTCATTGGTCGGCGGGTTGACGCTGAGGTCGAACGCTGCCGGCAGTGCGTTGCCGTGGCTGTTCACGGCGATGGTCACCGGCGAGGTCAGTTCCGTCGTGCCGTTGTATTCGGCCACCTTGCCCGTCACCGTGACCGCGTCACCGACGACGACGCCGGGCGCGCTGCCCTTGTAGACGTAGATGCCGTCGGACGTGGTCGGATCGTTGTCGCCGTTCGGATCCTGGATGAAGAAGCCTTTCGCCGGATTCGCCGCGTTGTTGAGCGCGGTGACGATACCCGTCGTGGTCACGGTCTGGCCGACCATCGTCGACTTCGCGCCGTGGCCCTGGATGGCCATGATCGTGATCGGCGCGGCCGTGACGGTGAGCGCGATGCTCGTCGAGGCGGTGCGGCTCTGGTCGTCGGTGACGGATACCGGCAGCGACTTGCTGCCCGTCGCCGTCGCCGCGGCGACGTTTGCTGCCGTCGTGAACGTCTCGTGGCCGCTGCCGTCGGAGCCGCCGTCGTTCATCGCGACGCTGCTTCCGCCGCCGATCGAGCTGAGGTCGACGGTCACGGTGTAGCTGGCGCTGGTCGGCAGCGTGCCTGGCGTGACGAGCACGGTCAGCGCCGTGCTGCCGCCCTGCGCGACGGAGGCGGGATTGGCGCTGCCGCTGGCGCTCGGATTGGTCGGCGTGCTGCCGCCGCCGCAGGGATTGAGCGGCGAAGCCGAGTTGCGCGGCGTCGGCGCGCCGGCCGTGAAGTCCGCGCTGTTGTCGTCGGTGTTGGTGCAGCCGTTGGCGGCGCGCAAGTCGGCCGTCGTCTTGCTCGGCGCGGCAGCGGCGGCGTTGCCGCGGTAGATGACCGCGATGCCGAAGCCGACCAGGTCGACCACGGCCGCGTTGCTCGCCGTGCTGCAGTCGGCGACGCTGAGGCAGGTCAGCGCCGTCGTGCTGTTCACCAGCGCGACGACGCCGTCGGTGGCGCTCATGGTGAGCGCGGTGTTGCCGGTCACGTTGACGTCGGGCGTCGGCAGCGTATTCACGAAGTTGCCCGCGGCGGCGGCCGATTCCGCGATGAGGTAATAACCGCCGGCCGGGATCGTCACGCTGGCCGGCAACGCCGTCGTGGACCAGGCTCCCGTGTTGGACTTGGAGTGGTATTGCACCGAATAGCCGCTCAACGTCACCGGGTTGGCGCCCTTGTTGAACAGCTCGATATAGTCACGGTCGTAGGTAGCGCAGGCCGCCGTCGTGCAACCGGCGCCGCCATACACCTGACTGATCACCACGTCGCCCGCTGTCGCGGCGGTCGCCGCGAAAACGGTGGCCGTCGCCAGCAACGCGCTGGCGAGTCTTGTCGTTCTTTTCATTCTGATCCCCGATCTTCCGGTTGCTGTCAATCGCGCAACATAGCGCGCCCGCTTTACGGTTTCGTGTCCCCAGAACCCGCCATTGTCCTGCCGTCTGCGGGCATACGCCAGCGGTCGCGTTGCGCGATGTTCGCTGGGGTGGGGAGGGAGCGGCGCCGGGTGGACGCGGGGCGGCGGCTCACGCGGCCAGGCGGATGCGCGCGCCGTGCTACGCGACGCGCGCGAACACCGTGATTTCTTCGCGGTCGTGGTAAAGCTGGCGCGCGCGCAGTTCCAGCTTGCCGCCGACGCCTTCATCCAGGATCGCGAGGCAGCGCTGCACTTCGTCGTAGCGTTTCTTCATGGGCAGCTTGAGGTTGAAGATCGCGTATCGGCACCAGCCCTGCGCGAGCCATTGCGCCATGCGCGCGGCGACGCGCGCGGGTTGCTCGACCATGTCGCAGACCATCCAGTCGACCGGCGTGCGCGGCTGGTAGCGGAAACCGTCCGCGCGCAGATGATCGACGAGGCCCGACGCCATCAGCTCCGCGTCCATCGGCCCGTTGTCGACCGCGATCACCTGCAGCGAACGGCGCACGAGCTGCCAGGTCCAGCCGCCCGGCGACGCGCCGAGGTCGACCGCGCGCATGCCGGGCTTGAGCCAGCGTTCGCGTTCGCCGTCGTCGAGCAGCACGAGCAGCGCTTCCTCGAGCTTGAGCGTGGAGCGGCTTGGCGCGTTGCGCGGGAATTTCAGTCTCGGAATGCCGCTCGGCCACGGCGAGCTGAGCGCGACGTCCGCGGCGCAGACGAAGGCGTCCTGGCCCGAGGTCAGGCACACCTGCAGGCGCCAGCGCGAACCGCGGTCGATGAGCGCGGCCTTCTTCAGCGCCGCGAGCAGCGCCGCGTTGAGGCCGCGGCACAGCGCGGCGAGATCGCGCGTCGCATCGCTGTCGGGCGCTTCGACCCAGACGTCGCACCAGCGGCGTGCGTCGCCTTCGATGATCGGCCGCAACGCGCCGATGCGATCTTGCGTCGGCATCGCGCGCGCGCGGCCGAGCACGCGCAACGCTTGCCGCGCAAAGACGAAGGCAGGCCAGCGCGCGGCCAACGCATCCGCATGCGGTGAGACGAATTCGACGAAACCGCTGCCGCGCTGCGCGCGCGCGTGGCCGCCGCCGCCGAGTTCGAGGTCGTGCGCGGCCAGTGCCTGCGCGCATTCGCCTTCGAAGCCCTGGCGGCAATAGGCGAGCAGGGCGGCGGCGTCGGATGCGGGCATGGGTCGTTCGCTCGGAAAGGGAGCGCATGATGCCGGTCGCCGGCAGTGCTGGCGAGTGTGACGGCGTAACGGGTTTGCGGCGGCGCTTGGGTATAGCGTCGCGCACGCCGAATCGAACCGGGGAGCAGATCGCGATGAACGGTACCGCAAGCTTCCCGGCGCGACGTGTCGCGCTCGCGCTGGCGGCGTCGGCCTGCCTGCTGTCCGGCGCGGCGCGCGCGATCGACGTCAGCGTCGATGCGGGCGCCGACGTGCGCCCGTTCAGCCCGCTGATCTTCGGCGTCGCCTATGGCGACGACGCGCGCGCCGCTGCGGTCGGCTATCCGCTGCGACGCTGGGGCGGCAACTCGACGACGCGCTACAACTGGAAGGTCGACGTGCACAGCACCGCGTCGGACTGGTATTTCGAGAACATTCCAGGCGCCTCCGACCGCACGCACGTACCGCCGCTCGGCAACGCCGCCGACGCCTTCGTCGCCGCGACGCGCGGCTACGGCGCCGACGTGCTGCTGACGATCCCGACGATCGGCTGGACGCCGCGTGCCGACAGTCCGCTCGCGCACCCGTATTTCGCCGGCTTTTCGGTCGCGCGCTACGGCGTGCAGGAACCGCCGAACCCGTGGACCGCAGCGACCGATCCCTGGGACAGCGACGCCGGCAGCGGCGAATGCCTGCCCGCGCACAATCCCTCGCCCAATTGCGTGGCCTACGGCAATCAGGGCGGCCATCATCTCGTCGGCAACGATCCGCACGATACTTCGATCGAAGCGACCCCGGCGTTCCAGCGCGACTGGATCGCGCATCTGCAAGCGGCCTTCGGCGCGGCAGCCAACGGCGGCGTGCGCTACTACGCGCTCGACAACGAAGTCATGCTGTGGAACTCCACG
>JAKPAN010000087.1 GCA_029779475.1 Pseudomonadota bacterium
TGGCCCGCACGCGAAGTCGGCTGGACGCTCGCACGCTTTGCGTGGGGCAAGGGCTATGCGACCGAAGCCGCGACCGCCGCGATCGACTTCGCGTTTTCGCAGCTCGGCTGGGACGAAGTCGTGCACTGCATCGAGGACAGCAATGCCGCTTCGCAGCGCGTCGCGACGCGCCTTGGCGCGCGACGCCTGCGCGAAGCGCGACTGCCGCCGCCGTTCGACACGCCCGTCGTGCTCTGGGGCCAAAGCCGCGAAGCATGGGCCGCGCATCGCAAGGACATGTCGCCATGATCACGATTCACGGCTACTCGCCCTCGGGCAATTGCCACAAGCTGCGCATGCTGCTCGGCCATCTCGGCCGCGTCGAAGGCCGAGATTTCCGCTGGATCGAAACCGACAGCGCGCACGGCGCGACGCGCACGCCGGACTACCTCGCGAAGAATCCGAACGGCAAGGTGCCGATGATCGAAACCGCCGACGGCCGCGTCATGGTCGAGTCGAACGCGATCCTTGCCTGGCTTGCCGACGGCACGCCGTACTTCGGCGGCGATGCGTGGCAGCGCGCGCAGACGCTGTCGTGGATGTTCTTCGAGCAGTACAGCCACGAACCGTACATCGCGGTCGCGCGCTTCATCTGCGGCTGGACGCCGCTGGACTCGCCGCGTCGCGCCGATCTGCCACGCCTGCGCGAACGCGGCAACGAGGCGCTCGCGGTCATGGAAAAGCATCTCGCGTCGAACGAATGGTTCAGTTCGACGGGCTACGGCATCGCCGACATCGCGCTGTTCGCGTACACGCATTGCGCGCAAGACGGCGGCTTCCACCTTGCTGCGTATCCCGCCGTGTCCCACTGGCTTGACCGCGTGCGCGCGCAACGCGGTTTCGTGCCGATGGCGCCGGTCGCGGCGGAAAACCAGGCCTTGATCCGCGCCAGCCGCGGCGGTTGAGCGTCGCGGCAGCGCAAGTGCAGGCGCGCTCAGCGAGCCTTGACGACGTAGGTCTTTGGGATCGAGTCGTGCCAGCCGCGCGCGTCGGACTTGAAGAACGAGAACGCCTCGAACGGAATGAAGCGGCACAGCGTGCGCCCGAACGCCTTGCCCCAAGTCGGTGGATTGCCGTTCTCGTCGACGACCTTCGTGCCGGTGACGAGCTTGCCGAGCGTGCGGCCGAATAGCGCTTCGAGCGGGACGTAGTAGATGAGCATAATGACGAAGCCGAGCAGATACTGCATGCCCGGGTTTTGCAGTTTATTGACGGCATCCATGCCACCGGTGGCACCGAGGATCGCGCCGATGACGATGCCGACTGCGAAGAAGCCGAAGTAGTCGACGATCAAGTTGACGAAGCGCCGCCAACGTTCCGCGGGCACGATCGCGGTCGATTCCTGCTCGGCGACGCGCGCGATGGGGGCTTGGTACGGGTTGTTCGTCGAATCCATGGCGACTCCTCGTGGGGGTTGGCCGGCCGAGCGTAACCGGAATCCGCAGCGCCGTCGTGACGCGGCGCGCGCCTCGCATCGCTTTCTCGGTGGGGTGCCAGCCCGGTATCCTTGCGCGTTTCCAGCGTCACCGGCGAACAGGTCGGCGACCTCCCGCATCGATACAGGATCGTCCATGTCCGCCGTGCAGCCGATTCCCGCCCGCCACAAGAACGTCAACCGCGCCGAAGTCTGCGACCAGAACTTCGTCGAATTCGTGCAGGATTGGTCCGGCACGCCGCGTCGCGCTCCGCGCGCGGACGAGCCGGTGTTGCCGGACAGCCTGTGCAGCGCGCAGGATTTCCTCGACCTGTTCGAGTCGCAGCTCGTCTCGCGCCATCTCGACCTCATGGCGCGCGTGCTGCGCGTGAAGAACAAGGTGTTCTACACGATCGGATCAAGCGGCCACGAAGGCAACGCGATGGTCGCGCGCCTCACGCGTCACACCGATCCGGCGTTCCTGCACTACCGCAGCGGCGCGTTCATGGCCGAGCGTTTCCGCAAACTTCCCGGCATGGATCCGATCATGGATTCGGCGCTCTCGTTCGCGGCGAGCGCGGAAGATCCGGCTTCGGGCGGCCGCCACAAGGTGTGGGGTTCCAAGCCGCTTTGGGTGCTGCCGCAGACGTCGACGATCGCCTCGCATCTGCCGAAGGCGCTCGGCACCGCGGTCGCGATCGAACAGGCACGCCGCATCGGACATGCGTTGCCGATTCCCGACGATTCGATCGCGATCTGCTCGTTCGGCGATGCCTCATCGAACCACGCGACCGCGCAGACCGCCTTCAACGCTGCGGCATGGACGGCGTACCAGAAACTGCCCGCGCCGGTGCTCTTCGTCTGCGAAGACAACGGCATCGGCATTTCGGTGAAGACGCCGAACGACTGGATCCACGCGAATTTCAGCAATCGCCGCGACCTCGATTATTTCTACGCCGATGGCCTCGATCTCGCCGAAGGCTATAAGCAGGTCGCGCGCGCGGTGCATCACGTACGCACGACACGGCGGCCGACGTTCCTGCATCTGCGCACGACGCGCATCATGGGCCACGCCGGCACCGACTTCGAAATCGAGTGGCGCAGCGTCGACGAACTCATGCGCGTCGAAGCGACCGATCCGCTGCTGCGTAGCGCTGCAATCGCGCTCGAATCCGGTCTGTACACGAAGGATTCGCTGCTCGCGAAATACGAGGACGTGCGCAAGAAGTGCTTCGCCGCGGCCGACGAAGCCGACCGCAAGCCGAAGATCGAAACGCTCGCGCACGTCATGGAGCCGCTCGCACCGTACACGCCGGACAAGGTCGCGGCGGAAGCCAAGCGCGCCGATTTCGGCGCGAAGCGCGTCGAGATTTTCGGTGGCGAAGACAAGCTGCCGGAGAAATTGCCGCCGCGTCATCTCGCGATCCAGATCAACAACGCGCTGCACGACCTGTTCTGCAAATATCCCGACACGCTGCTGTTCGGCGAGGACGTCGCGCAGAAGGGCGGCGTCTACACGGTCACGAAGGGTCTGCACAAATCATTCAAGAACGCGCGCGTGTTCAACACGCTGCTCGACGAGACGATGATCCTCGGTCTCGCCCAAGGCTACGCGAACATGGGCATGCTGCCGATTCCGGAGATCCAGTATCTCGCGTATTTCCACAACGCCTGCGACCAGATCCGCGGCGAGGCGGCGTCGCTGCAGTTCTTCTCGAACAACCAGTACAAGAATCCGATGGTCGTGCGCATCGCCGGCCTCGGTTACCAGCGCGGTTTCGGCGGCCACTTCCACAACGACAATTCGATCACCGCGCTGCGCGACATTCCCGGCCTCGTCGTCGGCTGCCCGAGTCGCGGCGACGACGCGGCGACAATGCTGCGCACGCTCGCTGCCTTGTCGAAGGTCGACGGCCGCGTCAGCGTGTTCCTCGAACCGATCGCGCTGTACATGACCAAGGATCTGCACGAAGCCGGCGATGGCCAGTGGCTGACGAGTTATCCGCCGCCCGAGCAGGCGATGCCGCTCGGTGAAGGCCGCATCTACGGCGAAGGCGCCGACGATCTCGTCATCTTCACCTACGGCAACGGCGTGCCGATGAGCCTGCGCGCCGCGCGCGAGATCGAGAAAAAACTCGGGTGGAAGGTGCGCACCATCGACCTGCGCTGGCTCGTTCCGCTCAACGAACCATTCATCGCGCAACAGGCGAAGTCGGCGAAACGCATCCTTGTCGTCGACGAAGGCCGCCATTCCGCTGGCGTCGGCGAAGGCGTGATTACCGCGATCGTCGAAGGCGGGCAGGGCAGCAAGCCGCTGCGCCGCGTCGTCGGCGCCGACACCTATACGCCGCTCGCCGGGGCCGCGTTCCTCGTGCTGCCGGGCGACGCGGACATCGTTGCCGCTGCCGAGGCATTGCACTCGCGCTAAGATCGCCGGATGACCGACCGCCGCGCCCTCACGATCCTGTTCGCCGACGTTTCGGGCAGCACGCGCCTGTTCGAATCGCGCGGCGATGAGATCGCGCGGCGGCTCATCGCGAGCGTGCTCGGTGCGCTCGGCGAAGTCGCGGCGCGGCACGGCGGGCGTGTCGTCAAGACGATCGGCGACGAGATCATGTGCACGTTTCCGGCCGCGCTCAACGGCCTGCTCGCGGCGACCGACATGCAGCGCTGCGTGAAGAACGACGAAATGTTCCAGGCCGACAATCTCGCGATCCGCATCGGCCTGCATCACGGCGAAGCGCTGGTCGAGAACGACGACGTGTTCGGCGATGCGGTCAACGTCGCCGCGCGCATGGCCGACAAGACGCTCGCGCGGCGCGACCAGATCGTGACCACCGCGCAGACCGCCGCCGCCGTGAACGCCGTGACCGGATTGCGCATGCGTCCGCTCGGCAGCGCGTGGGTGCTCGGCAAGCAGGCGCCGATCGACATCGTCGACGTGCTCTGGCAGGAAGACCTCGCGCCGGTCACGACCGTGCAGCGCGTGATGCAGGCGGGCGCCGCGGCGCTCGATCGGCCACGCCTGCTGTTGCGTCATCGCGGCCAGGTCTTCGAACTCGATGAAGGCGCCACGTTCTCGATCGGCCGCGATCCGGCGAGCAGCCTCGTCG
>JAKPAN010000089.1 GCA_029779475.1 Pseudomonadota bacterium
AGTCAGCAGCGACATCGCGACGATGATCGCGTAGACATCGTTCGGAAACACGCCCGCGGCAAGACCAAGGCTCGCGATGACGATGCCGACTTCGCCGCGCGGAATCATGCCCACGCCGACGATGAGCGCGCCGCGTCGTCCGAGCGCGAGCGCGCCGAGGCCGCCGCCGACGAGCTTGGACACGATCGCGATGACGGTGACGACGCCGAGTGTCGCCAGCGCGGCGGGATGGGCGAATACCGACAGGTCGATCTTCGCGCCGGTCAGCACGAAAAAGAACGGCGTGAGCAGCATGAGCAGCGGCTGCATCTGCTTTTCGAGCACGTCGTGGCGCGGCATTTCCGAAGCGATCATGCCGGCGAGGAACGCGCCGATGATCGCGGCGAGTCCGAACTGCGTCGACAGCCACGCAAGCCCGAGGCAGATCGCGAGCGCGATCACCAGCGCCGCGTTCGCGTCCGCGCGAGGCTCGAATCGCCGCGCCGTCCCGCGCATGACGCGCGTGCCGACGAGGCCGAACACGGCGACGAAACCGATCGCCTGCGCGAGCACGAACAGCAAGCTGCCGAGTTGCACGCCGCCGCCCGATTGCAGCGATGTCACCACGCCGAGCAGCAACATCGCGAGGATGTCGTCGATGACCGCCGCGCCGAGAATCACGCGGCTCTCGATGCGCGACAGCGCGCCGAGTTCCTGCAGCACGCGCGCGGTGATGCCCGCCGACGTCGCCACGAACGCGGCAGCGACGAACATCGACTTCGTCCACTCGAAGCCGCTGCCGTGCGCCCACAGACTGCCGAGCGCGAACGGCACGATCACGCCGAGCACGCCGACGAGGAATGCGCTGCGGCCGACCTTCTTCAATTCATCGAGCCGCGTTTCCAGTCCGACCGAAAACAGCAGCAGCACGACGCCGATTTCGGCGAGCACGTCGAGCGGCGTTCCTGCGGCGATCTGGTCCGGCGCGATCCAGCCGAGCGCCGACGGCCCGATCACGCAGCCCGCGGCGATTTCGCCGACGACACCGGGGAGCTTGAGTTTGCGCGAGAGCCACGCGCCTGCCTGCGCGGCGACGAACACCGCGAACAGGGCGAGCAGAATGTCGGTACCGTGATGCATCATTGGAATCCGCGTGATGAAGGGCATTGGCACCGCGCCGGAAACGCTCCGTTCGCGGTGAATCGCTTGGATACCAGCTAGAGCGACCCATGTCGAATAAGTGCTGGCATCGTTTGCCAGTTTGGAGAGGAACATGCATGTCGCATTGATCGGCGCATCCGGCCACGCCGGCTCGCGCATCCTGCAAGAGCTTTCCGATCGCGGTCATGCCGTCACCGCGATCGCGCGCAATCCCGACAAGATCGCCAAATTGCCCGGCGTTACCGCGAAGGCGGGCGATGTGTTCGACCAAGCTGGATTGACGCGCCTGCTCGAAGGCCACGATACAGTCATCAGCGCCGTGCATTTCGTAGCGAGCGATCCGCGCATCCTCATCGACGCGGTCAAGGCATCGGGCGCGAAGCGCTATCTCGTCGTCGGTGGCGCGGGCAGTCTCGAAGTCGCGCCCGGTGTCGCGCTTGTGACCACGCCGGATTTCCCGGACGCATACAAGCCCGAGGCGCTCGCCGGCGGACGTTTCCTCGAATTGCTGCGCGCGGAAAAAGAACTCGATTGGACCTTCCTGTCGCCGTCCGCGCTGTTCGAGCCGGGCCGGCGCACCGGAAAATTCCGCTTGGGTGGCGATCAGCTTCTGGTCGGCGAACACGGCAGCCGCATCTCGTTCGAGGACTATGCGGTGGCGCTCGTCGACGAAATCGAACGCCCCGTGCATTCTCGCCAGCGTTTCACCGTGGGTTACTGAGGCCGTCATGCACGAAGCGTTCGACAAACTCCGCGCCACGCCGCGCATGCCGGCGCTGTTCGTCGGGCACGGCAGTCCGATGAATGCGATCGAGGACAACGCGTGGTCGCGGCAATGGCGCGCGATCGGCGAACGCCTGCCAGAACCGAGTGCGATCCTTTGCGTCTCCGCGCACTGGATGACGCGCGGCGCGACGCTCGCGAATGTCGACGCAAAACCGCGCACGATCCACGATTTCGGCGGCTTTCCTGCCGAACTCTACGCGCAGCAATATCCCGCGCCCGGCGCGCCGGAGGCCGCGGCAGCGACGATCGACCTCGTGCGCGCGACGCACGTCGAGCCGGACACGCAATGGGGCCTCGACCACGGCGCGTGGTCGGTGCTCATGCACCTGTTTCCGCGCGCCGACGTGCCCGTGTTCCAGCTTTCGCTCGATCTCGGCCGCTCGGCGCAGGCGCATCTCGATCTTGCCCGCGAGTTGAAACCGCTGCGCGAGAAGGGCGTGCTCATCGTGGGCAGCGGCAATCTCGTGCACAACCTGCGCGCGCTCGCGCCGGGCGCGCCACCGTACGACTGGGCAGAAGCGTTCGACGCGAAGATGACGGAGGCGATCGAACATCGCGATGTGCAGTCCGTCGCCGATGCGGAGAAACTCGGTGCGATCACGCGCCTCGCGCATCCGACGCCGGAACACTTCCTGCCGTTGCTGTACACGCTCGGCGTCGCCGACCAGGCCGATGAGCTGGCGTGGTTCAACCAAGGCTTCGACCTCGCCTCGATCTCGATGCGCTCGCTCATGCTGTCTTGAGCGCGTAACGCGGTTGCGTTTTTGCACGGCGCCGACGATGCTGGACGGCGTTCCCGCAGCCGCGGGCGCGAGGGGAGGCGATCGGTGGCAGACGAGGAGCGTGGCGCGCGCGAGCCGATGTCGAAAGTCGACACGGCGTGGCTGCGCATGGAGCGGCCGACCAACCGCATGATGATCACCGGCGTGCTCATGTTCGCCGGCCCGCTCGACGCGGCGCGCGTGCGTGCGCTGCTGCTCGAACGTTTCCTCGCGTTCCGGCGCTTCCGCCAGAAAGCCGTCGTCGGCGCGAGCGGCGCGCATTGGGAAACCGATCCTGATTTCGATATCGACTGGCACGTGCGCGTCGCCGCGTTGCCGGGCGCGGCCGACAAGATCGCGCTCGAACGTTTCGTCAGCGATCTTGCCTCGACGCCGCTCGATCTCTCCAAGCCGCTTTGGCAATTCCACCTCGTCGAGAATTACCAGGGCGGCGCCGCGCTGATCGCGCGCATCCACCACTGCTACGCCGACGGCCTCGCACTCGTGCAGGTGCTGCTCTCGCTCACCGACACCGCGCCGCAGCCCGAGGCGCATGCGGAACTCGCGAAAACCTGGCTCAAGCGCGATCGCGGCAGTGTGCTGGAACGCCTGCTTGAGCCGATGCAGGGCGGCTTGCAGAAAGTGTTTTCCGCGAGCGAAAAGACTTGGCAAAAGCTCGCGCAGATGATGGCCGATCCGTCCGTCGCTGCCGAGTTCGCGCACGAGGGCAGCGAGATCACGCGCGAACTCGCCATCGCGCTCACGCTCTCGGACGACCCGAAGACCGGGTTCAAGGGCCGGCTCGGTGTTGCCAAGCGCGTCGCCTGGGCCGAGCCGTTGCCGCTCGAAGAAGTGAAGACACTCGGCAAGGCACTCGGCTGCACCGTCAACGACGTGCTGCTCGCCTGCGCCGCGGGCGCGCTGCGCGGCTACCTGCGCGACCAGGGCGAAGACGTCGACGGCCTCACGATCCGCGCGACCGTGCCGGTCAACCTGCGTCCGCTCGAACACGCGAAGAAACTCGGCAACCACTTCGGCCTCGTCTTCCTCGATCTGCCGATCGGCGAAGCCAATCCGCTGTGCCGACTCGAACGTGTCGCCGCCTGTATGCGCGACCTCAAGGGCCGCCGCCAAGCCGTCGTCGCTTTCGGCCTGCTCGCCGCGCTCGGCATGGCGCCCGCCGCGCTGCAAGGCCCAGCGCTCGAACTGTTCAGCCGCAAGGCGACCACGGTCGCGACCAACGTGCCCGGCCCGCAGCAACCGCTGTTCATGGCAGGCGTCGAAGTACGCGAACTTATGTTCTGGGTACCGCAAACCGGCTCAATCGGTTTGGGACTTTCGATCCTCAGCTACAACGGCCGCGTGCATTTCGGCGTGATCGGCGACCAGAAGCGAGTGCGTGATCCGGATGCGATCGTGCGGCGATTCGGTGCGGAGTTCGAAAAGCTCATGCTCGTCGCGCTCATGGAAGACTGGAGCGAGGACTTCGGTGCGGCGGATGCGGCGGCGACGTTGGGGCGGTATGCCTGACTGATAGTTACGCCCCGATTTTTGATGATACGGCTGAGAAAGTTGACTCTACCTAGACACTCGCCGTAATCGCCACCTATCGTTCGGTCAATGTACGAACGAGAAGCGTCGATGGTGGTAAAGAAGCCAGGCAGGACACGCCGGAAGGGCCGAGGGCAAACGACGGCATCGCAACCCATCCCTACCTCCATGCAAGCACTGGTCAATCGACTGAGTCTGATTGGAGACGTGATAACCACCGTCGAACTTGCACTGCACGCGCAGAACGCAGATCACGATGCAGCTTTCGCCATGACACTTCGCCGATGCGCTGCCGATCCGATCTATGCCATCCGTACCGATCTTGAACGCATCACTAAGCGATTGGCTTCACGCAGCGTCCAATAGTGCCCACGATGAACTATTCAAATGACTAGAACAGCAGCGTTGGAATCCATCGGGTTCGATATTCGCAGGGAACTGCCCGCATTGGTCCCACGAGCCATCGCGTGGGCTGAGGAGCAAGCAAGAATCGTCTTGCAGTTTGGTCGTCCGCTCCACGAACCGTTCATCTCGATCGCAAGGTGTGTCGGCGTTGTCCGTCCAGAGCGCATTCGCATCCTTGACGTGCGGCAGATACCCATACCGGATGATCCACTTCTTCAGGACGCAGCGACTGCCACAGAACTCATTGGCCGCAACATGGCTGGACTCACGTTGGGATACGCAGTATTCGCTTGTCACGGTCATGGCGAAAGCATTCGCTTACTCTCTCATGAATTTCGACACGTCTATCAATACGAACAGGCGGGCTCGATTGCTGCATTTCTGCCGACCTACATCGATCAGATTGTTTCCAATGGATATCAAAACGCGGCATTGGAGGTCGATGCCCGAATTCACGAGATATCGGAGGTGTAGCAACCAGCCAGGAAAGGATTTCCGCAGCGTTGAAAGCCATCGCCACTGGACTGAAGGGGTTGGTACAAAACGGGTGCGCCAGATGTCGGGCATCGGATTCGTCGCCGCTGTATTTGAGCCCGGCGTACTGCGGCACGGCGGCGGTGTTGGCCAAGTGTAGCCGGTAGCCATGCGCCTTGAGGCCATCGACCAGCCAGTACCAGTTGTACGTCGACTCCACGACGATGCCGGTGATTTCCTCGCGGAACGGCTCCAGCTCCTTGAGGATGGCCGGCAGATCATTGGGCAATCGACGTTGCCGCAAGGGCGCATCGGTTTCGTCGATGATCGCCAGCACGCTGTTGTTGGAATGTAGATCGATCGCTGCGTAAAGTGACATCGCTGCCTCCTGTCGCGTTGCGGTGGTTCAGAACGTCGCAATTCCGAACTTACCGCCACGCGCAGGCGGCGGCGACATGAGTTTTCAGGTTCACTT
>JAKPAN010000106.1 GCA_029779475.1 Pseudomonadota bacterium
CCCGTGCCGAGGATTTGCACCGTGTTCGTCGCGATGAAGTCGGATGCGTCGCCGCCCTTGAGCGCCAGCCGCATGTTCGTCCACGCGAACTGGATGAGCGCAAGCGCGAAGAACATGTACTTCGCCGCCATCGCGAGCGTGCCCTGCCAGCGGATCGACTGGTCGCGGAAGGCGTTGAGCACGCCGTCGAACCGCTGCTGCGTCTGGTCCTGCGCCAGCACGTCAGGCGCGTAGAGCGCAACCAGGGCGGCGGCAGCGACGAGTGCGAAGGTCCATTGCTTGCGTGACATAGGTCAGAAATTCCCGGAGTTGTGTGGCGTCTGCTGCGGCGCCGCCGGTGCGTCGGCCGCCGGCGCGACAGGGCGCGCCGGCTCGCGAACCACGACGTAAACGATCGCGCCGCCAACAGCGGCGAGCGCGATCGCGAGCAACGTCACAAGGAGCGCGAAACGGCCGCGCATCAGAAGCCCTCGGAGCGGTGCGGCGTCGACTGCGCCGGCATCGGCTTGTCCGTGGTCCAAATCTCGACTGCGGCACGACGCAAGTCGGCCTCGCGCGTGCGGTTGGCTTCGATCGAGGCCTGCATCTGAATCTGCACGAGCGCGAGCTGGCGCATCTTCATGAGCTGCTGCGCACTCATTTGCGCGTACTCGCCGGCGGCTTGCATCGCGTCGAGGTTGCCGTCAGCACCGATCAACGACCACCCGGCGTAGTCCATCCGGTACTGGTCGCTGGACATGTCGTAGGACTGCTGTTGCGCCGCTTTCAGCGCCGTGAGCGCGGAGTCGAACGACTGCTGGTGTCGGGAATACTCGTTGAGCAGCGACTGCGCGCTGGAAATGCCACGAAGCTGCGAAATCTGATCGTAGACACCCGGATAGAAGCTCCGAAACTGCCCGTCCAGGTTCCCCATCATGTACCGGATATTGGAGCCGGTGTTCATAATGTTCTCGATCCCGCGCACCGTGTTGAGTGCGTTGTCGAAGATCGATTGCGGGATCGTGGTCG